>JAUTCS010000151.1 GCA_030673825.1 Verrucomicrobiota bacterium JB024 | reverse complement strand
AAACAGGGCCGCAAGGACCTGGTCGAGGCCGCCATTTCGCGTCAGCTCGACATCGAGGACCAGCTTCCGGCCCTGGAAAGCCAGCTCGGCGAGCTGGGCCGTCAGGAAGAGGAGCTGAACAAGGCGATTGCCGGGCTCGTGGCCAAGCGCAACGAGATGGACGACGAGCTTTTCGAGTTTAAGCAGGCCCAGAAAGAAGCCGCAGCCACCGGTGCCACGGATACGCCCGCCGGGACTTCCGCCAACGGTGGTGCCGCCGCCAAAGCCGATCGCGCCGAGCGCGCTTTCTCCCGCGTCTTGCAGGACGCCACCGGAGTGCGCCGCGCCGCGCTCAAGGCCGGCTCCGAAGAGACCGCCAAGCTCGTCGAGCTGGCCCATCTGAACAAGAAGGCCCGCATCGAAGCCCGTATGAAGGAGCTCGCCAACCAGTAAGGTCGGCCCATCCGGCACCCCCATGTTCGCTCACTTCACCGCGCCTGAAAACCTGCCCTTCGCTGTGGCGTTGGGGCTGTTTTTCCTCATCGGCATCCTCCAGACCGTCAGCCTGCTGACCGGGCTCAGCCTCTTCGGTTGGCTGGACGACCTGATCCCCGACTTCGACACGGACCTGCCGGGCGAACTCAGCCTGGAGGCCGATGCCGGGGTGGAGGCGGACGCCGAGGTGGGCGAGGGGATGGCGGAGCACTCGTGGGTGGCCGACGTCTTCGCCTGGATGAACTTCGGGCGCGTGCCGTTCATCATCAGCTTCCTGCTCTTCCTGTTTTTGTTCTCCTGCATCGGATATAATGTCCAGCTCGCGCTCTCCGGCAGCGGGATCGGGTTGCTCCCGGCGGTGATCATCGCGCCGCTGGCGCTGGTGGTGGCAGTCTTTCCGCTCAAGTGGGGGAACGCCCTGCTCGGCAACATCCTGCCCAAGGACGAGACCAACGCCGTCTCCAGCCACAGCTATGTCGGGCGGGTGGCAGTCATCACCATTGGCGAGGCCACGCACGAACGCGCGGCCGAGGCCAAGCTCAAGGGACCGCTCGGACGCACGCACTACGTGATGGTCCGGGCCGACCGCGAGGAGGCTCACTTCAAGCAGGGCGAGCACGTCTTGCTCGTCGGAGAGGACGGGGGAGAGTTCACCTGCATCGCCGTGAGCAACCCGAACCTCGACAGTGCCTGAGCGCCGGGCTCGACACCTCGCATACGCTTTATCTTTCGTCACTAACCATCACTCACATACGCCATGTTTAATATTAATATCCTGATCTGGGTCGGCATTGCTTTTGTCGCCCTGATTTTCTTCGGTGTCGTGGTCGCACGGCTTTATAAGCGCTCCTCCAAGGAGCTTGCGTTCGTCCGGACCGGTCTGGGCGGCGAAAAGGTCATCCTCGACGGCGGCGCGATCAGCCTGCCGGTGTTTCAGGAGATCGTCGCGGTCAACATGCGCACGCTGCGCCTCCAGGTGGACCGCAAGAACGAGGACGGCCTCATCACCGCGGACCGTATGCGCGTGGACGTGACGGCGGAATTTTACGTCCGCGTGAAGCCGGAAAAGGAATCCATCGCCAAGGCCGCGCAGACGCTTGGCGATCGGACCCTCCAGCCCGAGATGCTCAAGGAGCTGCTGCAAGGCAAGTTCGTGGACTCGCTCCGTGCCGTGGCCGCCGGGCTGACCATGGAGCAGCTGCACGAGCAGCGGGCGGAGTTCGTCCAGTCCGTGCAGTCGTCCGTGAGCGAGGACTTACTCAAGAACGGCCTGGAGCTGGAGTCGGTTTCGCTGACCGCCCTTGACCAGACCGGACGCACGTACTTTAAGGAGGATAACGCCTTTGACGCGCAGGGCCTGGCCAAACTGACCATGATCACCGAGGCCAAGCGCGAGGAGCGTAACCGTATCGAGCAGGATACCCGCGTGCTGATCGAGACCAAAAACCTCGAAGCGGCCCGCCAGAGCTTTCACATCAAGCGCGACGAGGAGATGGCCCGCCTCGACCAGGAGCGCGAGGTCGCCTTCGCCACCGCCTCGCAGGAGTCGCTCGTGGCCACCGAAAAGGCCACCCGCCGTCGCGAGGCCGAGGAGGCACGCATCACCCAGGAGCAGAAGGAGAAGGAGGCCGCCATCGCCGCCGAGCAGGCCGTGAAGGAGCGCGACATCACCCGCGAGCAGGCGATTAAGGAGCGTGACATTCACGCCAAGCGCCAGGTCGAGGAGGCCGACATCGACCGCCAGCAGTCCGTCGAGGTCAAGAAGCAGACTGCCGACATCGTCGTGGCGAAGAAGTCTGAGGAGCAGTCGCAGGCCGAGGCCCAGGCCGCCAAGGCCCGCGCGCTCATGGTCAAGGAAGAAGAAAACGTCATCACCGTGCGCCAGACCTCCGTGGCCAACCGCGAAAAGGAAATCCAGCTGATCAAGGCCCGCGAGGCCGCCGAAAAGGACGCCATCGACATCAAGGTCGCCGCCGAGGCCGAGAAGCAGGCCGCCCTCGACAAGGCCGATGCCGCTGTGACCGAGGCCAAGGCGCAGGCCGAACGCATCCGCATCGTGGCCGAGGCCGACCACAAGCGCCTGGAGGTCGAAGCCTACGGGGAAAAAGCGATCAACGAGGCGAAGAACCTGCTCAGCCAGGAGATTATCAGCTTCGAAATCCGCAAGATCCTCGCCCAGGTGGCCCCGCAGATCATCGAGGCCAGCGTCAAGCCGATGGAGAAGATCGACAGCATCAAGATCGTCTCGACCAACGGCTTCAACCTGCCCGGCACCGGTGGCGGCAGCAACGGTACCAACGGCAATGGAGCCACCTCACCGGCCGCTGTCGGCGGGATGCCCAACCAGTTGATGGAGTCCCTGCTGGCCTACCGGATGAACTCGCCCATCGTGGACAAGCTCCTGCACGAGCTCGGTATCGACCCCTCCAAGCCCGGCGGTCTCTCCGGCGAGCTGGCCGACGCTCTCGACGGCGGCAAGCCCGCCCCGAAGAAGTCCTGAGGATAACAGAGAACGCTTTACCTAACCCCAAGCGGGGCGTCCACACGGACGCTCCGCTTTTTGTTGAGGGGACTCTTATGTCATTAAAAAAAAGAGGTTTCCCGCGAAGCCACGCGAAGGGACGCGAAGTTCTAAAGAGAATATTTCTTCGCGCACCTTCGCGTGGCTTCGCGGGAAAATGGTTATTGTCGGGATCGACGGACTGGAGTCGTGAAAATTGGCAAAAGTCGGCGTTGCCGTGAGGCGGGAACTGCGCACGCTTTTTCCGGATGGATTGGGTAACTCTGGGGCTGTTTTCCGCCGTCGTCCTCGGCTTGTATGATCTGGGCAAGAAGCACGCGGTCCGCGACAACGCTGTGCTGCCGGTGTTGTTCTGGGCGCAGATCTTTGCCGCGTCGATCTGGCTGCCGTGGGTGATCCTTAGCCGCGTGCGTCCGGACCTGGTTCCGACGGATTTTCTGCGGGTCGGGTCGCTCGACGCCCTGGGGCACGTGCGGCTGTTCGCCAAGTCGGTCCTGGTCGGCACTTCGTGGGTGTTCGCTTATTTTGCGATCAAACACCTGCCGCTCTCGCTGGTGGCGCCGATCCGGGCCACGAGCCCCGTGTGGACGCTGTTCGGGGCGTTCTTTCTCATGGGGGAGCGGTTCAACGGCCTGCAGTGGGCGGGGATCGCGGTCACGCTGGGGGGCTTTTACCTGCTGTCGGTGGCCGGGCGAAAGGAGGGCATCCGTTTTCACCGGGACCGTTGGGTGTTGTTTATCATCGTGGCGACGCTGCTGGGGGCGATCAGCTCGCTTTACGACAAGTACCTGCTCAATGTCGTGGGCTACGACGCGCCGACGGTGCAGTCGTGGTTCGCGATTTATCTGGTTGTCTTTTTCTTCCCGTTTTTCTGGGGCTGGAAGCGGCGCTGGTGGCCGCGGGGCGAGTTCGAGTGGCGCTGGTCGATCCCGTTTGTGGGCGTGGCGCTGCTGATCGCGGACTTCGCGTATTTCCGGGCGCTGGAGATGGACGGTGTGCTGATCGGCGTCATGTCGTGCCTGCGCCGGGGGAGCGCTCTGGTGTCCTTTGCCGGGGGCCTGTGGCTGTTTAAGGAAACGAACGGGCTGCGAAAATTCCCGGCCCTGCTCATGATCCTGCTCGGGATCATCCTGCTAGTGATGGGCAAGGATTAGGCAGGTCATCTTTAGCGTGACGGCGGGCCAACTCTTGACCTGAGGGCATAAAAAAAACCTCCTGTCATGGAAGGTTTAAAAAGGGAAATGGTGGAGCCGATCGGGATCGAACCGACGACCTCTTGCATGCCATGCAAGCGCTCTTCCAACTGAGCTACGGCCCCAAGTGAAAGCGGATAAGCAAACCATCTGTCGGGGGGTAGTCAACCCTTTATCTGAAACTTTTTGCAGAAAAAATGGGTTCGGTTTTCAGGAGGCTGAGGGGTGACTGTTGATGCGGGGTGGACGGCGATCGCAGGCTTGCCAGATGTGATTTTTCGCAGAGCCAGAGGAGCCTTTGCCTGTCAACAACGGGCAAGGTCGAGAGATGTGTTACGGGTCCGGGCATCAGCGGCTGTCGAGAATGCCCAAAGGGGACAGCGGCTCAGCCCAGGGCGGACTTGATGAGGGCCTCGGTGCTGGCGTCGGCGCCGAGCTTGTCCTGGGCCTTGCGGAGGGCCTTGTCGGCCTCGGGCGGCTTGTAGCCGAGTGTGACCAGAGCGGCCAGCGCATCCTGAAAGGCGGTGCCGCCAGCGGGGGCGGGAGTACCATCCGGCATGCCGGGGGCGGCGGGGGTGGGGATGCCACCGGGGAAAACCTTGTCGCGTAACTCGACCACGAGGCGCTCGGCGGTTTTTTTTCCGATGCCCTGGCACTTCGATAACAGGGCCACATCCGAGTGGGCGATGGCGGTGCGCAGGCTCTCGACGGACATGCGGCTCATGATGTTGAGCGCGATCTTGGGGCCAATGCCGGAGACCTTCTCGACCAGCAGCCGGAAAAAGTCCCGGTCCTCGCGGCTGGCGAAACCGTAGAGCGTCTGCGAATCCTCGCGGTACACGGCCAGCGTGTGCAGGCGGGCGACTTGGCCGTTGGACGGGAGCTTTTCGGCGGTCGTGACGGGGATGAAGACCTCGTAGCCCACACCGTGAGCCTCGATCACGCAGGAGAGCGGGGCGGCTTCGATCAGTTTACCTTCGAGCGAGACGATCATAGGGAGAGGGTATTAACCACAAAGGCACAAAGACACAAAGCGCAAAAGGGACCTATTTTTTGAGCATGCAACTCGTTTCCCGGCTCGCCCATCTCAGGCGCGTTGCACAGTCTATAGGCGAACCCCCTGTCGGACGATTTTTAGGTATTCCTCTTCTGTCAAGAATCCCACCCCCAACTCTGTCTATGAAACATTACGGTTCCTGCCTCTGCCAGTCGGTCAAGTTTGAGATCGAGGGCGACTTCGAAAAGTTTTTCCTGTGCCACTGCGAGCGTTGCCGCAAGGACACCGGCTCAGCCCACGCGGCCAACCTGTTTTCGACCACAGCCAGGCTGATCTGGCTTGCCGGGGAGGAATTGTGTCGCACGTACACGCTGTCCGGCTCTTTACACCAGCGGAGCTTCTGCACTCACTGCGGCTCGGCCTTGCCTAGTGTGCAAGACGAAGGCCGACGGCTGGTCGTGCCCGCCGGAAGCCTCGATACGGATGTGCCGATCCGGCCCGATGCGCGCATCTGTCTGGCCGACCGCGCGAACTGGGACGACTCGCTTGACAACATTGCCCGGCTCGACGACCTGCCTTCGTAGCCAACCCTGGCCCTTGAAACAAAGACTCGACGAGGTGAAAACGGGAGCGAAGGTTATCGGCGTTGCGGCAACGTTTTGGAGCCTGTCTTTTTCTTCTTAAGGCGCCGTCTGCTCACGAAATAAGGGTAGAGCGGAAAAATTAAAAACGCGGCGAAAAACAAGGCAACGACTCCTGGCTGTCGCCCGTTTGTTTTGATGAGGGCATAAACAGCCAGCACGATGAAAGGCGAGCCCGCGATAAGATAAGCTGACGCGAGTTGTTTCATCCGTTCATACGCTTGATAAGCCTGCCATGGTCCGGTGTGGACACGCCGGGGTAGGAGCCTGTCTGGCTCCGTAGGGGCGCAGCCCCTCAATGCCCCGTGCGGCCACGCACCTAGTCGCGCAGGCCGAGGACGTCTTCGGCGCGGTAGAGGCCGGGCGGTTTGCCGAGGACCCAATGGGCGGCGCGGAGGGCGCCCTGGGCGAAAATGCGGCGGTCGGAGGCTTTGTGGGTGAGCTCGATGCGCTCGCCCGGCCCGGCGAACATCACGGTATGGTCACCGACGACGTCGCCACCGCGCAGGGCGTGAACGCCGATCTCGTCGTCCGGACGTTCGCCGACGAGGCCCTTGCGCCCGTGCATTTCCTGCTCGGGGGTGAGGCCACGGGCTTCGCGGAGGATTTCCAGCAGGTGCTCGGCGGTGCCGCTGGGGGCGTCCTTTTTACGGCAGTGGTGCATCTCGATGAGCTCGGGATGGTACTCGCGTCCGAGGATTTTCGCGGCCTTGCCAACGAGGTAAAAGAGCAGGTTGACCCCGATGGAATAATTGCCCGCCCAGACCATGGGGATTTGCGCGGTGTACTCGGCGACGGCTTCCTTTTCCTCGGGGGTGTGGCCGGTGGTGCCGATGACGAGCGGCTTGCCGTACTCGGCGCAGAGCTTGGCCAGCGGCGCGGTGGCCTCGTGGAAGCTGAAGTCGATGGCGACTTCGCAGGCCTGGAGGCCGGGCACCGGGTCGTCACCCATATCGATGGCGGCGACGATTTCGATTTCTTCGGCGGCGGCACTGGCCTGGATGGCCTGCCCCATGCGCCCGCGGGCGCCGTTAAGGAGTACTTTTACCATGGGAAAATGCTGGATGGCTGGAAGGTTATGGGCCGGACGGACGGTCTAGAGGCCGAGCTTGCCGAGGACGGCGCAGAGCTTGGCAATAGAGTCGGCGGTCATCTCGCACAGAGGCAGGCGCACCTCGGCGGAGGAGATGAGGCCGAGGCGGTGCATGGCGTACTTCACGGGCACGGGGTTGGGCTCGATGAAGAGGGTCTTGAAGAGGCCGAAGTACTTGCGCGAGATGAGCTCGGCGGCGGCGTAGTCGCCCTTGAGGGCGAGTTGGACCATCTCGACCAGCGGGGCCGGGACGAGGTTTGAGGCGACGCTGATCACGCCCTTGGCGCCGAAGCTCATGAAGGGCAGGGTGAGGGAGTCGTCTCCGGAAAGGATGAGGTAATCGGGCCCGAGCTTTTGCACGAGTTCGGCCACGCGCTCGGAGGAGCCGCCCGCTTCCTTGATCCCGCAGATGTGCGGGTAGGCCTCGAACAGGCGGGCGCAGGTATCCACCCCGATGGAGATGCCGCAGCGGCCGGGGATGGAGTAGAGGATGATGGGCTTTTCGGTGGCCTCGGCCACGGCGCTGAAGTGCCGGAAGAGCCCTTCCTGGCTGGGCTTGTTATAATAGGGGGCGACCTGGAGCATCCCGGCCACGCCCTCGACGGCGTCGGCGCCGCGGGTCAGCTCGACCGCTTCGGCGGTGGAGTTGGAGCCGGTCCCGGCGAGGACGGGGACCTTGCTACCGGCCTGGGCCGCGATGCGGCGGATGACCTCGGCGTGCTCCTCATGGTCGAGCGTGGGAGATTCGCCGGTCGTGCCGACGGCGACGAGGCCGTTGACACCAGCATCGAGCTGGGCACCGACGAGGCGCTCGAGGTCGTCATAGGCGACTTGGCCGTCGCGCATCGGTGTGACGAGCGCGGTGTGGACGCCGTAAAATTGGGTTGTGTTCATCATCGGGTAAAATAGGATTTGTCGGCAAGAAAGCTGCCCCGGTCCTTTGGCTCAACAACTTGCGCCAAACGTGGGTGTCTGACAACGGGAAAATGATCCAGCCAGCCGATGTCCGCCATCACTGAAACTTTCAACAGCCTGCTGTCGCTGGCGGTCGAAAATGCCGCCAGTGACGTCCACGTCAAGTCCAACAAACCGGCGCACCTGCGGCTGCATGGCAAGCTCGAAGTCGTGGATATGGACCCGCTCACTCCGGAGCAGATTCAGGAGTTTCTGGAGACGGCCATGCCCGCCTCGTTTTACGAGGACTGGAAACAGAACGGGCAGATCGACTTTTCCTACGACCTGAACGAACTCGGATTGGGCCGGTTCCGCGTGAACGGCTTTTACCAGCGCGGGACGCCGAGCGTCGTCTTCCGCCACGTCAAGGACACGCCCCCGACCTTCGAGGAGCTCAACCATGATGCCGAGACGTTTAAAAAACTCGCAGCGGAGCGGGACGGGATCGTGCTGGTGTGCGGGCCAACCGGATCGGGTAAAAGCTCCACGCTGGCGGCCATCCTTGAGTACATCAACGAGACCTTCGACCGGCACATCGTCACGCTGGAGGACCCGATCGAGTTCAACTACACGGACAAGAAGTCGATCTTCAACCAGCGCGAGATCGGGCTGGACGCGCCGGACTTCGAGCTGGGGCTGAAGGCCGTGCTGCGTCAGGACCCGGACATCATCCTGATCGGGGAAATGCGCGACCGGGCGACCTTCGAGACCGCGCTGCACGCCTCCGAGACGGGGCACCTGGTCTTCGGCACGCTGCACGCCGGCAGCGCCCAGCAGGCCGTTCAGCGGCTGTTCGAGTTTTTCCCGGTGGACCAGCAGGAGAGCATGCGCCGCCAGATCGCCATCGGCCTGCGGGCCACCATCACTCAGCGCCTCGTGCCCAAGATTGAGGGCGAAGGCCGGGTGCCTACGGTGGAGATTTTTGCAGTGGACTCGCTCGGTCGCAAGGTGATCGAGGAGGGGGCTTTCCAAAAAATCCCCGCCGTCATCGAGGCGAGCGAGGAGGTCGGCTCGAAGACCTTTAACCAGGACCTCTACCGGCTGGTCAAGGCCGGGGTCATTGGCCGCCAGGACGCGCTGGCCTATTCTCCCAACCCCAAGGCCCTCGAAATGAACCTCAAGGGCATCTTCCTGAGCCAGGGCGGGATCGTCGGGTAAGCAGGGGCATTGTGATTAGTGAGGATTGTATGAAAATAACGAGAAAGCGTTTAGGGTATGCTGTTGATATAGCCTTACTGGTTGTATCAATCCCTATATGCCTTTTTTTGTTTGGTGTTATGGTTTATTGCTTTATCAAGTCGTACTATATCGGCGTTATTGGGCCCTTGTTTTGGATCTGCGTGTTGGCCAACTTTAATTTGTCCGCGATCAAGGATCTATTGAATAAAGAGTGAATCCATAAATCTCTCTTTGACCCCGCCTACACATCGCCACGGGCGAGTTCCTGGCCGCGGGAGACGAAGTTCAGCGACATGGCGGAGACGAAGACCCCCAGCGCGAGCATGGCGACGCTGATCACCCGCAGGACGGGCGGCTGGTCGGCGTCGAAAACCATCAGTCCGAGCGCGGACAGCGGCATGGCCAGCATGAACAGCGCCGGGATCAGTGCGAAGTGATAGCGGATGCCCTTGGCTTTGAGGTACACGACGAACGTGACCAGCGCGAGGGCGGCCATGAGCTGGTTGGTCGAGCCGAACATGGGCCAGATCGCTTTCCAGGCCGGTTGGCCGTTAAAGGTCTGGAAAACCAGCGCGGCTGGCGGGATCAACACGAGGACGGTTCCGAGGTAGCGGCTGGTCTGGTTGCGCCAGTCAAAGTATTCCTCCAGCAAAAAGCGGCTCAGGCGCGTGCAGGTGTCGAGCGTGGTTAATAGGAAGGTGCTGACCGTCAGCGCGGCGAATTCCACCCCGAGTTGCGGAGGGATGCCCAGGTGCGCGAAAAAGACCGACGCGCCCGAGGCGAAGAGCGCGACCGGGCTCTGTCCGGCGGTCTGTTCGGCACTGAGGATCGCCACCGTGGCCAGGGCGAATACCGCCAGCAGCCCCTCCAGCAGCATGCCGCCGTAGGCCACGCGCCGGGCGTCGGATTCGAGTTTGAGCTGCTTGGAGGTCGTGCCGCTGGCCACCAGGCTGTGGAAGCCGCTGCACGCCCCGCAGGCCACTGTGATGAACAGGATGGGCGCGAGGTAGCCGGGGTTGACCTTGTCCGAGACGAAGCCCTCGAAGGCCGGGATCTGGACGGCGGCGTCCGTGATGGCCATTCCCACGAGGCCCAGCGCCAGCATGGCGAAAAGGAAGGTCGAGCTGAGGAAGTCGCGCGGTTGCAGGAGGGTGTCCACCGGCAGCACAGCCGCCACCAGCGAGTAGATCAGCACGACCACGAGCCAGAAGTTTTTCCCCAGCACCGGGGCGGGGAGAAGATTGCCCACGAGGAGCCCGGCGAAGGTCAGGGGAACAAAGATTAGCAGCAGTGGGGCGAAGCGCAGGCCCTTGCGCAGGAGCCAGCCAAAGAGCACCGCCGCCACCACAAACCAGCCCGAGGCCGTGGCCACGGCGGGCTCGGTCCGGAAGGTCGCCGCCGTCAGGTCGGCGAAAACGATGATGACGTACATTAGCGTCAGCAGCAGAAAGATGCGGAAAAACTGCGCCGTGCGTCGCCCCACGAGCGAGCGGGTGATCTCGGAGACCGTGCGCCCGGCGAAGCGCAGGCTCATCAGCGTGCTGCCGTAGTCGTGGACACCGCCCACGAAGATCGATCCGATGAGAATCCACAGCCACGTCGGCCCCCAGCCGAAATACTGCGCCGCGAAGATCGGCCCCACGATGGGCCCGGCACCGGCAATCGAGGAAAAATGATGCCCGAAGACGATCGAGGCGCGCGTGGGCACGTAATCGACCCCGTCCTGATGGGTGCAGGCGGGTGTGGGCACGGCATCGTCCGCCCGGCAGCGCGTGGCCAGAAACTTGCCGTAAAAGCGGTAGGCGAGAACGAGAAAGAGAACAGACAGGACGAGGAGTACCTGAAGCATAGGCAAGGGAAGAAAGCGCGTATCTTCGGCACGGCACCCGTTTAAGTCAATCATTAGGGCCATGCGGGGATAAGGCTCGGCCAATGGTGACAGCAAGAAGTCCTCGGGGTCTTTTTTTTGATATTGGGGACACGTAAAAGCTTGCCGCCCTACACGTGTTAGTAGAGGCTGGGGTTTTCTATAAATTTGCCATGAGTGAAGTCAGAATCGGTATCATCGGCCTGGGCAATATGGGCGGGCACTACGCCGCCAAGCTCTCCCAGGGGGAAATCAAGCGCTGTCGGCTGACGGCGGTCTGCGACCACAATCCGGCCAAGCTGGAGGCTGCCGCCGCGGGTGAGGCCAAACGTTTTTCGGAGGCCGAGGAGCTGCTCGCCAGCGGGCTGATCGACGCGGTCATCATTGCCACGCCGCACTACGATCACACCACGCTGGGCATCCGCGCCCTGGAGCTGGGACTGCACACGCTCGTGGACAAGCCCATCTCCGTGCACAAGGCCGACTGCGAGCGCCTCATCGCCGCTCACAAGGACCCGGCGGTGGTCTTCGCCGCCATGTTCAACCAGCGTACGGACCCGCACTACATCAAGCTCAAGGCGCTGATCGACTCCGGCGAACTGGGTAAGATTAACCGCGTTAACTGGATTATCACCAACTGGTTCCGTACACAGCAGTACTACGCCTCCGGCGGCTGGCGTGCCACCTGGGGCGGCGAGGGTGGCGGCGTACTGCTTAACCAGTGCCCGCACCAGCTCGACCTGTGGCAGTGGCTCTTCGGCATGCCCGACAAGGTTCGTGCCTTTTGCCAGAATGGGCGCTTTCACCGGATTGAGGTGGAGGACGACGTGACCGCATACCTGGAGTATGCCAGCGGCACGACGGGCGTCTTTATCACCACCACGGGCGAGGCCCCCGGCACCAACCGCCTCGAAATCGCCGCCGAGCGCGGGCGCGTGGTGGTCGAGGGCGACAGCTTCAGCTGGCTGCGCAACGAGACCGCTACCTCCGAGTGGTCGGAGACGTGCCAGGGCGGCTTTGAGAAGCCCGCGACCTGGGATATTTCCATCCCGATCGCCGGCGGCAACGGCCCCCAGCACATGGGCATTATTAAGAACTTCGTCGCGGCCATCCTCGACAAGACCCCGCTCATCGCCCCGGCCGAAGAGGGCATCAACTCCGTCGAGCTGGCCAACGGGATGATCCACTCCGCCGATCTGGGCGAGACGGTCAGCTTTCCGCTGGACGGCGTGGCCTACGAGACCGCGCTCAAGAAGAAGATCGAGAACTCCACCTTTGTCAAAAAAGTGGACGAGTCCGCGGGCAAATCCGCGGACATGAGCAGCACCTTTTAACCGCAATTTTATTTCGATACCTCCCATGGCACAACAAGCAGACGGCATGAACTACGCCCCCACGGCTTCCAAGGTGGAGCCCGTGGTCAAGCCCGGCGAATTCGTCTTCGCGGCGGCGCACCTCGATCACGGCCACATCTACGGCCAGTGCAACGGCCTGACCGAAGCGGGGGCCGAGCTTCGCTACGTGTACGATCCCGACCCGGCGAAGGTGAAAGCCTTCGTGGAAAAGTTTCCCCAGGCTAAGCCGGTGGACTGCCTGGAGCGGATCTTTGACGACCCCGAGGTCAAACTGGTGGCGGCGGCAGCCGTTCCCTCCGAGCGCGGGCCGCTGGGCTGCCGCGTGATGCAGGCCGGGCGCGACTACTTTACCGACAAGTGCCCCTTCACGACGCTGGAGCAGCTCGAAGCCGCCCGCAAGGTCGTGGCCGAGACGGGTCGCAAGTACATGGTCTATTACTCCGAGCGCGTGCACGTGGAGTCGGCCTGGTACGTGGACCAGCTCATTCAGGGCGGCGCGATCGGCGACATCGTTCACATGGAGATTTTCGGGCCGCACCGGCTGTCCAAGCCGACGCGCCCGGAGTGGTTCTTCCAGAAGGCCAAGTACGGTGGCATCCTCACGGATATCGCCTCACACCAGTTTGACCAGTTCCTGCATTACACCCGCTCCAAGGGCGGGGACGTGCTCCACGCCCGCGTGGACAACATGGCCAACGCGGACAAGCCCGAGCTGGAAGACCTCGGCGAGGCCGTGCTCAAGCTCGACACCGGCGCCTCCTGCTTCTCGCGCGTGAACTGGTTCACGCCGGACGGCATGCGCGGCTGGGGCGATGGGCGCAGCTTTATCACCGGGACCAAGGGCTCGATCGAAATCCGCAAGTATTTCGACATTGGCCGCAGCAATACGGGCAATCTCATCTTCCTCGCCGACCAGCAGAGCGACCAGATGATCGAGGTGGACGGCAAGGTCGGCTTCCCCTTCTTCGGGCAGCTCATCCTCGACTTCCTTAACCGTACCGAGCACGCCATGACGCAGGAGCACGCCTTCATGGCCTCCGAACTCTCGCTCAAGGCCCAGGCCCTCGCTGACAGCCGCCGCTAAAAGCGGTCGTCTGACTGAACAGCTCCGGCGCACGGACGTATTTCAGGCCCCCGTTTCGGCGGGGGCTTTTTTATGGGGCGCGGCGGCCGAGGTCAATGGGGGTAGGCACGCACGTCTCTGGGCGTGACTTTACCGGTCGGCTTTCTATTATAGAAAGGGTCATCCACTCGTCGCTCCGCACCATGAGCCTGCATTTCGGCATTCTCGTCTTTCCCCAGGTCCAGCAACTCGACCTCACCGGCCCTTACGAAGTCTTCGCCTCCGCGAAAGGGGCGCGTGTGGACCTGCTCTGGAAAACCGTCGAGCCCGTGCGCGCCTCGACGGGGCTGAGCCTGACGCCTACGCTGACGCTGGATGATTGCCCGCAGCTCGACGTGCTCTGCGTGCCGGGCGGGACCGGGATCAATGCCCTGCTGGAAGATGCGGACGTGCTCGCCTTTATCCGCAAACAGGCGCCGGGGCTGCGTTTTCTCACATCCGTCTGTACCGGGGCGCTCGTGCTGGGCGCGGCGGGGCTCCTGAATGGCAAAAAGGCCACCACGCACTGGAATGCCCACGACCTACTGGCGCAGTTCGGGGCCGTGCCGACGCAGGGGCGGGTGGTGCGCGACGGGAGCCTGATTACGGCGGGCGGGATCACCGCCGGGATCGACTTCGGGCTGACCGTGGTGGCGGAGCTACTGGGTGCGACCGAGGCCCAGACCATCCAGCTCGCATTCGAATACGCGCCGCAGCCGCCCTTCGCCGCCGGTACGCCGGAGCAGGCCGGGGCGGAGATTCTCGCCGCCGCCCGCCAGCGACTGGCCCCGTCGCGTCAGGCGCGGGAGGCGATTCTCAAGCGACTGGGGTAGGCGGCAGGTGCCCCGGGAAAGAAAAGACTTTTTCTCACACGGAGGCACGGGGGCACAGAGGCCAACGGGCTGATCCGCGGCTTTCAGCAAAAACCACCTGCACACCTCTCCTCAAAAAGTGGCATTAACCGGAAGGGTGGGAAGTACGAGATAGCCATTTTTCGGGCATAAAACCCCGCTCTTCCCGCCCTTCCTGTAAAAAATGAGAACACAGGCATGTTCGACGGTGTGCCTGCTGCCCGTTGGCCTCTGTGCCCCCGTGCCTCCGTGTGAGCCTATTTCTCCGGTCTTCACCAACAAAAAGCCCCGCACCGGACGAGGCGCGAGGCTGGGTAAAAGGGTGGAAGAGTCGCCGGGTCGCCGACAGCCTGCGCTCAGGGTTTCATCACGCCCATGTAGGCGGCGACAACCCCGAGGACGAGGATGGCCCACCACAGGGGCATGCCCAGTTTGGGCTTGCGGCTGAGGACGGCGGTGGCGGCTCCGAGGATCAACCAGATGACGTACTTGGCGATGAGCCAGCCCTCGGCGTAGCTATAGGCGCCGCCGTAGCGGGCGATCATCCCGAAACCGCTGACCAGCAACAGCAGCAGGCCGATGCCGCTGGTGACCGAGCCAAGGATACGCAGCTTTTTGTTCGTGCTGTCGAGCAGGCCACGGATGATCAGGCCACCATATCCCAGAAACACCATCATCACACCCAGCAGGTGGATGACCTTATACAGTTGAACAGTCATGCTTACGGGGGATGGGGCACCGGGGCGAACCTGTCAACGGCATTCGGCGCAGGAAAAGATTACCCTTGGCTGCCTGGGCCACCGTGGCGTGCGTCCGGAGATAATTACCCCTCGCAGTTCCGGCCCAGACAAAAAAGAAGCCCGGCCTTCGCGACCGGGCACTGAGAGTTAGAGTCTTTTATTCGACAGAGCAGGACGCCTAGGCGGCGTATACTTTCGGCAGTTGGGCCGGAATGTCCACTTCGTGAGGCTGCTTGCGCTTGACCCGGTGGAGCCGCGAACGGCGCCTGAGCTTACGGTCGAGCTTGATCACCATCTGGTCTATCGACTTGTAGAGGTCTTCGCTGGCCACACTGACGACCATCGGAGCGCCGTCGATTTCGATGTGTCCCTTCGCGATGAACTCTTCCGTCTTGCCATGTCCCTTGTTGAGGTTGTACTCAAGCTCAACTCGCATACGGATGATGCGTTCCTGATGCTGGAACAACTTTTCCGTCTTCTCGTTTACGAGATTCTTGAGGGCCTCGGTCAGGTCGATATGAAGACCGGAGATGATCACTTCTTTATTGTTCATACGCATATTCCGGTTAGTGGTTAGTGACGTAATGGACTTTTAATATGCTAAGACATCCACCCGTCTCGAAATGAATAGCTTAAAGTGTGCCGACAAAAAAATATCCGCCGTCGTCGTGACGGGCGGATCTTCGGGTATTGGGGAAAGCTTCATAGCTTCGATCAGTAACCTAGAGGATAATCCTGCGATTTGCAACCTTTCCCGAACGGAACCTGCTAAAAAGTGGCTGGATCGTGGGGTCAGGCACATCTCGTGTGATCTAAGTATAGGACAGGAAATCGAGAGGGTCGTTCCCGAAATTCAGGCTTTTCTCGCTGAACATGCCGACGGAGGCGTCCTGCTCATAAATAACAGCGGATTCGGGGGTTACGGAGAGTTCCACACCCAGTCCCTGCGGCGCGATCTGAGCATGATCGACCTGAACGTGCGTGCCTGCGTTCACCTGGCCGGTCTGCTCATGCCCACGCTCATCGAGCGCGGCGGCGGGATCATCAACGTCGCCTCCACTGCGTGCTTCCAACCCACGCCGCTCATGGCCACCTACGGGGCCACGAAGTCCTTCCTCCACAGCTGGAGCCTGGCCCTCAGCGACGAGCTCAAGGACAAGGGCGTGCGCGTGCTGTGCGTGTGCCCCGGCCCGACCGCGACGAACTTTTTCCGCGCCGCGGGCTTCAAGGAGTCCCCGATCAGCGTCGGGACCACCGCGGACAAGGTCGTGGACGAGTCCATGCGCGCCTTTTTCAAGGACAAGTGGATCGTCACCACGGGCTTCTGGAACAAGATGGGCGTCGGCATCTCCTCCAAGCTCCCCAAGGTCCTCGTGACCAAGCTCTCCGGCGGCACCCTGCGGAAAATTCGCCAGCCGTGAGCTCCGAGCGCCACTTTACCACCTGGCCTCCCCTGAGCGGTGAGGCCGAGCTGATCGAACCCGACGAGCTGCGCAGCTGGATCGTTTACGAGGACGAGGACGTGCTCGTGATCGACAAGCCGGGCTGGATCGTTTGCCACCCCTCCAAAAACGGCCCCTGGTCGAGCTTGGTGGGGGCCTGCCGCGAGCTGACCGGCCTGGAAACGCTTCACCTGGTGGCCCGGCTCGACCGTGAAACCAGCGGCATCGTCCTTATCGCCAAGCGCCCGGCCTCGGCCCGGCGACTCCAGATGGCCTTTCAGGAGCGCCGTGTGGAGAAGACCTACCTTGCCATCCTCGGCGGGGAGCTGGCCGCCGCCGTCACGGTGGACCAGCCCCTGGCCAAGGACTTGGAATCGCCCGTGGCCTCGCGCGTCACCGTGCGCAAGTCCCGCTCGGCGCAACGGGCCATTACCCATTTCGAGCCGCTGGTGAGCGGGGGAGGGTACACGCTCGCCAGCGTCAAGCCCGAGACCGGCCGCAAGCACCAGATCCGCGCCCACGCCTTCTGGCTCGGTCACCCCATCGCCGGGGACAAGGTGTACGGCCCGGACGACTCGCTCTTTCTGGAGTTCATCACCGATGGCTGGACCCCCCGGCTCGCCGCCGCGCTGCCCATGCGCCGCCAGGCCCTGCATGCCGCCAGCCTTGAGTTCACCAACGGACCGCAGTTCCGGCTTCCGCTGGCCTGGGATATGGCCCAGTTTGCCCGCGAAGTCATGGGTATCGACCCCGCCGAGTATGGCGGCGAACCCCGGATCGAAAAATCCGCCGAAAATTACGGTTTTTCCAGTTGACCGGGGGGCGCGCACCCGTAGCATCTCCCGTTTTCCCGTTCTCAGAAAGTCCAGTTCAGCTCAAGAGCCGACCCATCAAAAAAGTGCCCTGCACCGGTGGTAAAATCCTTGCGCTGCAATCCATTTTCCGGTTGCCTGATTTTTTCTAACTTTCTCGCAACCAAATACTTTGGCCGGATAGCTCAGTTGGTAGAGCAGAGGACTGAAAATCCTTGTGTCACGTGTTCGATTCACGTTCTGGCCACCACTTTAAAGACCCGCAAGTCAACGACTTGCGGGTCTTTTGTTTGGCGATTTTGTTTTTGGCAAATACCCTTGTTGCTTATTTTGAAGGTGCCAAGACCTGCCAGATAAGCAACAGGATCGAAGACGCAATCGATGCCTAGTTATGCTCGTGTAGTGTTAGCCAAGTTTATTACAAAAGTTATTTATTTTTTCAAAGATTTGTTCAGCGGATGCGGTCCATTGAAAAGGTTTTGGGTTCTGGTTGTGGACGTCGATGTATTGTAGGATGGCTTTGCGCAATTGGGGCAGGCTTGAAAATGATCATCTTCGTATTATCTGGAGTGTGATTTTGGCGAAGAAACGTTCGACTTGGTTGAGCCAACTGGAGTGTGTGGGGATGAAGTGGAAGTGCCAACCATGGTCGCCATCAAAATTTGGCTCCTCTCATAATTTGAAGACACTGCCTAAAGGCCGGAGCAGGGTTGAACCAAAATTGCCTTGGCTGGACCCAAGCTGGGAATGGAGCAAGTGATAAGATAGCTCCATGCAAGCTTTGCAGTCTATATTTGCATGAAGACGGTCCATCTGATTTTCAATGCCCATTTGGATCCGGTTTGGTTATGGGGTTGGCAGGATGGCGTGGACGAGGCGCTCTCGACCTGCCGGAGCGTATGCTCCCTGCTTGAGGTCAACCCGGATGTCTCTTTTACGCGGGGGGAGTCTTGGGTGTACGAGCAGATAGAACGTCTCGACCCGGCACTGTTCGTACGCATCCGGGCACTGATCAAACGGGGCCAGTGGGAACCGGTCGGCGGCTGGTATATCCAGCCGGACTGTAACCTGCCCAGTTGGCGGGCCCTGGAGAAACAGATTGAGTTCGGTCGAACGTACTTCGAGCAGAAACTCGGCGTGTTTCCGACGGTCGCCTACAACGTAGATTCCTTCGGACACGCGGCGACTTTGCCCACGCTGATGAGCCGGGCCGGGCAGAGATACTATATCATGATGCGTCCGCAGGAGCACGAGATGACGCTACCGGCGCGGCTCTTTCGCTGGCGCGACGCGGCAACGGGCTGTGAGGTGACGACGTTCCGTATTGCCGGGGAGTACTGCACGCCCGAGGGGATCACCACAGAGTTTATCGAACGCTCGCTGACGGAGCTGCCCGACGGCGTGGAGCACACGATGTGTTTTGTCGGTCTCGGCGACCACGGAGGCGGTCCCAGCCAGGCGATGATCGAGTGGTGCCGCGAGCACTCCTCGGCGATTCCCGGGGTGCGTCTGGTCTTTTCTTCGCCGAGCCGGTTCTTCGCCGCTGTCGCTGGGCAAAGCGAGTCGTTCCCCGTGGTGAACGGCGAGCTGCAGTACCACGCGGTCGGCTGCTATAGTGTTATGCACGACCTGAAAACGGCGCTCAAGCGAACGGAGCTTCGACTGGAGCAGGCCGAGCGGTGCGCCGGATTATTGCCGGAGGAAGAGAGCGAACTGAATGCGGCTTGGCGGCAGGCATGTTTTCACGCCTTTCACGACACGCTGGGCGGCACCTGCATCCCCAGTGCATACCGGCACGTGTGCAACGAGATTGGCGCGGCCGAGGCGACTGCGGAGCGGGCGATGGCCTATGCGCTACGGCGGGAAGTCGTCCGTCTGGCTCCCGATCCGCTCCAGCGGCTGGTCTTTTACCATCCCGGGCCGCGGGACTGGAGTGGCTGGATGGAGGTAGAGCCGTGGCTGGAGTGGACGCAATGGCAGCCCGGCTGGTGCCTGCTCGATGAGTCGGGAGAAGCGGTGCCCTTTCAGGAGATTGCCGCCGAGGCGATGCACCAGCGCCAGACGCGTTTGCTGTTTTTCATGAAAATCGCGGCGGGGGAAACCCGCTGCCTGAGACTGGACCGCTCCGGAGAGGGGGCTTCCACGACACTGCCGTCGGTCGAAAACGCACCTGAGCTCGCGTGGCGTTCCGGGGCTTTGCCCCGTTTGTCCGCGAGAGGTGGAGAGCTTACTCTGAATCTGCTTCTGCGCAAGGATATGACGGATACCTGGTCGCATGGCGTGGACCGGTACGATGGCGAGGTGCTGGCTCAGGCGCATTGGCAGGAGCCTGTCGCGCTGGAGGAGGGACCGTTGCGGTGGGCCTGGGCGCAGACCGGGACCCTCGGGGAGCGTTCGACCCTGCGTGCTGAGTGGAGCATCTACGCCGGGGAAGAATCGGTCGTCGAATGGATCCTGCGAGTGCACTGGCATGAACAGCGGACGGTGGCCAAACTAGAGATTAGTGGCACATCGGGCATAAGTGTTTTACACGCAGGCATCCCCGGCGGGGAACTCCGACGCGAACCACAGGGGCGGGAGTTCCCCTTCACCGATTGGGCCAGCATGAAGGCATCCGGGGACGAAGCCTGGGGCGTGGCCAGCCCGGATGTGTTCGCAGCGGATGCACGTCCTGAGCGGCTGGCACTGACGCTTTTGCGCGCCTCGGTCATGGCGCATCACGATCCCAACCCCGGGACCTCTCCGTGTCGGGAGATCAGCGACCAGGGCGAACACCTTTTCCGTTTTCGCTTCACGCTGGGAGGGAGGACGTCGCACGAGACCCTGGCTTCCATGGCCCGCGATTGTGTGCAGAGGCCGCTTGTTTCCACCACGACCGACGGCATGCCTCGACGCTATCTGCGTGGCGAGATCGGTTCCTGATTGTTAATGTATTCGAAATTCAATACGCGATGATGATGTTATCTCCTGCTCGTTTCATGTCTTTGCTGGTCCTATTGGTGGCCATATCTACGTTGCCTGTTCTGAGTCCCGGTGCGGAGGTCGCGGGTACCCCGATGGTTTATAAATCCGTGGATGGCCGGGAGTTGAAGCTCTATGTGGTCAAGCCTAAGGGCTGGCGTGCAAGCGACGATCATCCGGCACTGGTCTTTTACCACGGCGGTGGCTGGGTAGGGGGAGGTCCGAGTGCGTTTAACGAGCAGGCTGAGTACCTGGCCTCGCGCGGCATGGTATGCATCCTGCCCGAATACCGGCTGCTGGAGACGATGGACCCGCCCGCCATCTGCATTGAGGACGCGAAGTCGGCCTTCCGCTGGGTGCGTGGACACGCTGATGAGCTTGGAATTGACCCGGACCGTATCGCTGCCGGGGGCGGATCGGCTGGAGGACATCTGGCTGCGGCACTGGCGCTGATTCCGGGTTTCTACAGCCCGGGGGACGACTTGCACATATCCTGTCGACCGGATGCGCTCGTCCTCTATAATCCTGTGATCGACAACGGTCCGGACGGCTACGGCTACCGCCGCATCGGTGATCGCTATCCGGAGTTTTCGCCTTTCCACAATGTCCGCTCGGACGCTCCGCCAACGATTATCTTCGTCGGAACCGAGGACAAATTGGTTCCCGAGGAGATGATCCTTGGGTTCGAAAAACGGATGCAGGCGGCGGGAGTGGAATGCGAGGCCTTTGTGTACGAGGGGCTGCCGCACAGCGTGTTTCACCGGCGCTACGCTGGGGATCGTGGCTTTTACCTGTGCCTGACGGAGACAGACCGCTTCTTCGAAGGATTGGGCTGGCTCAGGGGCAAGCCCACACTAAAAAAGCCCGCCGGACTCAAAGATCTGGACTAGGTCGTTTCTTCAACAGTTCTAACGGGCCAGAGCCACTGACATATCGATTGGCGTCGCGGGTAATCCGCCAGGCGGCGGAAGGGGACGCACCTGCTCCGGCCTCCCGCCGCTGGTGCAGGTATTGGCTCGGCGTGCAACCGCTAAGCCGGCGAAAGACGCGCCCAAAGTGGCTTTGATCCTGAAAGCCGACCTGGTAGCAAACTTGGCTGATGTTGAAACGTCCAGACTGGAGCAGGCGCCGGGCGCACGCAATTCGGACCCGCAGCAGGTACTGGTGAAAGCCCAAGCCGGTCTGCGCCTTGAACAAGCGCCCGAGGTAGTCCGGGTGGCAGGAGAGGGCGTCGGCAGCCTCGGCGAGAGTTAGCGCCTCCGCGTAGCGATGTTGGATGAGTTCGATTCCGGCCCGCACCAGCGGTGCTAGCTTGCGCTGCATGCCCATGGCCTGAGAGCCGCTGACACTGGCGTAGGTGCGGACGTTCAGCCCGCAGAACTCGATCAGACGCAGGGTCAGTTTGCGTACGAGGATAAGTGTGCGCTGGTGATGGGCGAGCTCCTCGGCGGTGACCCGCGGCACGGTATCCAGCGTTCGCAGGTACGGCTCGGGGTTTTGTCGAAGACGTCGGCATTGGCGGTAAATGTTGGCCTTAGCCACGACCTCTGTTCCGCAGACCACGACCGAGCCGAAATAAAACACCCCTAGCAACAGTCCGTGCAGGGCGAGTGGCTCGACCAGGTCGGTCAGGCCTAGGCGGCACTGCCCCCCGAGCCCTTCGCCCTGCCGCCGTACCCGGTGGTTGACGGCGAGCTTGTTGCGGATGCAGGCGGCGTGACCTACGGGGGTGCTTTGGGCGAGTATGCAAAAGGCGCAGTCGTGCACACGGAAGCGCGGCTCCAGCCGCAGGTCCGGGTGGTCGAGGGTGATTCCCGAAAGGTCTTCGAACAGAATTTTCAGGCTCGTCCGTTGTGCGGTCAATTCCAACAACTGGTTGAAGACGGAATTGAAGTCGCTCGGGATGGCGCGCTGTGCGATCCCGGATAAGCCCGACTCTGGTCGGCGAGCGCTCATTGGTCGGTGGGGTTGATCTGGGCCGTGTCGGTTTCCATCCAGCATTGCTGGGGAAGATCGTCGTCGGCCCGCCACCTCAGACCGGGGAGGGGCAGGGGACCAGTCGCGGGTATGTACATGGGGCGATAATATCTGTCCAACATGCCTCACAGCTAGTCGATTTCCGCCTATAAACTGGTCTGAAACCGACGTGATGCTCGCTTGTCAGCAATTGTCCCTTGGAAGCAATGACCTTATTTCTGGTGGGCTAACGCCTGTTTTACGTAAAGCGTCTCTGGATTCTGGCGATTCATAGGCCAAATGAAGACTAAATGCGGGTTGATTCTGGACTAGCTGACGTTCGGCTTCCGCCGCTATGATGAGCCCATCTCATTTGCCTTTGTTTATTTTATCTTCTGACTACCGCCTACCCCTAAGGCATAACCCCCTTTTGCTTGTGAAAATCGGCTTCATCGTTTCCCTTCCAGACGCCGCGTACCGACGCGCGGCCTTACCTGCAACAAATTGCGGCGCCGCGATGGATAATGCCCCAACCTCGAACTGTCAGTGATGATGCGAAAAGGCGTAGACAGAGCATGGCCCACGGGTCGCCGTCGGCTTGCGCGCCGAGGCATGGCCCTCGTGATCGCGATGGTGCTGATGGGGTTTATCCTGCTACTGCTGATTTCCCTCAGTGTGCAGCTTCAGGTAGAAACGCACGCGGCCTCTATTTCCAACCGGCAGCTCGATGCCCGTGCCAACGCGCTTCTGGGCCTGTCGCAGGCACTGGGCGAACTCCAGGCGGCGGCGGGGCCGGACCAGCGCGTCACGGCGACCGCCGGTATCCTTGACGATACTCGCGACGAAAACCGCTACTGGACGGGAGTCTGGAACGTCGAGGGCGACAATCCTTTCGACTACACCTCGGGCATCCGTGACGGCGAGGGCCGGATCGACGAGTCCGAGCACCCTCCGGTCTGGCTCATTTCCAGCAACAACGCTCCCGACCCCAGCGCGACCATCGAGTCCGTCAACGTCGTGGATGGGGAAGTGCAAACGGTTCGCCTGCTGGGTGAAAACACTTTTACACCGCAGGCAGTTTCCGATCCGGGTGAGATTATTGCGGGCCGTGTGCGGGTGGAGGAGCCGGGCGGGAAAGTCGGTGGCTTTGCCTGGTGGGTGGGCGACGAGGGCGTCAAGGCCAAGCTCAACCTCGTGGACCACACGGGCGAGCTGGACGCCGGGACAGCGGATCAGCGTCATCAGCGTGATCGGATGCCGCTGGTGACCAGCCAGCGTACGGCGGGAGAGTTGCTACTCGACGCTGGAGCAGACTATCCCGTCAACACGGCCAAACTGGAAAAGGTCGGCTCGGGCACTGAACTCTCCTGGCTCTCGAACGAGGCTCTCGATGCCGACTGGGTGAAGGAGAGCTTCCATGACGTGACTTTCGCCTCGGCGGGTGTGCTCAGCGACACACGGCACGGCGGGTTGAAAAAAGACCTCAGTCGCGGCCTGGGCGACCAGTGGCAGACGTTCATGCAGGAGCTTCAGAGCGACAGTACCCAGTGGTCGAATGGCTGGCCGCGCCCGCAGGCGGTTTTTCAGGTGCCCGGCCCGAATGGCCTCTATGGGGCTCCCTACGACGGCAGCCTCTATGGACCCTATTGGGACGTACTCTACCACTACGCCAATCTTTACCAGCCCCACCAGCCATGGATCCCGAATCTCCATGACTTGAGCAGTTCCATGACCTTTCGCGGGTACGTCAGCGGGGAGAATGGTCCGGCAGGTATCGGTGATCTCAGCGCCGGCGACGCGGACATTGAGGTGCGGGGCATGGGGCCGGACGATCAGAATTTTCTGCCCCGGCACGACTTCACCAACGACACCAGCAAGTGGATGCGCGGAAACTGGTTTGCGTTGCCCCCGACCCTGCATGCCAGCAACACCTATGATCTCGGCGACAGCGCCCGCCGCGACCCCGTATGGAACACCCTCGCGCCCGTCCTGACACGCCTCCAGATCGTCTTCTCGCTTTCCAGCGTCAAGATCGAAGACCCTGTTACCAGCGAGATATCTTATCGTCTGCGTTTGGACATGAGCCCCGCCGTCGTGCTCTGGAACCCCTACAACGCCACCCTCGCGGCCACGCGGTATTCGTTCAATTTCGAGCCCATCGTGCGCTTGCAGATCAAAGTGGACGGAGTCGATTACCTGACCGGCCCTGCCAACGGCAAATACAACCTCATCGAGTTGCTTAAGGCCAACGCTTGGGGACCGTCGAGCGAGACGGACGCTTCCGGCAACACCTTTGCGAATCTCGGGGTGGGCGAGTACAAGCAGGTGATGCAGTTCGAGACCCAGCCGGTTACGCTGGCCCCGGGGGAGGTGCGGGTCTTTTCTTTGCCCAGCTCGGATATTCCCTGGCACCCGCTCATGACCAAGGGCTCGGAGAATAACTCAAATTACTGGCTGAGCAACCAGTTCAATCCGACAAACTCCTCTTTTGTCGAGCTGTTGAAAACCAGCCAGAACGGCACCTTTATCAATTACAACTCCAGCTCGCCCAACCCGACCACGGACCTGCCGGAGATCAAGGTGGATGCGGGGCATCCCGGCGACATCACGGTGACTTTTTTCGCCGAGTCGATCGGCACCCAGTACGGCAACAACGGGTTCCTCACAGCGGAGGGCATCGACCTTAACACCGAGCCCAACCATTTCTCCGGTAACACGCCGATCCGCATGGGCGGAGGGCTGCGCTACGCGCGATTCGTCACGGCCGACACCCCCTATTCGCTGGGGCCGGTTGATGGCCTCGTCGGCAACCCGGTGCCTTTTGCCGCCATCTACGCCGCGCTCAAGACCACGCAGGAGAGCGCGGACGGTGTGCCGGTCTTCTCGCAGTTTAACGCCCGCGCTCTCGTCTCGAATAAGCTTATTGGCAACCCGGACATGCCCTTTACCGAGATCTACCGCGGCGGCCTGCTCGACGCCAGCGACAGCCAGCTCGACATCCAGGAAAGCGGCGGGTTGAGCTTTTACGGTCCCAGTTATGAGACGCAGGACGGCGGCCAGTCTCGCCTGATCCTTTTTGATGTGCCGCGCCAGCCGCTGCTATCCGTGGGCGAACTCATGCACGCCAACGTCTCCTACTACGACATCCTGCCGCAGTATGCGGTGGGTAATTCCTACGCCTCGCCCTATATCCCTGCTGGTGATTACTACGCGATCTGGGATCAGGATAGTGGCTCGCAATTCCCGGTCGTGGACTACTCCTACGCACTCAACGACGCGCTCTTTGACGAATACTTTTTTTCCGGGGTACCCGCGAGTTATTCGCGCTACGGCTCTGCCGAGCTGGAATCGATGGCTGCTCAGCTCCCACCCTACGAAAACTTTGATGAGAACTACCTCAGCGCTGGTAAGCCGCTACCCAACCCGCGGATGATTCCACGACAGGCGAGTACTTGGGCGGAAACGCTCGAACGTATCCAGGATGTGGATACGGCGGCGTCACAATTGATGGTGGATGGCGCTTTTAACGTGAACTCGACCTCGGTCGAGGCATGGAAGGCCGTGCTTGGCTCCCTCGCGCTGGCCCCGGGGGAGACGTATCCGCTGGCCAGCTACACCGGTGGAAACGGCAGCCTCAGCGCCAATGCATTGGACTATCCGGCGCCGCGTTTTTCCCTGCCGGTGGATGACCCGGGCCGGCGTTGGACGGGATTTCGCACCCTCAGTGAGGCCGAGGTGGAGACACTGGCTGAGAACATCGTCGAGGAGGTGAAGGCACGGGGGCCGTTCCTGTCGCTGTCGGACTTTGTCAACCGTCGGCTGACCAACGGCGATACTGGCAAGGCCGGAGCGCTCCAGGCTGCCATCGACAACTCGGGGATCAACTCCACTGCCGAGCTCGGGTCCTCGTATAACATTTCCGCCAGCGTAAGTTCTCCCTATCAGCGGATGAACGCTGCCAATCTCGCCCCTGCGCAGGGGGCCGGGGTGGCGGGATGGCTCCTGCAAAACGACATCCTCCGCGGGCTTGCCCCCGTCCTGACGGCGCGCTCGGATACCTTCCGTATTCGCGCCTACGGAGATGTGGAGAGCGCCGTCAGCGGAGAGATTGAGTCCCGGGCCTGGTTGGAGGCGATCGTCCAGCGCGTTCCGGAATATGTGGACGCTTCCGATGCGCCTGAGACGTCGGTTTCCCTGCGTGATGCCGGTGAGCCGGTCCGTCCGGAAAATCCCGCCCTCTCTGATATCAACCGACAGTTCGGGCGCAAGTTCAAGATCGTGGCCTTCCGCTGGCTTACCGAGGATGAAATATGAACCGCTTGACCCCCAGTCTAGTGTTGCTCGTTTTGACTGTGCTCTCGCCGCTGTGCCACGCTCAGCAGGAGCCCGGCGTGATGAACTGCCGCTTTACGACGATTTCAGGAAGTCGCCCGGTCGAGGGGCTTTTCTACGTTTCAGGTGAGAATAAAGTTCCTCTGCGGGCACTGCCGTTGGTGCGTAGCGGTCCCTATGCCTATCGGGGGCCGACGCGGCTACTCCTTTACCGTGAAGATGATCCTGTGCCAGAGGGGGCCGTGTTGCCGACACCGGTTGCGGGGGTTGATCTTGCCGGGGGCGAGTCTACCTACCTGTTACTGCTTTCGGAGGCACCGGACGGGAGCGGACGGGTCTTCGCCCAATCCCTGCCAGATAACCTGATGGAGTTTCCCGCAGGGGCCTGCCGTTTTATTAATCTGACAGCGAGCGCAGTCAATGTCGCGGCAGCGCTCGATGACGATGTCTTTGTGCTGAAACCCGGCCAGATGCACACCGTGCCCGGTGTCACAGCGGACGGACAGGAGGAGGTGCGGATGCGCTTCGCCTATCAGGGGAAGGAGGGATGGGAGCCCTTCTATACGGGGAGATGGACGCAGCGGCAGCACTTGCGGACGCTATTCCTCATCTTGGAAAATCCGCGTGGCCATTTCACCATGCGCCGCATTACGGACCGCCCGGCTGTACACTAAGTTTCTCTCGATCTCACATGCGAACTAAATACGAACGAATTCAAGGTTGGTCTTGGACTATTCATTTAGTGGGCCGCTGGTGTACATTTATCCATAACAAACCCGATTGCATTAGTTTCAACCTCAACCACCCAACATTGTCTTATGAACATTACCTCCAGCTTGTTTAACGACTTACGTCACACCCGCCGTCCGGCTTTGGCCGCGCTTGCGCTGATGGCAGTGCTGCCGCTGGTCACCCAGGCCCAGGTGACTGTCGAAGCATCGGCAGACGCCTACCTGCGCTCCTATGGTACGAATGCCACGACCAACTACGGCAACGGCACTCTACTCCAGGTCAAGGGGGGTGGCAATATGGGCTATGCCCGCAAGGGGATCATCCGTTTTGACTTCACCGGCTCCAATGGCGCGGGGGCAGTCGATAACTCCTCGATCACGATGACCGTGCTCGCTGGTGCGGGAGCCTCCCCGGTGGGTATGGTGTGGAACTTTGCCATTTATGGGCTCGATGGCTCCGCCACCGGCCAGGACTGGGTCGAAGGAAGTGGGGAGACCGGCGTGAGCGGCCCGACCCCGCCCAATGCCGTCACCTGGAACAATGCTCCCGGCAACAATACGGCCACGACCTACAGCACGGACGCTGCCACCACAACACTGGTGGGAACTTTCAGCATCACTGGAACAGGTACGAATGGCGATACCATTACGGTTTCTGGCGACGCACTCGACAACTTCCTGAGCACGGTTGTGGGCAGCCAGTATGTATCCTTTCTCATCGTACGCACAGACACCACTGGCGGCGCAGATGCGAGCGATAACGTCATTCATCAGTTCGCCACGCGCGAGAACACCAGCTATGACGGCCCTTCACTGACCTACACGAGCATCCCGGAGGCTTCCAGCTCCGCGCTGGTGGCCGGTCTGATTGTCTTGGGCGCGCTGACCTTCCGCCACTGCAAGCGTCGCCAGAGCTGAGGTAAATCTCTGCCCCGCTGGAGGCGTCGCGAAAGGTCCGAATCGGGATTTTTCGCACCGGTTTTCAGGGGCGAGGCGCGTAGTCGAAGAGCCCGTATATTCGGGAGCCGTCGTTGAGGGCCAGCTTTCGGTATACGTGGCCTGTCGGCTTTGATATTCTATTCTGTACGTTTAATTCACGCGAATTGATATGCGATTCTGTTGTTCACACTTCCGCAGTTCATCCTTGGTTGCTGCCCTTCTTATCTTCACCCCCATGGTAACGACATCTGCTAAGGACGCCGTCCAGGACGACTGGCAACAACTGGAGGAGGCCTGGCAGGATAGTCAGGCATGGATGAACGTTCTGGAGTACTGGGATATCCATGGCGGCGATGGATTTCCGCGTGAGGCGTACACGGAGTTCGAGGGGAAGACCCAGCCGCGTTTGGACGATGTCGCGGATTGGCTGGAGGTGGCCGGAGGTGCGGCTGATGCCGGGAAGCGGACAGTCCTGCGGGAGAATATCGAATCCGGGCTGGCGGAGGTGCAGGCCGCGATCGACGCGTTCTGTCAGGACAACGCCGAAGCCCTCTCTACGGAGACAAAGGCATTCTTCGAGCGGCAGAAATACCGTATCGGCGTCAGTTACGACCGTGACCCGACGGACCGGCTGGCGAAGTGGGCGCTGTTCGGCGAAGGGATGTTCCGTATGAACTCCTTCTGGCAGCAAGGAGGGAACGATCTGCAGCGTATCGACGAGACCATCACGGACTCATTGGCGAAGCTGGAACACGCGCGCGCCTGGGGGCTGGAGTCGATGTTCATCGTCAACGTGAAGCCCCTGCCCGAGGTGCCCGAGGACTTTGTCTTTACACAAAACCTCGTGCCCGACCTGCGCCGGAGCTTCTGGGGCTTCAACTACAACTCGGCGGGCATGCGCGATGCGCTCCAGACGGCCTACCGCACCTGGGGCGAGCGTACCGCCGAGGTGGACAATATCCTCGTTTACCAGATGAACAACGAGCCCTTCTGGAGCACGGCGGCTAATCCGATCCTGGGCTACGACCCGATGACGATCGGTTGCAGTGTGGAGACCTGGAAGCGCCACCTGAAAGAGCGCTACCCAGATATCGCCGCCTGGCGATCATCCATTCCGGACACCGCCGCCAATGGCCGCAACCACGTGCTTCTGGAGAACCGTCCGCTTGGAGCGTTTTTTCCGTGGGACTCGCTTGCGGATGTGCAGTTCGACCTGAGTAAGGCGCGTGGCTTGACCTTTATACAGTTTCTGAAAAATCGCTATGGTAGCCTGGAGGCGCTAAATGATGCGTGGTTCGGTCCTGAGGGACGGGGACGCTGGTTCGGCGCGTGGGAGGATGTCTTCCCACCCCTGCCGACGGCCCGCCGCAACACCGGGCTCACCGGGGGGATCGACCCGTCTCTGCGTGACATTCCCGAGCAGTGGATCGGCGATCTCTCCGAGTTGCCCACGCCCACCCGCGAGGATGCTCCGGCCTGGACCGACTGGGCCGAGTTCTGGGCTTGGACCGTGAATGATTTCCTCGTCGAGAATATGCACGCGCTCAAGTCCGGCGGCGTGCGTGCCCCCGTCACGACCAATGCCGTCGTTGGCCACTGCATCAACAATTATCTTTTCAATGCCGCCGATACGGGGCTGTTCGCATGGACGACATCCGATGGCCTGGACGCTCTTGGGATAGATTTTTACGTGCTGGATTTCCTCCAGGCGTACATGGGCATCCTGCGCGGGGCGGCCAACGGGCGCGAATTCTTCATCCACGAGACGAACTACCTTGACCCGCAGGCTGGGCAGTACGTGGCCATGTATTGTTTCGCCTTCGGGGCCAGCGGCACGTCCTTCTGGCTCTTCGGCGATGTGCACGATGTGCCCGCCCGCGGCTCGGAAAAAATCTTTGAGGTTGTCCGTGCGATGGATGACGAGGACCTTCAGCACGCGTCGGCCCCGGTCAGCGATGGGGTGGCCTTGTGGTACTCGCTCGATACGCTGTACCTCAACGATGCGCTCAGTGGTTCACCCGAGTCGTACCTGCAGGACGTACAGGTCGGGGTGGCCGCGCTGACTCGCCTTCAGCGGCTCTACGATGTTTATGCCGACCGCCAGTTGCACGAGGGAATCCCGGCAGAGGTTAAGGTGCTCTTCGCTCCCGGCGTAGTCGCTGTCGATGACGATGCGATGGCCTCAGCCAAGGCCTTTGTCCAGCGCGGAGGAACTCTGCTTGTGCCGCCGGACTTCGCCCGCTATGACCGCTATGGACGGACCCGTTCGGAGGCAGACTTGGCCTGGCTGAAGAACAACCCGCATGTGCAGCGTTTCGATGCCGAGGCCCTGCGTGCCCTGCGCAAGGGCATGACGGTTAAGTCTGCCGCCTGGCCCTTTAATTGGGCCGCGTTAGCACTCTCTCCTGCGCTGAAGGATATTGGAGAAAAACTTGCCGCCGCGGATGCACCGCGTGTGCGCTATCTGTCGTCAGAGGGCGAGTTGAGCCCGCGCCAGGCTGCGTTGCGCGAGTCGGAGGAGTGTCTCTACGTCTTTGTCGACCCGTGGGCGAGCGACGTCACGGTCGAGCTTGATGGCAGCTATGCGCAGGCGCGTGAACTCTTTTCCGAGACGACATTGCCCGTGACTGAGGATGGGGACAAAAGCTGCATCCATATCGACCAGGGGCCGGCGCTGCTGAAGCTGTCGCGTCCGCGCTGATGGACCTTATCCGGTATTGCGAGTTTCATAATCTTTTTCCGGAACCCCGGCCCATCGGCGGTTGGCTGCTGGCACGTCTGCCGGCCTCCGTTCGCCATCGCCTGACCGATAACGGACGGGCCGCCGCCGAAGAAGCCACGGGGGGTGAGCTACGTTTTGTTACCGATGGACATCGGGTACGCCTGTGCCTTCAGTCGCTCGACACCGACACGGAGGTCCATCTGTACCGGGGGGATTATTTTGTCCGCGCCTGTCTGTTAAGGATGGGATCAGTTCAGACATTGGAGTTGGTTGAGGAAGAACGCTTCGGGCAACTGCGCGAAGCCGAGAAGGTCGGCGGGCGCGTTTTTGCCCCGTCGGTCTGGCGCGTAATCTTCGGACGAGCCCGCATCGTCCTGCATTATTTCGACAGCATGGGGGGCGAGCTTCGCCCCCCGGTCGCCGCCGAAAAGCCTGCCTCGAAATGGTTGGCCTACGGATCGTCCATCACCCATTCCTCGTTGACCGGCTATCCGGCTCAGGCTGGGAGGCGGCTGGCTGTCGATGTTCAAAACAAAGGGCTGAGCGGCGGATGCTTCGCCGAGCCTGAGCTGGCGCGGTTCTTCTGCGATAGCTGCTGCTGGGACCTGTTGACCCTTGAGCTGGGTATCAACATGCGTGGGCATTTTGATGAGGACGAGTTTGCCCGGCGCAGTCGTGCGTTTATCGATACATGTGTGACGGCGGGCAGGGGTAAACCTGTGGTGCTGATCACTGTCCTGCCGGAGGGTGCTTGCCTGCCAGGTGTCGAGCCCGAGCTGAGGCGCCGCGAGTTGGCCTATAATGCTTGCTTGCGCGAACTTGCAAGTGAGTTTGAAGCTGGAGGCGTCGTGCTGGTCGAAGGAGCCGAACTGCTGCCCGAGTTGTCATTACTGAAGGCCGACCTGCTGCACCCCACGGACTTGGGGCAGGCGGTGATCGCGGAGCGGCTGGCCGCCCGACTGGGCCCAATCCTAGGTAAGAATGGGGCTGCGCTCAGCCCAGAACGGGGTTCGGGCGTCTTGATGTGAGTTGCTAATTGCGATCCGCTGTGATGTGCCCGCGCATGAAGTTCAGCACATGGGGCAGCCCCTGTTGGATGGCGGCGAAGGTGTGCCCCGGCGGGACGTGTTCGACCGTCACGGTAATATCCGCGGCTTCCAGCTCGTCTACGAATCGTTCGTTCATCCCCCGGTCAAAGGCGCGGTCGCCGATCACGATGAGCACGTCGATATTCTGGAGTTCCTTGGCGCGGAGCAGGGGGTTGTATGCCTGCCAGACCTCAGGATCCTTGCCGAAAACGCTGGTGATGACATCGAATTTGAGCGGATTATCCGCCGTGTCCTCGCGCGGATAATCGACAACACCAATGATTGTGGCCAGCGCGGTAAAAGCACCCGGGTGACGAAGCACGGTTTGCACGCTGCCGTAGCCACCTGCCGACCACCCGCCGATACCGCGTTGGGCTGGATCGGTGGAGAGTCGGTAATCTTTTGCCACTTGCTTGAAAAGCTCGTCCATGTAGTCGGCGTAGCGGCCCGCGGGATTAACCGGAGAGTTGATGTACCAGCCACCTTCGCCGCGCGGAAGGATGATGACATAGGGTTGCTTCAACAGTAACTCGCGGCAGGTGGGATCATCAGTCAGGCTGTTTTCGTTGCGTCCCAGTCCATGGAGAAAAAAGAGGACGGGCCAGTCGCTGCGGCTCTCGTCATAGCCCTCCGGTACGATGGCGGTGTAGGCCATGTTTTTATCGAGGGCTTTACTGGCGAAATTCTGATGACGGATGCGGGCTTCGTCCGATGAGGCGGCTGCATGAAGAGGCTCGAAAGCGGTCATGAGCACGGCCAATAGAAGACAGAAGGAGCGTGTCAGCATAAGGCGGTCTTGAGGGGGAGGGAATCGAGATTGGCGATGAGCGTGTCCATGAGGCGGGCGGTGAGCTCGCGGCGGGTGACTGCATGCTCGGGGCTGTCCCAGAGGTTGTGCAGTTCGTGGGGGTCGTTCTGGCGGTCGAAAAGCTCTCCGCGCTCGCCGTGGCCGTGCCAGGTGAAGCGCCAGCGACCGGTCAGTAGCGTGCGCAGGTTGGTCTGGTCCTCGATCAGAAGCTCCTCGCGTGTCGGTGCGCTGCCGTCTTCGAAGAGCTGGCGCAGGCTGCGACCCTGAACGCCCTCCGGGATGTCCGTGCCCGCGAGGTCGAGCAGGGTCGGCATCAGGTCGGTGCAGCTGCACAGGCCGTCAAGCCGGCGGTTGCTTGTGGACGCGCCGGGAAGTTTCCACAGGCTGGGCACGGAGGTTACGCAGCCGTGATGAGTGGCCTTAAAGAGCAAGTGGTAGTCTCCCAAAAGCTCCCCATGGTCGGAAGAGAAGACGATCAAGGTACGTTCGAGTTGATCATGTTTCTCCAGCCAGTCGAGGAGGCGGCCGACCTGCTCGTCGATGTGGCTGATCATACCGTAATAATAGGCCTTGATGCGCTGCCAGTCTTCGTCGCTGAGCTTGTGCATGCCGATGGCCTCGTGTGAGGCGCCTTCGGCGAGATACTTGCGCCGGTAGCGCTCGGGGAAGTCTGCGTCCATGCCCGGACGCCACTGTGGCAGCGGCATCTCGGCCGGATTATAGAGCGTGTCAAAGGGCGCGGGCACGACGAAGGGATGATGCGGGTGGACGTACGAGGTCCACAGGAAAAACGGACGGGCTGCGTCCTGCCGTTCCAGAAACTCCAGCGAGCGATCTGTGATCCAGGTCGTCTTGCTCAGGTGGGCGGGGTAGCTGGAGCGCTGGGTGGTGTGCTGCGGGTAGGTGAAGCTGTGCGGATCCTCCCAAGGGTCGAAGCCGTGGGCGCGGAGCATTTCGCCGTAGGGGCCTGCGTTATGATCCTCGACGAGCATGCAGCTCTCCAGTCCGTAGAACGGCAGTTCCCACAGTGGCGGTTGCGGGTCGGCGGCACCTTCGCCAGAGGCGGCTTTGAGGACGCCCTCCTTGTCGCCGGGGCGGTAGTTCCACTGCGGGCGGAAGTGGAGTTTGCCCGCCGCGCCCGTGTGGTAGCCGTTGCGCCGCAGGACCTCCATAAGGGTCAACTCGTGCTGAGGCAGAGCCGTGCCGTTGGCTTTCAACCCGTGGGCCGAGGGCATGCGCCCGGTGGCCCAACTGGCGCGGTTGGGGGCGCAGACGGGGCAGGCCACGTGCATATCGTCGAGCTGAAGCGACTGGGCGGCCAGGCGGTCGATGTTGGGCGTGTGGATGGCCGGGTTGCCGTAGCAGCCGAGGGCGTCCTTGCGCAGTTGATCACAGGTGATGAAAAGGATATTCGGGCTGTCGGGGCACATGGGGAAAACGGCGGGCTTGGTCGGGCGTGTTTTAACGGGTGGCGGCGGGGCGGCGCTCCTGAACGTAGATACCCGCGCCGTTCTCGGCAAGCGCGTTGCCCACGGATTCCCCGTTTAGGTCACCGACATCTTTGCGGCTACTATGCGCCAAGGCTGCTGCGTACCCGGCAGCCTGCCCCATGGCCATGGCGGTGGCGGTGACACGGCTTGAGGCCGCAGCCTGGCGCGTGGCGGAGTGGCAGCGCCCGGCGACCAAAAGATTGTTGACTTCAATTGGAAGCAGGCTCCGGTAAGGGATCTGGTAGGGCCCCGGCCAGTACGGCTTGTAATCCTGAAAATCGCCGGGGGTGGCGGAGTTCGGATGCACGTCCATGTACCAGGTGCCCGTTGCCACAGCATCATCGAAGGTCGTGTGCCCGAGGATGTCGTCCTCATGCAGCCGATAGCGGCCCTGCAGGCGGCGGGTTTCGCGCACGCCGATGAAGGGACCGGAGGTGACGAAGTACGCATCCTCGAAACCGGGGACGTCTTTTTTCCAGCGCTCGAACATGAGCCAACTGTCGCGGCGACCTTCGATCTCGGCCCGGCTGAGGTCAAAAGCATCGCTGGCATCGCCGTTGATGCGAATGGCATGCACGTCGATCTCGTCCGGGGCGTAGTGGCACTCGAAGTGCGGGCCGTAAAAGGCCTTGAGTTCCCCGGACCGGGTCGCCTGCTCACAGACAGTCTGCATCTGCGCTTTCATACCGGGGTGGGGGTGTACGTTGCCGATGCGAAAGTGCAGGGTCATTGGCATCAGTGGCGTGGATTTTTCCACCGCGCACTCCGCGAGCCAGGCCAGGTCGGCGTCCCCCGTGGCGTCGATATAGCTCCGCGCCTCAATCGGATACAGCCCAGTCTTGGCGGCGACGGATACACGGGCAATACGGCCTTCGCGCACGGTTGCGTCACAGACCGTGCCGGTGTAGAGGATGCGCAGACGCGGGCCACATTCGGTCAGCATGGCATCGGCCACTCGCTTGAACTGCTCGGTGCTCGGGATTAGAACGGCGGCGGGGGAGTTTTCTTCGCGTAAGCGGGGGGATATGTCCGCCGTTCGCTGCGCGTCGCAGGCGCAGCCCCCCATGCGGCTGAGTATTTCCACGGGGATGCCGCGCGTGACGATCGCGCCGCTGTCCGGATCGACGAGTCCGTCCAGGTAGGGCAGACCCACGGCGGTGACAATCCCCCCCGCGAAAGGCGCTCGCTCGACCAAAATCACGTCGCAGCCTTTACGGGCGGCGGCGAGGGCGGCGGCCAAGCCGGCACAGCCTCCGCCGGCGACGAGAACGTCAGTCTTCAGGCTCTGCTTGTGCTGCGGCATGCCTTTGGACTTTACACCGGCCACCCCGATTCAGATAGTCTGTAAATTTCCCCTTATTAGTCTCTGCTTGCTGTGAGTTCGACCTCAGATACCACCGATAAGCGCCAGCCCAAGTTGGCTGCGGGAGAGTCCCTGCTGGAGCGGCTCTGTGTGCTCGTCGAGGATGCCGGGGTGCTCCGGCTTAATTTCGAGGACCTCACCGGGATCACATTCGACATCCCGGAACTGCGCCTGACCTCGCGCTTTCGCATGCATAACTGCGCGTTTTGCAACCAGGCCCGGCATTCGCGGCAGAGTCACGCCGACTGTATTAAGAACAAGATCCTGACCAACACGCTGGCACGCAAGCGTGGGCAGGGCTTCGTCGGTCAGTGCCACCTGGGGGTTACCGATATGGTCGAGCCGCTGTTTTTCTGCGACCGGCTGATGGGGGTCTTTTATTACGGCTCGGTTCTGCTCAGGGGCACGCGCGAGCTGGCTCGCCGCCGGATCATGAAGTACTGCCAGCGGCGACAGTTCTCGCCCGACGCCTACCTTCACGAGCTCAACCACCTGCCGGAGATCACACCCGAGAGTGTGCCGGTTTACCGGGAAAGACTGCGTCTGGTCTGTGATTTCGCCCTCAGTACGGTCAAGGCCAGCGGGCTGCCGCTGTCGCGCTATCGCACGGAGATGAACACGCAGTTTCTCAACAACCACCATTCCTTCTCCCCGCTCGTGCAGTCGGCCATGCGCCATGTGCACCGGCACTACGAGGATGAGCTCTCGGTGGAGGGGATTGCACAAAGTCTCAAGTGCCACCCGACCTACCTTAGCCGGACGTTCAAGGAAAACGTCGGCTTCGGCCTGGCCGAGTACATCAAGCGTGTGCGTATCGACCACGCCATCCAGCTCCTGATCATGGACCGTTTCAGTGTGGGAGAGATCTGCTATTTCGTCGGGTTTCAGGACCAGAGCCACTTCGGCAAGGTCTTCAGGCATTTCGTCGGAATGACGCCGAACGCCTTCCGCGAGCACTGCCGGGCCGGAGAGCCGCCCGTCAGCCTGAGTCTCTCCACCCCGCTGTTGAGCAATGTCAACAGCCTTTAGGACCTGCTTTTAGCCACCTGGGCTGCTGATTATGGACGATTGAGGGGGCCTCACTGGCAGTCTCACCAAGAGCGCGTTTCGGGGCGCATTGCGACGGATCCTTTACCGTGTGGGGATACAGATAAGCCCTCAATGGATGTTGAAATCCGACTAAAAACCCGATGGGTGCAGACTAGAGCGAGGCAGTGCGGAAGATTATGATGCGTGAACGGCCGTTGGTCGCGTTCTTTACCCCACTTCCGTATGTACCCGGTGACTTTACGGCAGAACTATTTGTGATGTATCCGCCCGAGCATGACGGCTGCGGGTGAGGTTCGGCTGCGAGGTAGTTCGGAGTGCGGAGAGTGATGGCACAAGGACGGTTCCAGCACGGGTAGTAAAGTGAAACCCCGGCCCGGAATTCTTTAACCGTGTCCCTATGAAGCATCTGAATATCCCTGCCTCACGCGTTCCAGTTTGGACGCAGGCCGATGTCGTCGTCTGCGGCGGTGGCGTCGCCGGCATCACCACTGCCATCTCGGCGGCGCGCCACGGCGCGGACGTCCTCCTGCTGGAGAAGATGCCGACCGTTGGCGGGATGGCCACGAACGGCCTCGTCAACATCTGGCACACTAGCGACTGCACCCGTCAGGTGATCTTTGGACTCGTGCAGGAGATGATCGAGCGCGGCGGCGAGGGCGTGCACCGCTATGAAGATTTTCCCAACCGTCCGGACACCCATTGGTTTGACCCGGAGGTGATGCGGCTCGTTTTTGAATCTGCTCTGCGCGAGGCGGGGGTGCGTGTCGTCTGTAATGTCATGCCGGTGGAGACCGTGGTCGAGGCAGGACGCGTTCAGGCCGTGCTCGTCGATACCAAACGCGGCAGACGGGCCGTGACGGGGCAAGTCTTTGTCGATGCCAGCGGTGACGGAGACATCGCGGCCAACGCCGGAGTCCCTTACCACTATGGACGTCCGGAGGATGGTTGTGTGCAGGGGGCCACGCTGATGTTTACCTTGGAGGGGGTGGACGTGGAGGCGAATTGCCGCGCCGACCCGGCGCAGATCGCACGTGAGGTCCGGCGCATGGAGCTGGAGGCGGCTCAGGGGCGCTTCCCGCCGTTTAACAACAAGGTGCTCGAGATCAACCTCGCCGGACACGCGGGCAACCACTATCCCTTTAACATAGCACCGGCGGCGGGGAACCCCGTGGACGAGGAGGAACTCACCCACATGATGATGTGCGCCCGGGCCTTTTTGCCGCGCTACCTTGAGCGATGGCGTGCGTGCATCCCCGGCTATGAGCACGCGCGGATCGAGCAGACGGCTGCCTGCCTGGGCGTGCGCGAGAGTCGACGCATCCAGGGCCGTACCACGCTCGACTGCGAGATGGTACTCGGCGCCCAGAAACAGCCCGACGCGATCGGCCACGGCGTATGGATGATCGACATCCACGATCCCAAGGGCACCGGCTACACGACCTGGTCCGAGGACGACCACTCGCACCATGTGCCTGCCGGCAAGAGCTATCACGTCCCCTTTGGCATGTGCCTGAACGACCGTTTTGAAAACCTCGCCGTGGCCGGACGTTGCGCCTCCTCTACCCACGAGGGGCATGCCTCGGTGCGCCTCCAGACGCACTGCATGATGATGGGGCAGGGGGTTGGGACCGCAGCTGCGCTCAGCCTCGAAAACGGCGGCGACCTGAACCGTGTGGAGATCGAACGGCTCCAGCGTACGTTGATCGCAGACGGTGTTTTACTGGAAGATATCCCTGTCGCACTTCACGCGGACGAAGGGGGATCAGTATTGTGATTGAGGTTATCAAGTGAGTTCCATGATATCGCCTGTAGTTGTAGGGCGTGTGGAGACAACTGTTCTGGCTTCGTCACACACTTCATCGGCTGAAGTTCAGAGAATACAGTACCTCAAGTTTAGGAAACTGTTTGCCAATTATTTGCCAAAATCGCGTCATCTCATAATACCGAACTCAGGGCTCCTGAGCCGCAGGCAGGTCAGGCGCATAAGTGTGATCGGTGAACGCGAACTTGTCGGATGGAAACCACTTTGCCTTGGCGGCAGCCTGGCCCAGCGGGGTGTGCGGGCAGCGGATGACAAGAGCCTGATAAAACGGTTGGGCTGCATGAGGGTCGCGGTATTTTAACCAGGAGCCAGCGGTGTAAAGCACGTCGGCCGTATCTTCGGAGTCGTTAGGCAGGAGGGCGGCGGCCCAGCCTCCCAGTGTGGCCGCCCGGTAGCGATAGTGGAAGCGTTGGTCGGGGACCGTGTGCTCTTCGATCCTTTGCAATTCGTTTCGTGTCGGGGCAAGTGGGCCGCGTTCATAGCGGGCGAGTTCCTGTCGTATGGCGGTCGGATCGCCAAGATAGACAAAGCTGCCCCACCAGATTACGTTGTCAGGGAATAGTTCTGTGCCGAAAAGTTCCATGCCGTGCTCACGGGTGAGCACGGCAGCGATCCAGAACGCAGCGGCCCTGTTCTCGGCGGGGTGGTTGCTGTCGTAGGCCGAACGGACGAGCGCAAGGTAGCGGTCCGCCTCGGGCCGGGTGGCTTCGTCGAAATAGGGCAAGGCCTCGTCGAAGCGGCTCTCACGCATGAGTCGCCGAGCGAGGAGATTGCGGAGGTTTTTGCGATTTTCCTGAAGGACGCGGGCATAGTAGTTCGTCCAGGAACGTGAGAGCGTATCGGGCAGCGATTCGTGGTTAGTGCTCATGGACTCATCGACTACGGCGTCCAGGCGATCATTGACATAGGCGACAAGTTCATCTGTGGAGAGGACGCGTTCGGCGATGTAGGCAGCATCTTCCCAATGTCCACCCAGCAGCCATGCGGTGAGGGCTTTCTGCGGCTCGTCCAGCGCCAGCTCGACGCGGCCCAGTTCGGCATAGATGAGTCTGTGATAAGGGCTCAGTTCCGGTTCTTTCAGCGCCTTTTGCAGTGAATGTGCCGCCAGCGCGAGGTTACCTTCGCGCTGGGCGATTTTGGCAGCTATCCACGAGGCGACCTCGGCATCGGGTGGAGCGAGGGCCAGCCACTCTTTGGCTAGCTGAGTGTCGCCGCTTTTATAGGCGAGCCAGGCAAAACTCCCATATTCGTCGATCGATGTAATATCTTCTGCGTTAAGCGTCTTCACCCAGCGTTGGCAGGCATGAAGGACTTGCTGGTTGTATTCTTCGTCCCAGTAGTAGCGGTCTGTCCCGAGCGAGAGCAAATAGGCGGTCCAGAGGCGACGGGCAGTGGCATCACGGGCAAAATCATCGAATAGGTCGTCGGCTAGATAGTCGTAGCGGGACTGCGTGAAGACCTTTTGCATGACCATGCGCAGGGAGTTGAGAGCGGAGGGGGCTCCCGTCTGGTAGTGGCGCAGGTAGAGGTCGGCGGCCTCGGCGTATTGCTCGTGATCGAGATACGCTCTGGCTTCCCAGCCCCAGCTTGCGTCGCACATGTCCTGAGAATCGCTGAAACCCTCGGCGGCGAGTTTGCGAACCATACGGAAACGTTGAGTCGCTTCTTCCGGTGTCGCGGCGAGACGCCCCAGCATGTACGCCGCCCAGATGGAGCGGTGTTGGCGTTCGGCGGCGGGGAGGG
>JAUTCS010000150.1 GCA_030673825.1 Verrucomicrobiota bacterium JB024 | reverse complement strand
GGCCTTGTTTTGGGGTTTTGTTTTCACCCTTTTTTCGTCTAACCCCAACCCCCCGAGGCCCAACATCAACACTGGGTCGCCACCCATGGAAATGAATGGGCCGTTTCTTGGGGGTGCCGCCTGTCTGGCGGCGTAGGGGCTGATTGCTGGTCCAGCCGCCCCCCCGCAATGTCCAGTGCGGTCACCCACCCTGTCTGGCGCCGATGGGGCAGAGCCCCATCATTGCTGGTCCAGCCGGACCCTGCAAAATGGCCGGGCCCCCTTGCGGGAGCCCGGCTGCTGATGTGCTGCTACTTACTTACTGCTAGGATTGTCTGCTACACAGGTAAGAGGCGGCACGGTTCTGCTTATTCCGTTCGCTTTTGCCTAAACTCACTTTTTTTCAAACAAACCGGATGCGGGCGCTCAGCTGACCGCGATCTTGCGGGGCTTGGCTTCCTCGGCCTTGGGGAGCTCGAGGGTGAGCACGCCGTCCTCGACGCGGGCGCTGATCTTGTCCGCGGCCACCGGCACATTCAGGTGCAGGCGCAGGCGGTAGTCCTCGTGCGGGATTTCTCGGCGCAGGGCCTTCCAGCCGTCCGGGCCCTTGGAAGCGGTGCGGCGGGCGGTGATGTCGAGCGTGTCTTCCTCGAAGGCGATTTCAACGCCGCTCTTGTTCACGCCGGGCACGTAGACCTCGACCAGATAACCGTCTTCGGATTCTGAAGAGGTAAACCAGGGCTTGCGGTAGACCTGACGTTGGGCGGTCTGCACGGGCGTCTGTTCTTCGCGTTTTTCAACTTCGCATTTCATGGTAAGATTCTCCTTATTAAGTGGTTGTGTGTGGTTAAAATTTTCTCGGGTGACGGGCGGGCACGCCTGAGAGCGAACCCAGCCCGGAAACATTAGTGCACATCGATCTGGCGCGGCTTGACCTGTTCGGTCTTGGGCAGGGTGACGGTCAGGATACCGTCCTCGAAGGCGGCCTTGATCTTGTCGCCGACGACTCCGTCGGGCACGCGCACGGTCCGATTGAAGCTGAAGCTCTCCTCGGTATCGCCCTGCTTATGCTTGCGGGTGGCCGAGAGGGTCAGCGTGTTATTTTCGAACTCAAGCTGCACGTCGGCCTTTTTCACGCCCGGCAGCTCCGCCTGCACGTAGTAGTGCTCCGTGTCTTCATAGAAGTCCGACGCCGGGGCGTTGCTGAACGGGCCGCTTTCGAGCGCCCGACCCCACTGGCCACTGCGCGGCAGGCTCAGGTCGAACAGGCGGTCGAGTTCGCGGAACGCTTCGTTGAAGGGATTGTATCGAGTGATGAAGTTCATGGTATGTATTCCTCCTTTTCGGGTTAAAGTGGTTGAACGCTCCTTCTATTGCATACCGGATGCCAAGGGAGTGTTTTTCCATTTGTCATTGGCCATTAGTCATTTGTGGAATTCACAGCAAAGCCCAGCGCGAGACTTTTTGACACACACATAAAACAAGCGTTCACACCAGCAACCACTAACGAGCAAAAATGTCACACCTATGCCAGATTCCCATGCTTGGCATTGCCAGAAGGGGACAAGGGACGCTAACTTGCGTGGATCATGCCGACCGACCACGAACGGTTCACCGACCTGGAATCCCGCATCGCCCACCTGGAGCGCCACCTGGAGCAGCAGGACCGCGAAATGCTCAAGCAGTCCGAGCGCCTGACCCTGCTCACCCGGGAGCTGACCGCGCTCAAGGGCCGCTTCGACAACATCGGTGAGGGCGGCCTGCCCGCGCAGGAAAAGCCGCCCCATTACTGAATACGGCCCGCCCAGGAGCGGTCCAGCAGACCACATTTACCGTGGTAATTTCCACCATTGTGTTTGCTCTTTCGGCCTGCTGCGGTACGAAAGGTGCCTTTGGGGAGTGAAAACGCGGGCCGACCGGAACGGTTCCCGCGCTTTTGTCTGTTCGTCCGGACTATGCCGGACGCAGCGCGGAACCTTCGTGTCCCCGAGGCCACATAGCTCAGACAGACACTTTTGATGACCCAGACGACTTACCATTACGAAGCCCGCCCGAAGACCTTCTCCCGGTTCCCGCCGGTCGTGAAGGCCCTGCTGATCGCCAATGTCGCCATCTACGGGCTCCAGATGATTCCGTCCGTCAACGCGTTCCTGATGAAGTACTTCGCGCTCTGGCCGATCACGAACAAGCTCATCTTCACCAACGGCCTCCAGACCTTCACCTACCACGGACCCGCCTTCTCGCCGTGGCAGATGCTCACGTACAGCTTTCTGCACAGCGTAGGCAACTTCGGGCACATTTTTTTCAACATGTTCGCGTTCTGGATGTTCGGCTCAGTGATCGAGCGGGTCTGGGGCTCGAAGCGTTTCGCCTTTTATTACTTCGTGTGCGTCTTCGGGGCGGCCATCGCCCAGATCATCGTCTCCTATGGCAAGCACTACCCGACGATCGGGGCCTCCGGCGGGGTCTTCGGGCTCCTGCTGGCCTACGGGATGATGTTCCCGCACCAGAAGCTGTTCGTCATCGCCTTTCCGGTGGAGGCGCGGTGGTTCGTGCTGGGCTACGGCGCGGTCGAGCTGATCATGGGCCTGACCGGCACCATGCCCAACGTCGCCCACTTCGCCCACCTCGGGGGCATGATCTTCGGCTTTATCCTGATCATGTACTGGCTGGAGCGCCTCCCCCTCAAGCCCAAGCGCGGCAAGCTGTTTTAAAAGAGGCTTTGATTTAACAGGAAGACCGGGAAGGACGAAAAGAGAGCTGAGAGAAGTCATCGTCCTGGCTGGCTCGGTATTTCTTAAATTGCCTAAAACAAATCCCCGAAAAGCGACCCCTGCTGCGGGGCGGACGGGGGCGGAGCAGCCTCCGCGATCAATTCGGGCCCCTCATTGCGGGCGTTGTTGACCGCCTCGGATACGGGGTAACGCACAAGGGCGTCCTCCGGCGGGGCTTTTAACAAATCGGCCACGTCCGAAGCGCGTTCGAGCCCCGTATCGAGCCAGCGGGCGTAGTCCTCCGGCTGGATGAGCACGGGCATGCGGTGGTGCAGCGGCTGCATCCAGTCATTCGCCGCAGTGGTGAGAATCGCGCAGGACTCGATCTCGGAGCCGTCCGGGCTGCCCCAGTGCTCCCAGAGCCCGGCCAGCGCGAGCAGTCCCCCGTTCGCCGGACGCACGTAGTAGGGCTGCTTGCGCCCGCTCCCGAGGTCCTTCCACTCGTAAAAACCGTTCGCCGGAATAAGGCAGCGCTTGTGCCGCATGGGCCCCTTGAAGGCGGGCTTACCGGCGGCGGTCTCGGAGCGGGCATTGATAAGCTGAAAGGCGATGCCCGGGTCCTTGGCCCAGAAGGGAACGAGCCCCCAGGTCAACACCGCACACTCGCGCCCGCCCAGGTTGCGGTCCTCACGGATGGCGGCCACGGGTTGGCCGGGTGCGATGTTGGTGCGCTCCCGAAACTCCGGCGCTTGGCGCAGGACGAACTGTTTAATCAGCTCCCGCATCTTCGCCGTTAAGGTAAACCGTCCGCACATGGAGGGCGATTGTCCGCAGCGACGCCCCCGGCGCAACGAAAACCTTAAGGTGGTCTCCTGCCGTGCGTCGATTCCGTCCAGCACTGGCAATCCGGCATTCTCTTCGCCCCCCTTCGCGTGGCTTCGCTGGCAACCTCTCCCCCGCCCCGGATTGAGGTTTGCCAGCGGGGCGCGAATACGCCAAATGCAGGGGGCATGTTTGATTTTGACCGGATTATTGACCGGACGGGCACGGGCAGCCTCAAGTGGGGCAAGTACGCCGGGCGCGACATTCTCCCCCTGTGGGTGGCCGACATGGACTTCACCTCGCCGCCCGAAGTGCTGGACGCGCTCCAGGCTCGGGTCGCGCACGGGGTCTTCGGCTACACGCTGGCGCCCGCCTCCACCCAGGACGCCGTGCTGGCCTACCTCAAGCGCGTCCACGGCTACGAAGCCAAGCGCGAGTGGCTGCTGTGGCTGCCCGGGCTGGTCCCCGCGCTCAACGTCGTGGCGCGCGCCTTTGGCGGGCCCGAGGACGAGGTCCTGACCTGCACGCCGGTTTACCCGCCCTTTCTCTCGGCCCCCGGCTGGCAGAGCAAGACCCTCGTGACCAGCCCTCTCAAGCTCGAGGATGGCGCGTGGACCTTCGACTTCGACGATCTGGAGGCCAAGGTCACCCCCCGCACCCGCGCCTTTATCCTGTGCAACCCGCACAACCCGGTGGGCCGGGTCTATCGCCCGGAGGAGCTGGCCCGCGTGGTCGCGTTTTGCGAGCGGCACGACCTGGTGCTCTGCTCGGACGAGATCCATTGCGACCTGATCTTCGGCGGACACAAGCACACCGTCACGGCCACCCTCTCGCCCGAAGCCGAAAAGCGCACCATCACCCTGATGGCCCCGAGCAAGACCTACAACCTGCCCGGCCTGTGCTGCTCCTTCGTCGTCATCGCCGACCCGGTGCTGCGGTTAAAATTCCAACAGGCCGCCCGCGGCCTCATCACCGAGGTCAACTGCCTGGGCTATGCCGGTTGCGAGGCCGCCTACAACGCAGGTGAGCCCTGGCGCATCCAGCTCATGGAGTACCTGACGGCCAACCGCGACTTCCTCTACCGCTTCGTCGAAGAGCACCTGCCGGAGATCACCCTGCGCCCGATGGAGGCCACCTACCTGGCCTGGCTCAACATCGAGGGCATCCGCGCCCTAGGCTGCGAAAACCCGCACGCGTTCTTCGAGGAACACGGCGTGGGCCTCTCGCCGGGCGCGGACTTCCGCGACGCCAACTACCTGCGCCTGAACTTCGGCTGCCCCCGTGCCATGCTGGAGGAAGCCCTCCTGCGCATGGAAAAGGCCGTCGCCTCCCTGCGCCAGGCAACTCTTTAAAATGAGGCGTGAAACCCATTTGTGAACAAAAGGGTTTCTCGCGCTCTTCCCCAAAGACTTTACTGTCGGCGCTTCGCGCCTCTTCGCGTGCCTTCGCGGGGAAAAATCCCTACTGCCCGCAACAGGCGGCAGCCTTGGCCTTGGTTCCGCAAGCCGACCCCGAGGCCTTGACCGTCGCCATCGCGATCGCGCGCAGCGAGGCAGCCTGCTCGTCCGTGAGCGTCTCGGGCTTGAAGGTGACCTCGGTCGCCGGACGACCGGAGAGCACCTCGAACCACACCAGCCCGGCCAGGTACTCGCCCGCGGCGTTAGCGTGAAAGCCGTCGGTGGCCACGATCCAGCCCTGGTCCGTCTTTTTCCAGAAATAGTCGTTGTTGAGCGACTTGCTCATGTCGGGCAGGTTGTCCTTGTCCTCGGGATAGGTCAGCCCGGAGTTTTTCGGGTCGAAATCGTTCGGCTGCAGATCCCACATGTCCGTGGCGCGGGCATTCTGAAAGGCGGTGCCCGCCGGGATCATCCGGAAGCCGTTCTCCTCGGCCAGCTTCGTGTAATTGGCGTGCAGCTTCGCGTACATCTCGTCCGGATCGATCATGTTTTTGGCGCGGGGGCTGTTAACGCTATGCGACCAGGTTTCGTGAACGACGATCTCCGCCTCCGGGCGGTACTGGCGTATGTACGCGATCAACTCATCGGCGTAGGGCTCGAAGCTCTCGGGTTTGTAGCTCTGGGTGCTGACCTGCTGGATCGAAATCACGTCCCAGTCCTGCGCCAGCAGGATCTCCTTCAGGGACATCTTGCTAGCGACGACTTTCCAGTTGTAGCGGTAGGTGTATTCCTTGCCCGTCTCCGGGTTGGCCTCCTGCTCCTTGGCGTGGCGGACGTGCCGCTCCAGCGAGCAACCGCCAATGGTGGCCGTGCCGATGTCAATGTCCACCCCCTCCACGGAATCGCAGATGTCCTTGAGGTAGTGGTGCGCGTTGTTGGTGAAGCTGTTACCAATACCGAGTATCTTGACGGTCTCGGTTTCGGCCCCGAGCGCGTGCGCGAGGAGAAGGAATAACGGAAGGATGAGGGCAGTTCTGAGCTTGGTCATATGACGTTGGGTAGTGTGTAAAAAATGCTTTCGGAATCAAGATAAGGCGGCATGGCAACCGTATTCCTGTTTCCGATCAGGAACAATCGCTGATCGCCGAGGCTAAACGAACCAGCTTCACTGGAGCCATTGCGTCCAGTTGCGCTGGAACTCCGCCAGATTGTCCTGGGTGAGCACCATCGGCGGGACGGTGTACACGGACTGCTCCGCGTCCTTTTTGTTGTGGACCTTCTCGATAAGCAGGGTCAGCCCCAGTTTGCCCATGGCGAAGTTGTCCTCCGCGAGAACGGCCTGCACCTGCCCGCTGGCAACAAAAGGGATGACGTGCGGGTCCGCATCCATGGCCACGCAGACTTTTTCACCCGCCTTCCACGGCAGCGGACGACCGCCGAGCAAGGGCCAATTCCCCAGGATGAGCCAGCCGCGCAGGTTACGCCCGTAGTCGGTCTCGGTTACCTCCGTCAGCTTGGGAAAGGTGCCACTGAACGTCTCCGGCGTGTGATAGGGCCCGTCGATCTCCAGATCCGGCACCTTTTCCAGCGCGGCCTCGGCCCCGGCCAGCCGGAGCTGCGACACGGGGTCGTCATAAGTGCCCGCCAGGATGGCGATCTTGTCCCGGGCGTAGCGGAGGTTCTTCACCAGTGTCTCGGCGGCCAACCGGCCCGAGGCCTCCTCGTCGGTCATGATGGCGGCCAGGCGTCGCGAGGCGATGTCGCCACCCACCGTAACGACCGGGATGCCGTGACGGTTCAGAAAATCGATTTCCTCCGCCACTTCCAAAGAGCTGTCAACATTCAGCAGGACCGCGTTGTATCCGTCGAGGAACGCCCGGTGAATCGCCGCCTGCCGACTCTGGGCGGTATTGTTCAGCGGGGAGAGGTTGTCCACCGTGATGGCGAGATTGTACTCGTCCTCCAGCACAGGAGCGGCGGCTTCGGCACCGGCCTCGATGGCCTTGGCCGCCGGGGCCTCACCGTTCCCGGCGATGACGGCGACCTTGTACGTCTCCCAGACCTCGCGGGGTTTGGCCGCGAGCGTAAGCGGTAGCAATGCCAGTGCCAGCCACAGGAGGCGGCGCAAGCGGCGGGCGGGTACGGAAAGTCGGCGGGGGTGCATCTGGTCTTTGACAGGCTAGGCGCGATCGCTCAGGATGAACAACACTTTTACGTATGGACCCCATCGTTTCGGTTTTGTTGTTTCTTTTTGGCGCGATTGTCGGCACCGGCATCGCCGTTGTTTTCTTTAAAAAGGCCGCCGGAGCCGCGCAGGCGCGCGTCCGGGCCGAGGGCGAGACGGAAAAGGCCCTCCTCTCCCAGTCGCTCGAACGCGCCCAGGCCGAGCTGACCCAGGCCCGCGCGGACCTCGCCACCAAGGGCGCCGAGGCCGCCGACGCCGCGCTGCGCCTGCGCGAGAGCGAGACCCGCCGCGAGGATGAGTCCCGCGCCGCCGCCGAAAAGCTCGCCGTCCTCGACCGCGCCGAGAAACAACTGCGCGAGGCCTTCCAGGCTCTCTCCGCCGAGGCCCTGCGCAGCAACAACGAGAGCTTTTTAAAGCTGGCCAAGGAGTCGCTGGAGAAGTTCCAACAGGGGGCCCAGGGCGACCTGGAGAAGCGCCAGGCCGCCATCAACCAGCTCGTCAGCCCCGTGCGCGAGTCGCTGGAGAAATTCAACACCCAGATCGGCCAACTCGAACAGGCCCGCGCCGCCGCCTACGAGGGCCTCACCCAGCAGGTCCAGGGCCTGCTGGAAGCCCAGCGCCACCTCGGCACCGAAACCGGCAACCTCGTGCGCGCCCTGCGCGCACCACAGGTACGCGGACGCTGGGGTGAAATGCAGCTGCGCCGCTGCGTGGAGTTCGCCGGAATGGTGGCGCACTGCGACTTCGCCGAACAGGAAAACGTCACCACCGATGAGGGCCGCATGCTCCGCCCCGACATGATCGTGCGCCTGCCCAACGGCCGCCAGATCGTCGTCGATGCCAAGATGACCTTCGACGCCTTCGGGGAGGCCATCCTCACCGACAACCCCGAACGCCAGCGCGAGCTGTTGCAAAAGCACGCCCGCCAGGTGCGCGACCAGTTGAAGAAACTCGGCGAAAAGGCCTACTGGCGCCAGTTCGAGCCCACGCCGGAGTTCGTCGTGCTGTTCCTGCCCACGGAGTCGTTTTTCAGCGCGGCGCTGGAGCAGGACAGCGACCTGATCGAGTACGGCTCCGAGCAGCGCGTCATCCTCGCCACCCCAACCACCCTTATCGCCCTGCTCAAGGCCGTCGCCTACGGCTGGAAACAGGAGGAAATCGCCCGCGAGGCCCGCGCCATCAGCGAACTGGGCCGCGACCTCTACAGCCGCCTGGGCACGCTCGCCGGGTACTTCGAAGAGCTGCGCAAAGGCCTCGAACGCGCCGGTGACGCCTACAACAAGGCCGTCGCCTCCATGGAGACCCGCGTCCTCGTCACCGCTCGCAAATTCAAAGACCTCCACGTCGCCGCCGACAAGGACATCCCCGACTCCCAGCCCGTCGAGCAGGTCCTGCGCGAACCCCTCGCCGACGAGCTGCGCCAGCCCGAGGACTCCCCCTCCGCCCCGGACCAGCCCACCCCGCCCCCGCAGGCGTGAGGCCCCGCACCTTCCCTTTTCTCATGGAAGACGACCCTGTCGAAGTCCCCATCACCGACCAGCTCGACCTGCACACCTTCCGCCCGCAGGACGTGGGCGAACTGTTACCCGCCTACCTCGAAGCCGCCCGCGAAAAGGGCCTGCTGCGCGTACGCATCATCCACGGCAAGGGTACCGGCACCCTCCGCGAGAGCGTCCACGCCCGCCTGCGCAAGCTTGAGGTCGTCACCGCCTTCCGCCTGGCCGACGAGACCGCCGGCTCCTGGGGCGCGACCTGGGTCGAGCTGCGCCCGCTGAACAAATAATGCTGCGGTGGTTTTGCCTCCCCTTTGTCCCTGAGATTCTCCAAACACCTTTTCGGGATCATCCGCCCAGTCGGCGTGTCTGTGCCCGGTGAAGGAGCAGCCCGTTCCCCGCCCGGAAGCCCCGGCGTTTACGCTTGCCGCCGGGCCGCCGGTGGGGCTCGATAGGCCTTTTTCCCTCCCGCAACCGCACCCGTCCCGATGAACCACACCGCCCGCCGCCCGTCCGACCTTTGCTCCGCCCGCCGCCTGCTCGCGGGGGCGTTCGCCCTGCTGCTGGCGACGGTCCTGCCCGCGCGGGCGGATTTTTTCGAGGACATTTACGACGGGCTCTTTGGCCCGAGCGAAGAGGAGGCCGCGCCCGCGCATCCCGACATGCCCACCGCCGAAGGGGCCGCCACCACCGCTTCCGGCTCCGACGCCGAACACGAGCCCTACAGCCAGACCCTTTCCGACGCACGCCTGGCGGACATCCTTGAGAGCCAGGAGGCTCTCTTCGCCGAGATGGAGCAGGACTCCGCCCGCCGGGGCGAGCTCGAGTACGCGCGCCGCCTGCGGGCTATCGGCACCGAGTACGACTCCTTCCTGCTCGATAACCCGGACTACGTGTACGGCTACCTGCTTTACGGGAAATTCCTCCGCCGCGCCGGGGATAACAAACGCGCCAACGACGCCTTCATGCGGGCCAACATGCTCGACCCGAACATCGCCGTAGCCAAGCAGCAGATCGGCAACTACCTGACCGAGGAGGGCGAGTACGGCCTGGCCCTGCCCTACTACCTCGCCGCCATCGACCTTGAGCCCGAGGTGCCCGTGTACCGCTACGAACTGGGCGAGCTGCTCTCGCGCTACCGCAGCAACTTCATCGCCAGCGGCAAATTCGACACTGCCACCCTCGACCGCAACCTGCTGGAAGCCTTTCATGACGCCTCGCAGATGGACCCCGCCAACCGCGACTACCACATCCGCTACGCCGAGGCATTCTTTGAGGTGGATAACCCCGATTGGCAGGACGCGCTCAACCAGTGGACCATCCTCTCCAAGGGCATCACCGACCCCCTCCAGCTCGACCTCGTACACCTGCAGCAAGCCCGCGTCCTGATCCAGATGGGCCGAACCGACGAGGCCCGGAAAATCCTCGCCACGATCGAGCGCCCCTCCCTGCAGGAAGCCCGTCAGAAACTCGAAGCCGAGGTCGCTTCCGCTACCGCCCGCGCCAAACCCTGAACGGCAGGCCCCGCGAAAAGACGCCATGGATCGGCGTATCCGTTTTTCACACCAGTTGGCGAATAGCGGCCGCTAAAGGGTTCGCTCCCACCTGAACTCAACGTCGCGCCCCAAGTTCTGCGGCATCCATTATTGCGCCCACACGCTGGCCTCCTAACGCAAGTTAGATTTTATTATCGCAAATCAATTGCATTAAAAGCCTTGACGGATATCGCATATTAGTTGCATTAGTCGCCCCATGCAACGCCACATCTTTATCGCGGGCCTGAGCGCCCTTTTCTCACTTTCCGTCGCGCAGGCGGAGATCACCACTTTCACCACCGGCCACGGTGACATCGGCCTGGGCGAGGGCAGCGAACTGGAACTGCACCTGCATCTGCATGATGCCGGAGAGATCGCGCCGGACGAGGCCGTCATCCGCGTCCCCGCCAGCACCTACGACTTTGTTTCCGGCAACGGCGGACGCCCGTCCGACTCTGCTTGGGACGGGATCGGCGTCGCCGCGGGCGAGAACTACTGGTTCCTCCCGCAGTCGAACTCCGGCGCGGGCGGGGCGGCGGCACTGGGCGCGCCCTTCCTCGGCATCGGAGGCGAGGAGATCACGCTCGGCGTGTTCGACGACAACGCCTTTACCCTCACTCTGACCGGCGCCTCCATGCCTGAGGGCGGGAACTTCTCCCTCTGGACCGACGGGCTCAGCCCGACTTTTTACATGAGTACGGTCGATGGGATCAGTGCCGCCGACGCCTTTGTCCTCGACCTCGACTCATCCGATCACGCCCATGCCAACTGGGGCTTCACCGTGGCCGGAACCTATGAGCTGACCTTTACTGTGACCGCGGCCATTGAGGGCATCGAACAGAGCGACACGGCGACGTACACCTTCCAGGTCGTGCCCGAGCCCGCCACCTACGCCGGGCTCGCCGGGTCGGGCGCGCTTGCCCTCGTCCTGCTGCGTCGTCGCTTGGCGCGCAGCCGTCGGACGCCCAACCGCTAGCGCCATGAGACGGGGTGGGAAAAAACGGCGGCCAGGGTTCAGTCTGGTCGAGCTGTTGGCCGCCATGGTTATTCTGGCGGTCCTCGGCTGTTTAATTCACGCGGGGTTAACCTCCTCGCGGGAAATGGCTCAGCAGACCAAGTGCGCCTCGAACCTGCGCCAGATCGGCACAGGGCTCCTGCTTTACTGCCAGGCGCACAACGGCCAGTTCCCGAAGACCCGGCACGACGCCGCCGCCAGCGAGTCGTGGATCTACACCCTCGCCCCCTACACCGGCGACGTGGACGCGATCCGCATCGGCCCCGGCGACCCCAAGGCCGACCAGCGCCTGGAGGCGGGCCTGTCCAGCTATGTGATGAACGAGTACGTCGCCGTCGTGAACCAGGACTACGACTTCGCCACCGGCTCGTTTGTAGTGATGGAAGACTACACCAACCTCATGCGCCTCCCCCGGCCTGCCGAGACGATTACCGTCTTCACCGGGGCCGACGACCTGAGCGTCAATATCAGCCGCGACCATACGCACTCGCGCACATGGGTCGGCGCGAACGCCTACGCCTACGCCCGGCAGGACATCCAGCCCGACCGCCACCGCGGCGGGGCCAACTACCTCTACGCCGACGCGCACGTGGACTTCATCACTGCCCTTGAACTGCGCGAGATATTTGCCAGCGGTGTCAACCCCGCCAAGCCCCCCGAATCATGAACGCGTCTTTCTCCCGCCCGGCCGAGGCGTGCCGGATATCTGCCCTGGCCGCCGCGGCCTTTTTCACCTGGCCCTGCGCCACGCACGCCGCCGGAATCGTCAGCACGAGCGCCGAGCACACGTTTTACTTTGGCGTCGTGACCGACGTGGCCGGACGCACGCGGCTGGACAGCCTGCACGTGGACATGCGCGTCTCGTACTTCGGCGGCGAAGGCACCCCCACCCTCGCTACGGCCAATATCTCCGAACCCGACAATCCCGCGTCCGAACTCTACTACACCCCGGACGCGGCGTACTGCTACCTCAACGCCAACACCCAGACCACCATGGGCCAGGCCGCACTCGACCAGGGCTATGGCTTCATCGGGGCAACAGCGGGGCAAAGCTTCTGGCACATCTCGTCCAGCGTCGGCGCGGGCGACTCGATCTTCCTGGGGCTTTCCACCGCCGATGATGATAATAACGAACTGGTCGCCTGGAACCCCGGTGACGCGGACCGGGGTGCCAACACCACCGACAAGTTTATCCGGCTGGATCTCGTGCGCATCGAAGGACCCGCCGGGGGAGAATTCGCCCTCTTCGACTTCGGCAGCGGCGGTGCCGCCCCCTCCGTGTACATGGCCACGTCCGACGGTATCGATGAGGATGACTGTTTTTACCTGACTGCGGGTAGCCACGACCACGTTAACTGGACCTTCACCCAGCCCGGCGTGTACGCGCTGACCTTCCGCATGACCACTCTCGTAGTGGAAAAGTATGACAACTGGCGCTGGACTGCCGGGCTCGACAGCGCGGGGACGGACGGGTTCGCCGAGCACGCCACCGCCGCCGCCCTTCCCAACGGCGTCCGCTACGCCCTCGGCCTCGACGCAGCGGCGGGGGCACCCCTTGAAGGCATGCTTCCCGTCGCGACATCAGAGGGCAACCTGCCGGGCTTCCTCGTCGGGCTGCCCTCCTCGGCGCGCCCGGACATCACCTACGCCATCTGGCGCGCCACGGATCTGGCCGCCGGCGACTGGGCGCAGGTCGCCACCAAAACCGGCACCGCCACCTGGAGCACATCCGTACAGGCCGTCGGCACGGACGGCTCCCGCACACTTTACCTCTGGAGCGAGGAGGACGCACCGGCTTCCGGCGAGGCGTTTTTTTACCAGCTCCGGGTTACACAAAACTAGTACCGCTACCTGCGTCCTGAGATAACGCAACGCACCGGGATGGATACATACGCTCCGCAGCAACCGCCCTCAGCCCGCCGCTTTTTTGTTGTTTTCGGGGCGCTCTCCTGCCATCCGTAAGGGCCTATGGCCGACGTACCCTCACTGAATATCTACTTCGCCGGAGAACTTTTCACGCACAAGGACCTGGCGGGCAACGCCCTGCTGGCCGAGGCCATCTCCGATCTCTCCGACAGGCGCTACTGCAGCGTCCTGCCGCAAAATCTCGCCCGCCCCGACAGCACCCCGCAGCAGCTGCGCGACCATAACCTGCTCAACCTTCTGGAGTGCGACCTGGCGCTCTTCGGCTTCGACGGGGCCGAACTGGACTCGGGCACCGTGGTCGAGTACATGATGGCGAAGTTCGCGGACATCCCCTCGGTCATCGTCCGCAGCGACTTTCGCACCGGCGTGGGCGACGCCAAGGACTTCCCCTGGAACCTGATGGCGTGCTTCTACCCGCGCACCGAGGTCGAGGTCATCGACGCCATGAGCATCTACCAGAACATTTTCAAGGAGTTCCCGCTGACCGAGGCCTCCGACATGCTGATCGAGCGCCGCAGCTCCGATGTGGCCAAGACCCTCGTGCGCGTCATCGCGCAGGCCGTGGTGGACGCCTTCGACCGCGTGCTGGAAACCCCATCGCAGATGACGCCCGACCAGGCCGAGGCTGTTTACGGCTGGCTGTGCAACATGCCGGGCTTCGAGGGCGACGCCGCCCACATCCGCCAGATCCTCGACAACGCCCTGCGCCGCAAACGCCAGCGCGGCCTGCTGCCTTGAGCTGTGCCCCGTCGCGGAAAAACGCCCGCGGCAAGTGATATTTAAACCTCATGCCCCGCTCTCACGGTAAGAGTCCCCTCCGTCCAGCCAGGACCGAAAAGACCGCCCCGCTGCAACCTTGACCGCTCCCGCGCGTTTACTTGCCCGATGTCTACTCCCCCTGACAGCTACGATCCCCAGCGGAAGGCCTACAAGGCCGGCGAGCACCGCTACAGTATCATCGACCTGCTCAGCAGTGCCTTTGACCCCGAGTACATGCGCAACGGCATGCCGCGCATCTCGGACTTCCACATCAAAACGGGTGAGCCCGTGCGCTTCCGCATGGACCAGGAGCTCTACAGCGTGCCCGAGGGAGAGCGGCTTACCCAGGAGCTGTGCGAAGATCTCGTTTACCCGCTCCTGTCCGAGTTTGACTGGAAACAGATGCGCGACGACCCCATGGCCGACGTGGACAGCAGCTTCCCGCTCACCATCGCGGACAAATCCTACAATTTCCGCATCAACGCCTTCCACGAAAACGACGGGCTGGCTGCCGTCATCCGCCTGCTGCCGCCCTTTATCCCAAAGCTGGAGGAGTGCGGCTTCCCCAGCGACCGCGTCTGGAAGCACATCTGCGGCATGCAGCAGGGCCTCGTCATCGTCTCCGGCGTGACCGGCAGCGGCAAGTCCACCACCATCGCCAGCATGCTCGACGCGATCAACCAGAGCAGCGCCCGACGCGTCATCACGCTGGAGGACCCGGTCGAGTACCTGTTCAAGAGCAAGCGTTCGCTCATCTCTCAGCGTGAGCTCGGGCGGCACGTGTCCACCTTTGCCCAGGGGCTGCGCAGCGCCCTGCGCGAAGACCCGGATATCATCTTCGTCGGGGAAATCCGCGATCTGGAGACGGCCTCGCTCGCCCTGGCCGCCGCCGAGACCGGGCACCTCGTCTTCGCCCCGCTGCACACCCGCGACGCCATCGGCGCGCTCACCCGCCTGATCGACATGTTCCCCGCCGAGCGCGAGCGCGAGCTCTCCACGCAGCTCAGTTTCAGCCTGGCCTACGTTCTGAGCCAAAAGCTCGTCCCCCGCGCAGACGGCAACGGCCGCATCGTCGCCATGGAAGTCCTGCGCAACACCCCGCAGATGGGCAACTTCATGCGCTCGCGCAAGCTGCACCAGATTTACTCCGCCATGGAAACCGGCGGCGACTACGGCATGCTCACGATGGAGCGCCGCCTGCTCGAGCTCCACGAGGAGGGGCTCATTTCCCGCGACAACGCCATCTTTTACGCCAACCGCGACGACATCATCGGCCGCCTACCTCCGGCGTGACCCGCGCGCTTCGCGCGCGGGCGTTTGAGAGTTTGAAAGTTTGAGAGTTGTTTTTCGGCAGTCAGCCTTGCCGGGTCTGCCCCCCCCCAACTCTCAAACTTTCAAACTCTCAAACTTCATTCGCGTCTATTCGCAGTCGAGGAAGACCGCGCTCTGGAGGTTTTTGCGTAAATACTCCCAGCTGACCCAGCCGTAGCCGCCGTTGCCCCAGCGCGGCCCCCAGGAGTTTTTAAACTGGAAAAGCGCGTCCTCGGGCTTGCCGGTCTCGCACTTGTAGCCGACGAGGGTGACGGCGTGCCCCGCGCCGGGACGCGGGTTCTGGCGGTCGATCAGCGGCGAACGCATCACCGTGGCGTAGTTCGGCCAGCCCATCCCGATAACCACAGGTACGCCGCTGTTGAGCAGGTGGAAGAGGCCGTTGAGCTGATCCTCGGGCGTGCGTCCACTGACCCAGTAAGCCTCGACCTGACGGCGGTTGCGGGCCTTGTCGATGGTCTCGGCGGGGGGCTCGGCGATCTCGGCAGTGGAGGAGCCAAAGGTGTTGGGCAGGTCCTCGGCATCGGCGATCCCGTAGGCCCGCAAGGCCTGCACCACCTCCATCAGGTTAAAGCCCAGGTCGGCGTCGCCGCTGAGCTCGTCCTCGCCCACCGGCGTCTGCGCCAGCCCGAGCGACTTGCGCGTGGCCCAGATCAGGTACTCCTCGGAGAGCCGGGTCGGCTGCCCGGAGTTGCGCCCCTGCTGGTACTCCAGCGCGCTGACCACGGAAAAAATCGCACAGCTCGGGCGGCGGCCCTGGTTTTTCGCGTAAAACCCCATCTCACGGAACTGCGGGCGCAGGTCCACCCGCTCCTGCAAAACCGGCTCCGTCCCGAACAGCGGCAACACTTGGTCCGCCAGCGTGGGGCCCGTCGGGGCAGCCTTTTTGCGTTGGACGGTGGCCTGCCTCTGCGCTTCGGCGGCGGCGCGACGGTCCTGCTCCTGTTTTTCCAGGTAGGCACGGTAGGCAGCGGCCTTTTCCGGGTCGTAGTTGAACTGCGCTTGCCAGGCCTCGGACAAGTCCGCCAGCGGAACCTTGGCAATGCCACGGCTGTGGCGGATAATAATCGCGTCCGGCAGCACCTCCTGCACGCGCACATTATAATAGACCTGATCCCCGGCTTCCAGCTTGCCGATCAGGCGGGCGGCCTCCACAGGAGATGCCAGCATAAGCAACCCCAGCAGAAGGGGCCAGAGCTTGCGAAACCAGGGGCGGGACACGGGGCAGGTTTTCAAAAAGTTCAAACGGTGGCAGCTCCGGCCTCCCGCGCCTGGCGGAAGGCGGCAGCGAACTCGCGCAGCGTGGGAAAGACATAGGCCGCATGCTCACGCATCCGGTCCGTCGGCTCCCGCAGATCGGGGATGAGTACTGGCATGGTCCCCGCGCGCCACGCGCCCTCTAATCCGGTGGGTGAGTCCTCCAGTACCACGCACTCCTCGGGCGACAGCTCCAGCAGCTCGGCGGCGCGCAGGTAGATGTCCGGTGCGGGCTTGCCATGCTCGACCTGGTCGCCGCTGACAACGATCGGCAGCCGCTTGACCAGGCCCGCCGCGGTCAGCTTGCTCTGGGTCAACCCGCCAAAGGTCGAGGTCGCCACCGCGCGGGGCATTCCGATCTCGTCCAGATAGTCGAGTGTCTCCAGCAGGCCGGGGCGGATGGGCACGCCACCCTTTTCCAGCAGCGTGTAGTAGTGCCGCCGGGCACCCTCGATAATCTCCTCGTGCGGGGCGTCGGGGCCGAGCCCCTCGCGCATGATGCGCTGGCTGGAGTCGGCCCGGTGCCCGATCATCTCGGCGTAGAGTTCGTCGGGAAAGTCCACCCCGACCTCCATCGCCGCCTGCTGGTAGGCTCGGCGAAAAAGCCGCTCGGTGTCGAGCATGAGCCCGTCCATGTCGAAGATGACTCCACGAATGTGCTTGAAATCTGCCATGGGGAAATAACGCGCATTATCTCCCGAATCGCCCGCAGGCGCAATCCCTTTTGCCCCTGAGAATGCCTCGGGAAATATGACTATAAGGCGTTTTTTCATGGCCCCCGGCCCGGGATTACCTCTAATAACAAGGCCATGCCTCGACTGGAAGACCTGGTAGCCTTTTGCGACGAGCGTACCAACCGCGCTCAGATCACAGACTTTCCCCCGGCCATGAACGGCCTGCAGGCCGCCAATTCCGGCAAGGTCACCAAGATCGGGGCCGCCGTGGATGCCGGGGCCGTGCCCTTCGAGATGGCCGCAGCCGCCGGGATCGACTTCCTCATCGTCCACCACGGCATGAACTGGAAGGCCCCCATGCCCCTGACCGGCGCCAACTACCGCAAGGTCAAGCAGTTGTTCGACGCTGACATCGCCGTCTACAGCAGCCATCTGCCGCTGGACCTGCACCCCGAGATCGGCAACAACGCCTGTATCGCCCGTCGCCTCGGCCTGGAGATCACCGACTGGTTCCTCCCCTACGAAGGCAATTGCATCGGCGCCATCGTCGAGCAGGTCCCCCTTCGTACCGTCCTGCACCAGCGCATCCACGAGCTTTTCCCGCAAACGTTCACCTGTATCGAGGCCGGCCCCGAACAGCCCAGGCGCATGGGCCTCCTCTCCGGCAGCGGCCAGTCCGCCATTTCCCAGCTGCGGGCCTCTGGGATCGATACCTTTCTCACGGGCGAGCTCAAGCAGGAGCACTTCAACATCGCTCAGGAGGAGGGCCTCAACCTCTACCTCGGCGGCCACTACAACACCGAAGTCTTCGGCGTCATGGCCCTCGCCGAGGAGTGCGCGCAAAAATTCGGCGTTGAGTGGGAATTCCTCCCCACCGGCTGCCCGCTCTAGCAGGGCAGGGCCGACAACCTCGATCCTTCCGGATCGGGATGCCTGCGCTTGGGGCGCAGGCATGAGTGGCGACCCTGGCCGGGTGGCAATTTCGGACTCCCCTTTCCGGAAAAATTTCTGTAATACACCGTTCCATGAAGCAGATCGGCATTCTCAACGGCCCCAACCTGAATCGGCTCGGCAAGCGCGAGCCCGATATCTACGGCCATGCCACGCTCGACGACCTCACCGCCCGCCTGAAGGAAGAGGCCGCCGCTGCCGGGGCCGAGCTCGACTGCTTCCAGTCCAACCACGAGGGCGAGCTCATCGACAAGCTCGCCGCCTGGGCGGATGCGGGCTTCGTCGGCGCGGTCATCAACCCGGGCGCCTTCACCCACACCAGCGTGGCCCTGCGCGACGGCATCGCCGGGACTGGCCTGCGCTGCGTCGAGGTCCACATCTCGAACATCTACCGGCGCGAAGAGTTCCGCCACAAGAGCCTGACTGCCCCCGTTTGCGAGGCCGTCATCTCCGGCCTGGGCTTCGAGGGCTACAGCGCGGCCCTGCGTTTCCTGCTTCAGGCGGACTAAAAAAAGGAAGGCCGGAAACAGTGCTTTCCGCTCTTCCCGACCTTCCTGTTAAATAGTTTGCGAGGTCTGATACCCTGCGGCGACCTTACTTGCCCTGCTGCTTGGCAGCGGAGGCCAACCGGCCGTAGCGTCGGCCCTTCAAGCCCATCAAGACAAAAGCGGCGGCGGTGATCAGGGACGCGATCACCCATTTGGCGGTGTCGGTCCAGACTTTGCCCAATCGCTCACCGAGAACTTCCTCCGAGCGCTCAATATTGCCAGCGTTGATCTCGTGGAAGCGGTCAGCCAGATTACCCTTAAGCACCTGAAGATCAGGCTCGTAGAACATATTTTCGTCAAACTGGAGGGGTTGGACGAAAATTTCCACGTCCTCGTGGGTGCGGATGTCATTGAGCTTGTCGATCGCGCCCTGAGTCAGCTTCTCCTGCTGCTCCACCCACGTCGTCGTCTGCTTGGTCAGTGCACGCTGGATGCGGAAGGCACTGAGCAGGAGAAACGGGATCAGCAGCAAGTACAGCGCCCCCAGCACCAGGCCCAGCTTGGACAGCTTCGAGAGCGTGCGGGCTTCTTTCGGGGTGAATTTATCCCCGGCAGGCAGCAGCAGGAGGAGCAAGCCCAGCAGCAGCGCAAGCGCGTGCTCGGCCAGACGGCCCCCTACCCTCAGTTCGGCGACCGGGTTCATCCAGTCCGCTCCAATGAGGATATAGAAAATGTCTATCAGGCCCAGCGCAAGCAGGGCCCAACCGACGATCCGCATGTAGCTACGGTTGGATGTCCGGTCGTCCGGAGGAAGCGACAACACACTGGAGGCCATAGACTTAAAACAGAGAGGCGAAAATTGGAGAAGCGGCGAAAAACGAGAGGCCCAGCAGGGGAGCTTAGGCAGCCTGCTTGTCGCTCAGGCGACGCTTGAAGCGGCGCCAGGCGAACCAGCCGATGAATGCCATGCCCAGACCTGCGCCCGGATCAAAGGGCACCGCCGTCGGGTTGATCCCGCCGATGGCTTCCTCGAAGGAGTCCGTGGTGGTAAAGTTGTCGATCAGGACCGTGGTGCCGTTGTTCAGGTTGGCCGAACGGAAGCCCAGACGATTCAGCTCATCGATGTAGCTCGCGCCGGTGTACACGGTGTCGGGGTTGGCTTCATCCCAGGCGTCCGGGTTGATCCAAAGGCTAAAGGTGTCATAGAGGCTGCCATTGGCGCCGCTGGCCTCGAACTTGGCCACGACCAGATAGGTTTCCCCGAGAGTCACGTCCCCAGCATAGCCGGCATTCGTGCCGTCATGGTAGGGGCGGATGAAGAAGTCTTCCGTGCCCGCACCGTCTCCGTTGTTGGCCTTGAAGCCGGTGGAGGGGCCGGGGTTGCTCGCGGCGGTGCCCGGGTTGTTCAGCCACATGCTGGCGAAATCGTTGTTTTCGATCACGGTACCATCTACGCGCATCAGGTAGCTGATATAGATAGCGCCGGTCTGCGAGCTGGCCAGATCGCGGTATGCGGCGTACTCAGAGGTACCGGTGAGCTGGAGAGACTTGCCCCCGCCGGTCAGCGTATTGCCCCCGTTGACGGTGTAAGTCAGCGGATTGGACGACACATCGACCACAGACTGGCCCGCAGTGGCCGTCCAGGCGCCGGACCAGCCGGTACCGCCATTGTAGCCATTAATCGAGCCCAGGGAATAAGATTCAAAATCATCAACGGCGTACGTCACGCCGGACGCGAAGGGGGCAGCGAGGATCAGAGACAGGCTGCCGGCAAGAATGGTTAACTTCGTGGTATGCATAGTATAAATGGTGCGAGAGTGGCCTATCGGTGCAATTTTTACCGTCTTAAGTCATTTTTCTTAGTTTTTTTGTACTATAATCTCAAAACATTGTAAAACCCAAAAGCGCCCACAGAAAGACCCTATAAGCAGAAGGTAGAGCAATGTATGCGCCAAATATTCCTGTCTTTTGCCCCGGACCCTGCTTTGGGCCGATTTTACATTCGTCGGCGGCAAGGCTTGACTCAGCCGAAAAAAACGCTTTTCTCAGGCGGTTTCGCAATTTCCAACCTTTTAACCAGCACATACCATGCAACCTACCTATCGTCCGCACCGCGTGAAGCGCGTCCGCAAGTTCGGCTTCCGTGCCCGCATGAAGACCCGCGGAGGCCGTCAGGTCCTCGCCGCCCGCCGCGCCAAAGGCCGCAAGCGTCTGACCCAGGTCTAACCCTCCGCCGCCGATGCGCTTTCTGGCCGCTCAGCACCTGCGTACGCGGGCTGACTTCGACCGGCCGCGCCGCGAAGGCTTCCGGGCCGACTGCGGCGCTTTTATTATGCGCATCTATCCGCCGCGCGAGGGCGCGCCCGCCGGGCAACGACGCCTCGGCGTCATCGCCTCGCGCAAGGTCGGCAACGCCGTCAAGCGCAACCGGGCCAAACGCCTCATGCGCGAGATTTTTCGGTTGAATCAGGAGTGCTTGCCCCCGGCCTGCGACATCCTCATTATCATCCGATCCCAATTTGACCAACTGACTTTCGCCGAGCTCCAGGAGCGATACCTGCGCACGGCGAAAAAATGCCGCCACCCGTGAACCCTCCCAGCCTGTCCGCCCGTGCCGCGGCCGCCCTCGTGGTGGTCTATCAGGTCGTGTTTTCTCCCATGAAACGCATCCTGCTCGGGCCCAATGCGGGCTGCCGCTTCCATCCGACCTGTTCGGAGTACGCCCGCCTGAGCCTGCTGCGCTTCGGCCTGTGGCGCGGAAGCTGGATGGCCCTGCTGCGGATTCTCCGCTGTCACCCGTTCCACCCCGGCGGCCACGACCCCGTGCCGGAAAAAACCGGCCGATCAACCCTGCTGATGCGCAGTGGAGCTATGAAACGTTAGCATGGATAAAAAGAATGTTTTCTTGGGGCTGCTCTTCCTCGGCGGCGCGTTCTTCATGATTTACTGGCAGGGACGCCAGACTCAGGAGCGCGCCCTGCAAGAGCAGCTGAACCAGCCCGCCGTCCAGGCCCAGCAAACCGCCGAAACGGCCGACACCGGAGACACCCCCGCGGCCAAGACCGCTCAGGCAGACTCATCCGCCGCTCCGCAAAGCGACCGCGATTTCTTCCTCCAGTCCGAGGAAAAACCCGCTGCCGCCCTTCAGGCCACCCAGTCGGATAAGCCCGAGGAGCTCATCACCCTCGAAAACGACGCCCTTCGCGTCACCTTCACCTCCTGGGGCGGTGCCATCAAGCATGTCGAGTTCGTCGCCCACGACCACACCGGCAAGCTCAAGTACCCGGCCACCATCGGCTCCGAGGAGCCCTACGTCTTCAACGCCGGCAGCGTCCTGCCCGCCCTGGCCATCAGCTTTGACAAGGACGGCGACGGCTCGCCCGACGAATTCGCCCCCAACTACAAGGTCACCTACCACTCCGATGAGGACGACCGCGTCAACTTCGAGCTCGTGACCGACTACGGCCTGCGCGTCAAGCGCGGCTACCAGCTCCAGGGCTCCGGCACAGACAAGGACCCGTACGTCATCCAGCACACCATCGCCTTCATCAACGAATCCGGCGCGGGCTTTAACGAGCGGGATATTTTCGTCAATGTCGGCACCGCCCCGCCCACCGAGGGCGATGTCTGGCACGAGTACCTGAACTTCGGCTACTACAACGGCGACGACGCCGAGTTCATCAAGATGAAGACCTTCAAGGGCAGCAAGGGCTTCCTCGGCATGGGCCAGAAAACCGGTGTCTCGGTGGTCGAAGAGCCCGTCAACCCCGTCGTCTGGGGCGCGATCAAGAACCAGTTCTTCACCGGCGTGCTCACGCCGAAGGAGCCCGGCATCGGCATCTACGCCCAGCCCGCCGCCCTCGGCACCGCCATCGACGACCCGGACCTCGAGGAGGGCATGACCGGCGCCATCCGCTTCCAGCTCGACGCCCTGCCCGACGGCGGACAGCAGCTCTTCCACATGCAGTACTATGTGGGCCCGAAGGAGTACACCCGCCTGGCCGACCTCGGCGACCGCCAGGACCTGGTCATGCAGTTCGGCTTTTTCGGGGCGATCAGCAAGATTCTCCTCTACGTGATGATCGGTATCCACGGTGTCATCGCCCATGTCGCTCCGACCTGGGGCTGGGGCTTCACCATCATCATCGTCACCATCATCATCAAGAGCCTGCTCTACCCGCTCACGCAGGTGCAGGTGCGCTCGGCCAAGCGCATGGCCAAGCTCCAGCCGCTGATGGCCGAGCTCAAGGAGAAGTACAAGGACAACCCGCAGGAACAGCAGCGCAAGACGCTGGAGCTGTTCAAGGAGCACCGGGTCAATCCCGCCGCCGGCTGCCTGCCGCTGCTCGTGCAGATTCCGATCTTCTTCTCTTTCTACTTCATGCTCCGCACCGCTTCGGAGCTGCGCTTCGCGCCTTTCCTCTGGATTCAGGACCTCTCCCTGCCTGATACCGTGGGCACTATCGCGGGCTTCCCCATCCACCCGATGGCGCTGCTCATGGGCATCTCGATGTTCTTCCAGATGCAGATGACCCCCACGCCGACCACGGACAACATGCAGCGCACGCTGTTCAAGTTCATGCCGCTGGTCTTCCTGTTCTTCTGCTATAACTTCCCCTCCGGCCTCGTCCTGTACTGGACCTGCCAGAACCTCTTCACCATCTGCCAGCAGTGGATCACCAACCGCCGCAAGGACGACGAGGAAGACACCGTCACCGTCGATGGCAAAGGCGGCCCCTCCGGCCCGAAGAAGAGCACCTTCGCCGACCGCGTGAAGGACGCCCGCGAGCAGCAGCGTGCCGCCAAGCGCAGCCTCACCGGCAAAGGCCTGCCCCAGCAGAAAAAGAAAAAGCGCTAGACAGATTTTCCCGAAACGGGGGCGAGCCTTTCGCCCCCGTTTTTTTTGTGCCCGGATCGCCCTACCACCCCCTCCGACATGTCCGTGCTCCCCGCCCGGCTAAACGCAGCATCTCCAAAATTCCGCCCGTTTGCGGCTCAAAAGCCCCCTTTTTCTATCGACACGGTCCGTTTGGGGCCGAAAATCGTTCTTTCCCCTCATTCTTCATCCTTGACGAGGAACAAACCCCTTTATTGAGATTTTCGCCATGTCCGGACACAGCAAATGGGCCACTATCAAACGCGCCAAGGCGGCGGTTGACGCCAAGCGCGGCAAAATTTTCAGCGTCATTTCCAAGGAACTGACCATCGCGGCACGTGAAGGCGGCGGCGACCCCAACTTCAACCCCCGCCTGCGCACGGTGCTGTTGAAGGCCAAGGCCTCCAACATGCCCTCCGACAATATCGACAAGGCCATCAAGAAGGGCACCGGCGAACTTCCCGGCGTCAGCTACGAGGAACTGGTTTACGAGGGTTACGCCCCCGGCGGCGTCGGCATCATCGTCGAAGTCACCACCGACAACAAGAACCGGAGCGCCTCCGAGGTCCGCAGCACCTTCACCAAGGCTGGCGGCAACCTTGCCGGGGCTGGCGCGCTCGCTTTCAATTTCCAGAAAAAGGGCCAGTTCATCATCGCGGGCGACGCCACCGACGAGGACACCCTCATGGAAGTCGCCCTCGAAGCCGGGGCCGAGGACGTCGAGAACGCCGGGGACCACTTCGAGGTCACCTGCGAAATCGGCGAGTACCACGCCATTTCCAAGGCGCTCGAAGACAAGGGCATCCCCTGCGAGTCCTCCGAAATCGCCTACCTGCCCAACAACGAGATCAGCATCACCGACAAGGACACCGCCAAGCAGATTCTCCGCCTCGTGGACCTCCTCGAAGACCTCGAAGACGTCAAAGCCGTCCACAGCAACTTCGACATCGACGAGTCCCTGTTGAGCTAAAGTCCGGGAGCCACCGCTCCCGCACGACAAGGGGATTTTCCCGCGAAGCCACGCGAAGAAACTCTGCCTTACGGGCTTGGAGCTATCGTCACCCGCAGGCAGCGTCATCGTTCACGGCATGAAAATCCTCCGCGCTCTCCGCATCCTCCGCGTGAGTAAAAAAAATCCGTGCCATCCGCGCGATCCGTGGTTAAGTAGCTCTCCATGAATGATGCCGAAGTAGCACCCGTGCTCGAAGAGGGCGAAGTCGGGCTGGTCGAGTACCACGACTTCGTCAGCGAGGAGCCGTTTGCCTTCGAGGAGGGCGGCGAGCTGCCGGGCTTCACGCTGCGCTACGAGACCTACGGCAAGCTCAACGCCGCCCGCGACAACGCCATCTTCATCTTTCACGCCCTCAGCGGCGACCACCACTGCGCCGGGGTGTACTCCCTTCAGGACGCCAAACCCGGCTGGTGGAACAACATGATCGGCCCCGGCAAGCCCATCGACACGAGCAAGTACTTCGTGCTGTGCAGCAACTGCCTGGGCGGCTGCCAGGGCTCCACCGGCCCCTCCTCGATCAATCCCGCCACCGGACGCCGCTTCGGCCTGAGTTTCCCCCAGGTCAGCGTCCGCGACATGGTGCGGGCCCAGAGCCGCCTGCTCGACCACCTCGGCATCGAGACGCTCCACTGCGCCATCGGCGGCTCCATGGGCGGCATGCAGGCCCTCCAGTGGGCCATCGAGTACCCCGATCGCGTGCGCTCGCTCATCGCCATGGCCACCACCTCGCGCCAGAGCGCCCAGGCCATCGCCTTTAACGAGGTGGGCCGCTGCGCCATCGTGCAGGACCCCGGCTGGCACGAGGGCGACTACGAGCCCGGCCAAGGGCCGAACCTCGGCCTCGCCGTCGCCCGTATGATGGCCCACATCACCTACCTTTCCGACGAAGGGCTCGACCGCAAGTTTGGCCGCGTCCGCCGCCGCGAGCGCGAATCCGCCGGGGCGGGCGGCTACTTCGACGTGGAGTTCGAGGTCGAGAGCTACCTGCGCTACCAGGGCAAGAGCTTCGTCAACCGCTTCGACGCCAACTCGTACCTCTACATCTCCAAGGCGCTCGACCGCTTCGACCTCGGCCAGGGCGGCCCCATCGAGGAGGTCGTGGACAAAATGCAGGCCCGTGCCCTCGTGGTCGGCTTCACCTCGGACTGGCTTTTCCCTCCGCGCCAAAACCGTGAGATCGTCCACGCCATGATCCGCGCCGGTAAGAACGCCAGCTACGCCGAGATCGACATGGACCTCGGGCACGACTCCTTCCTCGTGCGTGCCCCGGCGCTCTACGAGCTGGTCAGCGGCTTCCTCGCCGCCGACGAGCACCTGCCGCGCGCCCACGCCTGAGAAGCCCGGAACGATGCGCCTCCACCTCCTCGCCGTCGGCAAGCTCAAGGAACCCTCCTGGCGCGAACGCGCCGAGGAGTACGCCAAGCGCCTCAAGCCCTACGCCACGCTGGACATCACCGAGATCCGCGACGCCGACGCCGAGCGCGAGGGCGAACGCCTCCTCAAGGCCCTCGCCAAGGACCGCAGTCGGGTCTTCGCACTGGCCGAGGAGGGCAAGTGCCGCCCCTCCGCCGACCTCGCCCAGTCCCTCGACGAGCTGCGCCAGCATAGCCAGGACGCCACCTTCATCATCGGTGGCGCCTACGGCCTCAGCCCCGCCGTCAAGGCCCGCGCCGACACCCTGCTCTCCCTCTCCCCCATGACCTTCACCCACGAGATGGCCCGCGTCGTCCTGCTTGAGCAGCTCTACCGCGCCTTCACCATCCTCGCCGGCACCGGCTACCACCATTAGCTCAGGAGGGAGGTTTGATAGTTTGAAAGTTTGAGCGTTTGAAAGTTGTTTTCACGCGCATGCCGCCTAAACTTTTCAACTTTCAGACATCGCCCAAAGGGAGAGACGCCCCTCACACATCCGCTCCCCACAACGGCGTCCCGGCCAGTTCCCAACTCTCAAACTTTCAAACTCTCGAACTCTCAAACTTTTTTCTAATTCCGTGAAACGTTCGGCGATCAAGCGCGAAGTCGATTTGCAGATCCTGGGTGACTGGGTCAGCGAAGGTGCGCGCGTGCTCGACCTGGGCTGCGGGCGCGGGATATTTCTGGAGTACCTGCGCCAGAACAAGCGCACCTACGGCGTCGGCGTGGACAACCAGATCGAAAAGGTCTCCGGCTGCGTCAAGCGCGGCGTCAGCGTCTACCAAGGCGACATCGAGCAGGCCCTGCGGCAGTTTCCAGACGGGTTCTTCGACTGGGTGCTGTGCTCGCGCACCCTCCAGGAGCTGAGCCGCCCGCAGGACATCATCCGCGAGTCCCTGCGCGTAGGCAAACGCTTCGCGGTGGGCTTCGTCAACCACGGCTACTGGCGCAACCGCCTGCATCTGCTCTGGCACGGCCGCCGCATCATCAACGAGGTCTTCCCCGAAGGCTGGGGCGAGAGCCGCCGCCTCAATCCCATCGCGGTGGGCGACTTTGAGGACTTCTGCGCCCGCGAGGGCCTGACCATCACCCGCCGCGCCTACCTGCGCGGCGACTGGCACACCCCCTGCAAGCTCTTCCCCGGCCTCTTCGCCGGCTACGTCCTCTACGAGGTCTCGCGGTAGGACCCAACGCCGCTGATTGAGCGAGGCAGAGCGCCATCTGTACCGAGAGGCACCGGAAGAAAAACGGTTATCCCGGCCGCTCATTCATCGTGAGTTTCGGCAGAGATGAAGACCAGTTTTCCATCTTTGTCCACGAGTTTAAGCTCATCAAACATGGCCAACGTCAACTGATCCGCCGACTCCCATAAAAACATTAACCTGTAATATTTACCCTCATGACTAAAAAGCACAATGAGGATTGGCACAGCCCCACCGACAGAGATGGAAAATCGCTGAGGCAGGATTGCAGAAAGCATGACGGGGTGATTGGCATCCAGGTGAAAAGTAACACGAATTTTATCCCACACCTCAGGAACAATTTTATACTCCCCGTCAAAAAGTTTACAGGCAAGGCCATCTATAAATTTATCCTCGTCTGGTAGCGTCGAGCCGGTAATGCATTCAATCGTGTAGGTTTTCTCTTTCCACTCGAACTGGATTTCGCGGGCTGTCAAGGTGTGCACGAAGGCCAAGAGGACAATCAGTCCAAGGAAGTATTTTGTAATCATACAGAGAAGAGTGCTGTAGCCGTTAAATATCCAAACGTGGTTCGTTATCCCTTTCTGAACATCGGCGGTGTAAATAAAGCTGCGTGCTTTTCGTACTAACCGCCGCTATTCTTCCCCTCCTACGCCGTCGCGTACCCCGGCAACTGCGCGATCTGGCGGCGGCACGGCAGCGAGGCCAGCGTGTCGAGGAACTGCCCGACCGGCCCCACCTGGCGAAGATCGCGCGGCAGCACGAGGTCGAAGTGCCCCTCCAGCAGCGGCACAAAGTCCAGCCCGAGCGAACGCGCCACCGCCCGCAGCCCCAGCGCGGCGTCCGCCACTCCGGCGGCCACTAGTTGCGCCCCGGCGGCGTGGCTGTTCACGCACAGGGGGAAAGTCTTCGGCATCGGCACGCCCTTACTCGCCAGCAGCATTTCGATCATGCTGTAGTGCGCCGAGCCCGGCTCGCGGTTGGCGAAGCGCACGTCCTTGCGCAGCAGATCCTCGACGCTGCGGATGGCTTTGGGGTTCCCGGCGGCGACCATGATCCCCTGTTCCCACGAGGCAAACGGGATGAGGTCGTACTCAAAGGGCAGCCCGAAAGCCTTGACCTTTTCCGCGTTGAGCGAACCGTTCTCGTCCGAGTAGTGGACGCCTGCCAGGTGACATTGCCCCGCCGCCAACCGCTCCAGGCCGACCGTGCTGGAGACATTCCGCCAGATCGTACGGGCCGAGCCCTGACTCTCCAGCTCGGCCATGCGCGCGGCGATGGCCAGTCCCGGGTCGCACCCGCAGATCACGACCGATTCTGGCAGCCGCCCCAGCGGCTGCATCGGCTGGATCTGAAGTCCCTCCCCGCTACGCTCAACCACCGCGTCCGCCAAGTCAAAACTGCCCGCATCCGCGCAGGGGATCGCGTACCACTTCTCGCGCACCCGCGCCAGCTGGCAGCGCCCCTCATGCAGGTCCGGCCAGCCCTGCACCGGCCACTCCTCCGGCAGCGGAAAAAGCTCCTCCACCGTGCACTGGAGTGCGCGCGCCAGCCGCAGGGCGACCTCGATCCCGGGCTTCGAGCGCCCATTCTCCACCGCGTGGATCAACTGCCGGGAAAGCCCCGCCTGCCGCGCCAGGTCCGACTGGGACCATCCCAGTTCTTTGCGAAATTTGTGTATAAAATTATTTACGACAACATTTTCCATAACCGGACGCGTTGGGGATCATTTTCATGGCTTTACGGCAGTTTCGCCCAGCAATCAAGCCAGGCGACGGGCCGTGTTCGCCAAAAACCATAGACAGATTTGCGACACTACAACGGGTCCAGTATCGCCCGCCCCCGCCGCTGCGTCAATCCTTTGGTACCCGCACAGCCCTGCCTCCAGCCGCGCTCGCGTCCCTGCTTTTCCCCGCACAACATCACTTTTTTAAAAAACAGGCTTGTAATCTATATTAATTTTATCAACATTAGAAAAATCATCACTCATGAACTTAACCCGTAAAGGCGAATACGCGCTGCGCTCCCTCATCAAGCTGGGCATTGCCCACGAGATGGGGAAGTCGCACCTGTCGGTCTCCGAACTGGCGCAGAGCGAAAAGCTGCCGCTGAAGTTCCTGGAGCAGGTGCTCTATCAGCTGCGCGGCGCCGGGTACATCGAGACCAAGCGGGGGAAGTTCGGCGGGTACTACCTGGCCCTGCCCATGGTGCAGATCCGCATCGGCGACATCGTGCGCCTGATCGACGGCAAGCTCGCCCCCATCGCCTGCGCCAGCCTCACCGCCTACGAGAAATGCTCCTGCCCGGACGAGACGCACTGCGGGCTGCGTATGCTCATGATCGACGTGCGCAACGCCATCGCCAACATCCTCGACCGCTACACCCTGTCCGACATCGTGGAGGTGACGATGCGCAAGCTCCGCCGCGACGGCGTGGCCCTGCCCTTTGAGAAAGACGGCAAGAGCGCCCCCGCCGTCACCCTGCCCGAAGACTTTAACCCGGTCGATCCCCGCGACGGCATCATGGCCGAGCTGGCCAACAAGACGGGAGGCAAATCATGAGCCGCCCCGCCACTGCCGCCGCCCCCCACTCCGAGACGCAGCCCTGGCAGCGCATCGTGCGCGAGAAAGTCGCCGGGCTGCGCTTCGGGGTGATCCAGATCGTCGTGCACAACGGCAAAGTCACTCAGATCGAGTGCACGGAAAAAACCCGGCTGGACGAGTCCAGCGGCTCCCCCGGCTCCCGCTGAGCGGCGATCACTTTTCCTTTTTGGGCCATCCGCACCCACGGACGCCATCCTCCACACTCCATAATCATGCACACGCATACGCGGCTGACCGGTCAACCGGAAGTTTCGTTCCTCCAAGGAAAGAAACATCATGCCATCGCCGAGAATACTCTCGCGGATCAGCGCGTTGTCCCTGCTGGCCATTTTACCGCCGGCACTCGGGGCACAGCCACCCTCCACTGACCCAGAAATCGCGGAGCTCCGTCGCCAGTTGGCCGAGCTCACCACCCGCCTGACCGAGCTTGAGGCCAGCCAGGCCCAGACCGCGCAGACCGCCGACAAGGCGGCCAGCGCCATGGCCGACGCCCCTCAGGTCACCCTCGACCGCAAGGGCCTGACCGTCGCCTCCGCCGATAAAAATTACTCGCTCACGCTCGACGGGCTCATCCAACTCGACGGACGTTTCTACTTCGACGACCCGCAGGACACGGACACATTCCTCGTGCGCCGCCTGCGTCCGTCTCTGCGCGGCACCCTCTACCGTGACTTCGACTTCCGCGGGCAGGTGGAGTTCGCAGGCTCCTCCGTCAGCGTCCTCGACGCCTGGGCACGCTACACCTACTCGCCCGCCCTGCGCCTGAAGGTCGGCAAGATGAAAACGCCCGTCGGCCTGGAGCGCCTCCAGTCCCCCGCCGACCTATTCCTGGCCGAGCGCGGCCTCGCCAGCAACCTCACCCCCACGCGTGACATCGGTGCGATGGTCGAGGGCAAGGCCTTTGACCGCGTGCTGGAGTACCAGCTCGGGGTCTTCAACGGCGCGGGTAACAACCAAAACCCGAACGCGGACTTCAATTCGCCGAAAACCGTCTCGGCCCGGCTGTTCCTGACGCCCTTCGCCGCGGCCACGGACTCGGCGCTGACGGGGCTCAGCTTCGGACTCGCGGGCAGCTACGGCGACGAGGCCGGGCAGGCGACCCCCACCCAGAAAACACCGGGACAGGAAACCTTCTTCCAATACGCCTCCGGCACCACCGCCACCGGCGAGCACACCCGCATCAACCCGCAGATCGCCTACTTTTACGGTCCCTTCGGTCTCATCGCCGAGGCCATCTACGACCGCCAGGCCTTCTCGCGTGGCGGCATCGAGCAGACCGTGGACAGCTGGGGCTGGACCATCTCGCCGTCCTATGTGCTCACCGGCGGAGAAAACACCTACAAAGGCGTCGTCCTCGGAAAGGGCGCCAGCCTGAGCGAGGGCGGCATCGGCGCATGGATGATCTCCGCCCGCTACGCCGGAATGCTCATCGGAGAGAGCGCCTACGCCGGTGTCGCCGCCAGCCAGTTAGCCAATCCTGCCAACACCGCCCGCACCGCGCAGGACTTTGGGCTGAGCGTGAACTGGTACCCCGTCCCCAACCTCAAGGTCATGATCGACTACGACAATACCACCTTCTCCGATGGCGGCTACGGCCCCACCGAGCACGCCCTCGTCACCCGCGTTCAGGTCGCCTTCTAGGCCACCACATGCGTATCCATAAATAACTACATATTTACGCTCATGAAAATTTCCAATATCATCCTGCTGGCCGCGCTCGCGGTCGCCGTACCCACCTCAGGCTACGCTGCCAAGAAACTCCTCAACGTCTCGTACGACCCGACGCGGGAGTTTTACACCGAGTACAACAAATACTTCGAAAAGTACTGGGAGGACAAAACCGGCGAGGCGGTCACCCTCCGCCAGTCCCACGGCGGCTCCGGCAAGCAGGCCCGCGCCGTCATCGACGGGCTCAATGCCGATGTCGTCACCCTCGCCCTGGCCTACGACATCGACGCCATTGCCAAGCACACAGGAAAAATCCCTGCCGACTGGCAGAGCCTGCTGCCCGACAACAGCGCCCCGTACACCTCGACCATCGTTTTCCTCGTGCGCAAGGGCAACCCGAAGCACATTCGCGACTGGGGCGACCTCGTCAACAACGGCATCGAGGTCATCACCCCCAACCCGAAGACCTCCGGCGGCGCGCGCTGGAACTTCCTCGCTGCCTGGGCCTGGGCACTCGACCACTACGACGGCGACGAGGCCAAGGCGAAGGACTACGTCACCCGGCTTTTCCAACATGTGCCCGTGCTCGACAGCGGCGCGCGCGGGTCCACCACGACCTTTGTCCAGCGCGGCATCGGCGACGTGCTCCTGGCCTGGGAAAACGAGGCCTTCCTCGCGCTAGAGGAGCTGGGCCGGGGCGAGTTCGACATCGTCGTGCCCTCGGTCAGTATCCTTGCCCAGCCCCCCGTCGCCCTCGTGCGCGCCAACGCCGAAAGAAATGGAAACCTCGAAGTCGCCACCGCCTACCTGGAGCAGCTCTACTCGCCCGAGGGCCAGCGTCTGGCCGCGAAAAACTTCTACCGCCCCAGCAAGCCCGAGTACGCCGACCCGGCCGACCTCGCCCGATTCCCCGAGGTGAAGCTCGTCACCATCGACACGGCCTTCGGAGGCTGGCAGGCCGCGCAACAGCGCTTCTTCGCCGACGGAGGCGTCTTTGACCAGATCTACCTCCGCTAAACATGCAATCAAACTTTTGTCATAGAAAACCACTACACACCATGAAAAGAACCCTCGATCCTCACCACCGCGCGGCCCTGCGCCGCCTCGTGCTCGGCGCGGTCGAGCACTGCGAGATATCCCGCCACCTCGTCGGGACGATCGCCCACACCTTTGACCACGACGGCGTCAGGTACGGCATCCCCGCCTTCACGTTCTACGGGCCACAGCAGCGCGACACCGAGACGCGCTTCGTCGGGCTGATGGCGGGCCGACGCGCCGGAGATGGCCTCAGCGGCGAGGTCACCCTGCAGCTCATCGAGCGCCTGCTGCTTCAGCCTGGCTTCGCCTCCGGGCTGTGGCTGCGTGTCCTGCCCATCATCAACCCGGTCGGCCTCGAAGACCCCGAGTCCCTCGCGCCCGCCTACGAACCCGCCGTCCAGCGCCTCAGTCTCGAGTGCCCGGACGGCGTGATCGAGGTCGCCTCCACACGCCACCGGCGGCTGACCATTGGCCTGCGCGGAGACTGGAGCGGACGCCAAGCCGCGCTCACTGCTGCCGATGACCTGAGTCGTCTGCGCAACGAGTTCGGAGCAACTGACCGCGATGAGCTTCCGCCCACGCAACTACCGTACAACGCCCGCAGCCCCTGGCACCTCTACCTCGGCCTGCCCGCAAGTTGGGGCCCCGCCGAGGCTACCCTCCTGGCCAGCCAGTTTCTGCTGTGCTTCTTCCGCCGCTGGCGCGAACTCTCGCTGACCAAACCCGTCATCCACTGATTCACCTCACCGTCATGCCCATCACACTGACCATGTCCAGCCTCCGCGCTGATCCGCCCGCCGGAAATCACCCCGTCGTCAGAAAACGCGAGGAGGCTCCGAGCGATCCCTTCTCACCCCAGAACGGCTCCGCCTCGGCGGCCCCGCAGCCCCCCGCCCACGTCGGCGGCGGGGGGTCTGCGTCAGCCACGAAGCAGAGCGTCTCCTTCACCATGCAGGACGGCGTCTTTACGCTACGCCTCGGCCGCACCGGCGAGGAGCCACGCCCTGACATTACGCGCGAGACGCTCACCGTCTTCGAGGCCGATTGTCTCGCCTTTGCCCAAGAGAAGACAGTCCTGCGCGGCCCACTTGCACCCGGTCAACAGCCATTAAAAATCGCCCTGATCGCGGGCTTTCACGGAGACGAGCCGGGCGGTCCGCTCGCCTGCGAGCGGCTCTACGCCGACTTCCTCCAAGACCCGACGTCCTACACAGGGCTGGAGCTCCACCTCATTCCGACGTGCAACGCGTGGGGCCTGCTCTTCGCGCAGCACGCCAACGCCGACGGCCTCGACCCTGCCGCAAGCTTCGGCACCGGTTCAGTTTCCGCTGAGATAAGTTCACTGGAAAAAGAACTCACCGACCAGCGCTACGATGCCATCATTAGCCTTCACACCGACACCTCCGCCCGCGGTCTCTATGCCTACGGCAGTGAGGACGAGCGTCGTCATAATTTTCTGATACACGCACTCGAAGACGCGGCAACGCTTTACCCGGTCACCGAGGGCTCTCCCTTCGAGGGCTACCATGCCACCCGCATCGATCCAGCCAGCGCCTTCCCCGGCTCTCCCCGTCCGACGACTGTCGCCGGGCGCACCTTCACGGAAATCCTTCTGGAGCTCCCCGGTCGCTGCGACCGCCACACCCAGGCCCGCGCCTCCACCGCCGCTGTCCGCGCCATCCTCGCCCGGCTCGCGGCACGCTAGGCTCACACATCATCCAATCGTCCTCCATGAGTCTCGTCCTCAGCCCCCGCTTCTTTAACCGCAAGCGCCGCCGCCAGCTCCAACCCGGCGGAACGCCTGCCTGGCAGCGCCCGCGACGGGTGCTGCCCGGCCTGCCGTTGACGATGGGCGTCACCCTCACGACGCTCTCACTCGTGGTGTTACTTCCCCTCTCTGCGGCGTTCTTCATGGCAGGAGGCATGGGCTGGAGCGCGTTCGCCGAGGCTGCGTTCTCGCCGCGCGTGCTCGCCTCGTACCGGCTGACCTTCGGCGTGTCCCTGGCCGCCGCGCTGATCAACGCCGCCTGCGGTCTCCTCGTAGCCTGGGTGCTGGTGCGTTTTCGCTTTCCGGGCCGCAAGCTCGTGGACGCACTGGTGGACCTGCCCTTCGCGCTGCCCACTGCCGTGGCCGGGATCGCGCTGACGGCCATCTACTCGCGCAACGGATGGATGGGTTCGTGGCTGGAAACGCTCGGCATCAAGGTCGCCTTTACCCCGCTGGGGATCGCCGTGGCGCTGGTCTTCATCGGGCTTCCCTTCGTCGTGCGCACACTCCAACCCGTGATCGAGGACCTCGACCGCGAGCTGGAGGAAGCCTCTCGCACGCTCGGGGCCGGACGCTTCACAACCTTTCGCCGGGTGATCTTTCCGCTGCTTCTGCCGCCGCTGCTGACTGGCTTCGCGCTGGCCTTCGCCCGCGGTATCGGCGAGTACGGCTCGGTCGTCTTCATCTCGGGAAACATGCCCATGCGCACCGAGATCGCCCCGCTCCTCATTGTCACCAAGCTCGAACAGTACGACACTGCCGGGGCCACCGCCATCGCGGTCGTCATGCTCGTCACCTCGTTCGCCCTCCTCCTGGGCATCAACCTCCTGCAACGCTGGAGCCGTAAGCGGCTCGGCGACCTTTAAGACCATGGCCGGCATCACACAATCCCGCCTCGGACGTATCCAAAAATCGATACACGTCGGCCTGGAGCCGTCCTGGCCGCTACGCGCGTTGCTCATCGGCGGGGCTCTCGCCTTCCTCACCGTAACCCTGCTACTTCCACTGGCGGCGGTATTCTTCGAGGCGTTCCGACGTGGCGCCGAGGCGTTCATGGCAAGCTTTGCCGACGAGGACGCCCGCCACGCGATCAAGCTCACCCTGCTCGTGGCCGGGATCGCCGTGCCCTTCAACACCGTCTTTGGTCTGTGCGCCTCGTGGGCCATCGCGAAGTACACCTTCCCCGGCAAAAGCCTGCTGCTCACGCTCATCGACCTGCCCTTCGCGGTCTCGCCCGTCATCTCCGGCCTGATCTACGTGCTGATCTTCGGCGCTCAAGGCTGGTTGGGACCGTGGCTGTCTGAGCACGACGTGCAGATTATCTTCGCCGTGCCGGGCATCGTGCTGGCGACGGTTTTTGTGACCTTCCCCTTCGTCGCCCGCGAGCTGATCCCGGTCATGCAAGCGCAGGGCAACGACGAAGAGCTGGCCGCGCTCACCCTCGGAGCCTCGGGCTGGCAGGCGTTCCGCCGCGTCACCCTGCCCAACGTGCGCTGGGCGCTCTTTTACGGCGTGGTCCTATGCAACGCCCGAGCCATGGGCGAGTTCGGCGCGGTCTCCGTCGTCTCCGGGCACATTCGGGGCGAGACCAACACCATCCCGCTCTACGTCGAGATCCTTTACAACGAGTACAACTTCGCCAGTGGACCGAGGATGTCCGCCGCACCCCCGGCACGGTCGATCTGCTGACGCCCGAGGATCAGGCCGGCCCGCTCTCGAACGGCCTGGCGGGCATCGCCCGGCACACGCCCAAT
>JAUTCS010000149.1 GCA_030673825.1 Verrucomicrobiota bacterium JB024 | reverse complement strand
GTTGCAATATTTGCAACCCCGTGACTGATCCTGAATCTGTGGGATTTTTCTAGATAATGATATCGTTTTTGCCGCCGCGCAGTTCGTCGGGCGTAACGATTTTATTGGCCTGTTCCTGCTGCATTTTGATCATATCGTCCTGCAGTTTCTGAATGGCGGCGTTGATGGCCTCCGGGAACTTTTCCACGGCTTCCTCAAGGTTGGTGGGTTCGACTCGATGATGTCGGCCCCGGCCTCCAAAAAAGCGCGGTGGATGCCGGAGATCACGTCGGGCCGAGTGAAGACGAGCAGGTCGTTGTTGCCCTTGAGCGCCTTCTCGGCGTCCTTGAACTTGTCCCCGCGGAAGTCCTCCTCCGTCAGTTTGTGCTGCTGGATCATGGTGCCCATGGCTCCGTCGAGAAAGACGGTGCGCTCCTGCAGCAGCTTGAGCAGCTGCTGCCCGCGGGCGGAAAGGGGTTTGTCGGTCGATGACGTTTTCATTTTTAAATTTCAAATCAACATATCCGGATAAATTGATGCGTCTCAAGGCTAAACTGAACTTTTTCTCCGGAGGTCGAGTGGGCTTGAAGTGTGCGGGGGATGTGCCCATGTTCAAGGGCGGATGCGTAAAAAGCTGATCATCATCGCCGTCATCGCGGTCCTGCTCATTGCGGGGCTGTGGTCGGCGTTGGGGTGGATCAACCGGCAGCAGCAGGCCGGGGCGCTGGTCAAGGCCCGGGAGGCCTACGAAAACGGCAATCCGGATCGGATGGTTGATCTGTTGGCCGAGGCCGTCGCCATGGACCCGGATAATCTGATCGCGCTGGAGACGCAGGCCCGCCTGCTCGATACGGTTGGGAATGCCGGGTGCGTGCCGGTGTACCAGCACCTGAGCCGACTCCAGCCCGGCGACTATGAGGCGCTCAAGACCTGGCTTGGCGCGATGGTCCGCTATGAGCGGGCCGGGGACGCGCTGGTGGCCTACCGCGAGTTGGCCGGGAGCGGTAACGAGCTGGCCGGGACGCCCGCTTTTTCCCTGCTGGGGGCGGAGCTGGCTTTCGCCGCCGGGGATAAGCAGACCGCATTGGCCTACCTGCGAGAGGCTTATGAGCGCAACCCGGATGATGCGCAGACGGCACTCCGCCTTTGTGTGGCCGAGGCGGAGACACTTTCCCGGGACGAGCTCCAGCCGACCATGCAGCGCCTCGACGGCCTGCTCGCCCAGCCCGAGGTCCGTGCCGAGGCGGCTGCACTCCTGCTGGAGATGGAGCGTCAGCTTGGGGATACCGCCGCCGAGCGCGCCACCGCCGAGCGCATCTGGACCGTGGGGCGTGACGACATCGGCGCGCGTTTGCTGGCGCTTCAGGTTTTTTACGAGTTGGACCGCCCGCTGTTTGAGCAAAAGCTTCGGCAGCTCATCACGGACAACCAGCGCGATGTGCCCGCCCTGACCGCGATTTTCGACTGGCTGCTGGATCATAACGAAAACGACCTCATCATCACTCTCGCGCAGGAGGACAGCGCGGTCATGAACCTCAACCGCCCGCCCGTCGCCAACCGCGTGGCCGAGGCCATGATCCGCACCGATCAGTTAAAAGCCCTGCGCTCGTACAACTCGAAGGTGGACTGGACCGGGGCGGAGGGCTTCGCCTCGCTGCTGCCGCCGCTGACCCGTACGCTCGACCGGGTCGAGGCCCGCAACTACCCGAACCCCGCCTTCACCCGCTGGCTGGGCGCGGCTACGCTGCCGCAGTTGCGCGAGGTCCTGCTGGTGACGCAGCGACTCGGCTTCGAAAAAGAGGAGGCCGCCATCCTTCAGGAGATCATCCGCGACGAGCCTTGGGACCGCGACGCCTACCTCCAGCTCTACGCCCTGCGTGAGCGCAACCGCGACTCCCTCGGCATGCTCAAGCTCCTGCAGGAGGCACGGGCGAATTTCCCGCAGGACCGGGACATCGGCGACGAGTACGCCTGGATGGCCATGGTGCTTGATGTCGAACGCCGCCAGGCCGAGGGCGTGGCGTTGCGTAATTTCAGCTATGATCCGGAAAACACCGACTACCGCGTCACCTGGGCCCTGGCCCAGTGCATGAAGGGCGAACCGGACAAGGCTTTGACGACGCTCGACGAATTAAAAGAGCTGCCCTTGCGCGGCAAGCTCGCCCAGTCGCTTGCCTACCGTTTGCTGGGGCAGGAGGCTGAGGCTCGCTCCGCCTTGGCGGGTGTGGACGTGGACGCGCTGCTGCCCGAGGAGCGCAAGCTGGTTTTGGAGTCGCGCCCGCTGCCCCAGGACGAGTAATCTGGCCGCTTATGACGAGTGCCCTTGAGCCATTACAAGCCCGTCTGCCGGACGTTCCCGCCCCGGCCTGGGAGAAACTCGCCCAGTGGGCAGAACTCATGCGCGAGTGGAACGAGCGGGTCAACCTCGTCTCGCGTAAGGACATCGACCAGTTGGAGCGGCATCACCTCGCCCCCTGCCTGGCCGTGACCGCCGATCTCAAGCTCATGAACGGCGCCCGCGTGATCGACGTGGGCACCGGCGGTGGCCTGCCCGGCCTGCCCATGGCGATCTGTTACCCGAACGCGCGCTTCACGCTGGTGGATTCGGTCGGCAAAAAGATCCGCGTGGTCGAGGACATCGCCGCCCGCCTCGGCTTGAAAAACGTGGAGGTGCGCAATTGCCGCGTCGAGACCCTGCGGAGCAAGTTCGACTTTGTCACGGGCCGCGCGGTGACGGATCTGGCCGCCTTTATCAACTGGATCCGTCCCCTGCTCAACCGGGGCCGCACCCACTCCCTGGCCAACGGACTGCTCTACTGGCGTGGGGGCGACGTGCAGGCCGAGGCTGCCGCCCTGCGCTCGAAGCTCTCCCGCACCATCAGCCTGGAGGAGCGCTTGGGCGACCCGTACTTCGAGCAGAAGTACATCCTGCACTTTCGCACCGAGGAGCTCTACCGTGAGCCGGTGGAGGAGAATAAATAGCCTGGAGGTTTTACCTCGCTATTGCCCGGCCTGCCCGGCGAGCAGGTGGGCGAAGAAGCCGTCGAGCTGGGAGAGCTCCTCAAAGGAGCCGGTTTCCATGACCTTGCCCTTGTGCAGGACGACGATGCGGTCCGCCGTGCGCACGGTGCTCAGGCGGTGGGCGATGGTGATGACGGTGCGGCCCTTGGCGAGGTTTTCGAGGGCGGCCTGGACCTGGCGTTCGCTCTCGTAGTCGAGCGCGGAGGTGGCCTCGTCGAGGATGAGGATGCGCGGGTTGCGCAGCAGGGCGCGGGCGATGGCGATGCGCTGGCGCTGGCCGCCGGAGAGGCTGACCCCGCGCTCGCCGACCTTGGTCTCGTAGCCCTGGTCGAGCTGCTCGATAAACTCGTCCGCGTAGGCCAGGCGGGCGGCTTCGCGGATTTCCGCCTCGCTCGCGGTGGGGCGCCCAAAGCGGATGTTGTCGGTGATGGTGCCCGAGAGCAGGAGGCTGTCCTGCATGACGATGGCGCAGTTGCGTCGGAACTCGCGCATGGCGATGCGTTCCTGGGGCATGCTGTCGATGAGCACACGGCCTTCGCGCGGAGCGTAGAGGCCGAGGATGAGGCTGACGATGGTGCTCTTGCCCGAGCCTGAGGGGCCGACGAAAGCCACGTGTTCGCCCGCGCGAATGTTGAGCGAGAAGTGGCTGAGGACGTCGGACTTGTCCTTGTCGTAGGTGAAGCACACATCGTCGAAGACGATCTCGCCGCGCATGTGCTTAAAGGTGTACCCGCCGTTCCACTTCTCGACGTAGCCGCTGTCGAGCAGCTCGCGGATGCTGCGGTAGCTTTCCTGCCCGAGGTAGTATTGCTGGCTAAAGGCTGTGATCTGGTTGATCGGGCGCAGGATGATGGGAAGCGCCGCCTGGAAGGCCACCAGCGTGCCGATGCTGGCATGCCCGGTGATGACGAGAATCGCACTCAGCGAGACGACGAGGACCGAGAGCATTTCGGTCGAGACAAAGCTGAAGGTGCCGTAGTTCTGGTTGATCAGGATCTGGCGTTCGCGCCCTTCGCGGAAGCCCTCGCTGTGGCTGTCCATCGTGTGGTGGACGATCTGCTCTTCGCCCAGGCTGCGGACCAGCTTCAGGGCCGAGATGTACTCGCTGGCCGCGCCGGTGAGACGTTCTCGGGCCAGACGCACGGTGTGGTTGGTCTGCATGATCCGGCGCATGACGACCACCCGCATGATAAAGAGGAGCGGCACCACGCAGATGATGACCGAGGCCAACAGCGGGTTGATAAAGAGCAGGATAATGGCAAGTGAGCCGGCGTAGATCAACTCCGGCATGATCGAGTGAATGATTGGGATGAGCGCGCCCTCGACCTGCTGCGTGTCAAAGGCGTACTTCGACAGGAGCCGTCCGGTCTTGGTCCGGTCGAGAAACCCGAAGTGCATGAACTGGAGCTTGTCGAAAATCCGCGCCCGCAGGTCCAGTACCATGCGCGGGATGCGCTTGGAGACCAGTTTGTTTCCGCTACGGGCGATGACCGCGTGTATCGCCAGCAGGCACACAATGACGCCCGCCAGTTGCAGCACCACGCCGATCTCCTTGTTTGCCAGCGCGTGGTCGATGATGGCTTTGGTCACCATCGGGATGGGGGCGATGGCGAGCGAACGCACCATCGTCAGAACGAGCAGCCCGCCGAGGCGCTGGCGTTCGCTCCAGATAAATTCGATCAGGCCGGGCTCTTTCCGGCCCTGTGGGGAATGGGCTGGTGCTGTCATCGTCGGCGGCTCGTGAGCCGCCCGTCGGAGCCGTTACGGGGAGCGCTGACGCAGGGTGAAGTTTTTTGCGATGTCCAGGCGCCGGGGAACGGTCTTCGACCCTCCTTTACCCTTTTAAAATGCCCCCGCCGGTCTGTCCATGGCAAGCCCTTTCATCCCTGCCGGGATGAATTTGTAAATTTGGGAATTTGTAGATTCGTAAATGGGTGCGGGCTGATCGGGACCATTCGCAAAAGTGAAAATGCGCAGCCGAACCGGGCGGGGGCGAAAAACGCGTTGCCGGGGGCGGGGCGGCGGTGCAGACTTCGCCCCCATGACCCACCGGGAACGCCTTGAACATTACCTGAACCAGGAACCGCAGATCGACGAGAGCGCCTTCGCTCATCCGAGCGCTGTCGTGATGGGGGCCGTCACCATGGCCCCGAAGAGCAGCGTGTGGCCCTGCGTCGTGCTGCGCGGCGACATCAACTCGATCGAGATCGGCGAGGGCAGCAATGTGCAGGACGGTTCCGTCGTGCACCTGGCGGACGACTTCGGGGTAAAGATCGGCAAGTACGTCACCATCGGTCACATGGCCATGATCCACGCCTGCACGATTGAGGACGAGTGCCTGATCGGCATGCACGCGACTATTCTGGACGGGGCGGTCATCGGCGCCCGCTCCATCGTCGGGGCCGGGGCGCTCGTGACGAAAAACACCCACGTCCCGCCCGGCTCACTCGTCCTCGGCTCGCCCGCCAAAGTCGTGAAAACCCTCTCCGAGGAACAGCAGGCCGGCATCCGTCATTGGGCCGAGAAGTACGTCGAGGTCGCCGCTTTCCACAAGGCCAAGCTGGAGAAAGAGCAGGCGTAAACGGCGGCAAAAGCTTCTATCTTACACGCTTTGGCGTGTCCTTGTCTGCCTACATCGCCCCTGCCACGACGCGCAGGGCGGCGAGGTGGGCGTTGACGCGGGTGTCGAGGTCGCGGGCGCTGGGGGCCTCGACGGTGTAAACGTCTGGACAAAGGCCTTCGCCCAGATAAAGGGCCTCAGCCCAACCCCCGCCGAGGTCTTCGGGTTTGATGGTGCCGGGCGTGCTGGTGATAAGGCCGTTGTCGGCGGGGCGGTCCTCGATGACGGGGGAGCGGTCGATCCCGCAGATGGGCTCGACGGCGTCGAGGATGGCCCGGCCCAGGCCGGGCTTGCCGCCCTTGACGTGCTCATAGACATAGTAGCCCGCGCTTTCCCAGTCTTCGTGCAGGCAGACCGCCATGTGATAGGAGAGGTCCAGTTCTTGCAGACAGTCGCGGTGGGCCCGGATCTGCGGTGAGGCAAAGGCGAGGTAGTCGCGGTTGAGGTCGCCGTACTGCGGGTGCTCCCGGGTGTTGGCGCGCAGCCCCTCGGGGTTGAGCAGGGGAAAGGCCACGACCCCGACCCCGGCGGGCAGGCTGTCTTCTTTGAGAAAAGCCAGCAGGGCGAGCGGTCCGGCGGGTTCGTCTCCGTGGATACCGGCGGAGAGGTAGAGCCAGGGGCGGCTGGGAGCGGGTTCGCGCAGGGCATAGGGCAGGCTCAGCCCCTCGTTGGCGCCGAAGGTCTTCACGCGCAGTCCCGCGCCGGTGGCGACGGGTTCCCACTCGCGGGTGAATGCGTTCAGGTTGAGGGCGGGTCCGGTATAAGCCATGCTAGCGTCTTTCGCGTTGAATCCTTACGCCCGGTGTGCAAACTCGGGCTCGTTCACCCGGTGCTTGCTAGGCCGCGTGTGAACAGGTTTTACGGAAATTCCTCTCTCCACCGGTTGCAAGCCGAAGCCGACCATATTCTCTCTTCGCTCCGTTATGCATAAACACCTGTTGTGCTCGCTGGTTTTGACTGCCCTGGTAGTCTCTTTCGCAATTCCGCTGGAGGCCACCGAGCTGCGCGCTCAGGAGAAGTTGCGCCAAAAGCAGGAGTCCGAATCGGGACAGCAACCACAGCCGCCATCATCGGAAAGATCGCTGAAGCGCCCGGACCAGGAAGATCCGGTTTTCAGCGCAGTTGAGCGTAAACAGTTGCTGGGCGTTGCGCAGGAACAGATTCTCACCCGCGAGGAGCGCTTGCGTGATCTGCTGCGGGAGTACTCGACTCGCTTTCCGGGGCTGATTGGCGCGGCCGGGGTCAACTTGCGCCGCGAGCCCGGCGATTATCATAACAAGCGCAACGCCTCGATCTGGCAGTATGCCTGCGTCTCGAACGTCAACAGCATCACCATTCAGCCCAACCCCCGGGTCGCACTCATCGACCTGGTGACGTACACCACCCGCGCGGTTAACTACGTGGAGAGCGCGGAGGGTCAAAAGTTTCTGGGCGATTACGCCAGCCAATATAGCGAGGTCATGAAAACCGCTGATGAGTGGGCCTGGTGGCTGGCGGACTTCGTGCTCGGGGATCAGGAGTACCAGACCCTGCACACGGAGGTGCTCGCCTGGTGCAAGGAGAACCCGATGACAACCTTCATGGGGAGGGAGAGCATGGGCGTTTTTGCCGGGGATCGCTTCATGCCGCCTCCGTCGTCCAAGCTCGGCAACAGCCTGTTTTTCGGCGGACTGGAGGAGGGGATTGGAAATACCTACACCGAGCTTCAGCAGGCGAACCGCACGCTTGAGAATTTCTATGTCCTGATGGACTGGATGCCGGTTTATGGCTACTGGACCGGCGAGATAGCCCTTTATACCATGCTCGAGTCCGAGGCTGGACAGGGGCTTCTGTCTTTTATCGACGGCCTGGACGAGACCCAGCAGCGGCTTAACGAGACCGCCCAGTACTTCTCGACACTCAACGACTTTTTCGAGCCCTTTGCCCAGGAGCTGGACAAGCCCGAGTACCAGAGCCTGCCCGCCGACCTGATGGAGGCGGCTGGCCGTCTCGACCAGGTGGAGAAAGGCCTGAACAGCCTGCTTAACGACGCCGGAGGGCAGCCGTTGGGCGCGCGCATCGCCTCGATCGACGACAGCCTGAAGCAGCTTGCCGCCGTCGGCGAGGAGCTGGGCAAGCTCGGGCCGGTCCTCGACGAGCTTGACAAGCCCGAGGAGCTTCGCGCCTCGCTGGAGGGAATGGCGCTGCGCCTGATCGTGGCTTTTTGCCTCTGCCTGTTGGTCACCCAGGTGGTGGCAGCCTGGCTCATCGAAAAAATCCGCCGCAAGCCCCTGAATTAATAAGCGTTGGCAGCCCTTTTCCCATGTGCCTTTGACATTGACGCATGGGCCTGAATCGCTGATTGTCACAGACTATGAAACTCACACCACTGATCATTCTCTCGCTCGTACCGTTTCTGCTGCACGCGGAAACCGAACTGGATAAGCAGCTCGCTGAAGCCAAGGAAGTTATCTCCAACGCGGACGATGTCCTCGAAGCCATTCAAGCTGACCCGAAGACGGCCATCCCGTCCGAGGTCCTCTCCGAAGCCGAGGCCGTTCTCATCGTTAAGCTCAACGCGGCCATCGTCGGCGTGGGCGGCTACGGCGGCACCGGCATCGCCATGGTCAACAATGTCGACAACTGGAGCCCGCCCGTGATCTTCACCGTCGGTGGGGGTAGCCTCGGGATCGAAATCGGCGCGACTGAAACCAACCTGGTCGCCGTGTGCATGACCAAGAAGGCCCTGCGCGAACTCGGTCAGTCCAGCATCCGCTGGGGCGTGGGCCTGTCGGTCAAGGCCGGCCCGGTCGGTGGTACCGTCGGTGCTACCGGTTGGAAGGACGCGGACATCCTCGTCTACCGTGTGAAGAAGGGCTTCGCCCTGGGCGTTTCCTTTGATGGTGGCACCCTCGACTACAGCCAGAAGCTCAACGCCGCGCTCTACAAGGAGCCGGGCATCACCGCCCAGGACATCCTCGGGATGCGTGTGCCGATGCCGGCCGAAGCTGTCGATGTGAGCAACGAACTGCGCAAGCTCTCCTACGTGGACTCCAGCCTGTCCAAGTAAGCGCACGATCAGACCGTTTTTCTTTCAACCCGCCGGAATCTTTCCGGCGGGTTTTTTGTGGCCCGACAAGGGCACTGTCTGGTGGCCCCCGGGTGGACGCCCCTGCAAGCGCCCTTTACAGCCCGACTTTTTTTCTCCAGCATGGGCGGTTTTCCATCACAGCTCTGGCCGTCGAGGTCGCCGCTTCAGCCCCGGCCCCTCGAATACCACGCACAAAGAACCAAGCACTAAGCACCAAGAACTTTTCCACCGTCATGTCCGACGTCCGCGTAAGATTCGCCCCGAGCCCGACCGGGTTCTTCCACATCGGCAGCGCCCGTACCGCGCTGTTCAACTGGCTGTATGCCCGCCATACCGGCGGCACCTTTGTCCTGCGCATCGAGGACACCGACTCGGTCCGGAACACCCCCGAGGCCCTGCAGGCGCTGCTGGACGGGATGCGCTGGCTCGGACTGGACTGGGACGAGGGCCCCGAAAAGGGCGGCGAGTTCGGTCCGTATTTCCAGAGCGAGCGCACCGGCATTTACGAGGACTACCTCGCGCGGCTGACCGCCGCCGGGCGCACCTATGAGCAGGACGGAGCGGTTTTCTTCAAGCTTCTGGGGGAACGCTACGTCGAGTTCGACAAGTACAAGAACGCCGAGATCGAAAAGGTCCGCAGCGAGCCGGTCGTGGTGGACGATGCGGTGCGCGGGCACGTCGAGCGCGTAGTGGATCAGGATTTTGTTATCCGCCGCAGCAACGGCGACTTCGGCTTCCACTTCGTCAATGTGGTGGATGATCTCGCGATGAAGATCACGCATGTCATCCGCGGGGAGGACCACCTCTCGAATACCGCCCGTCACATCGAGCTGTACAAGGCTTTCGGCGCGACGCCCCCGGTTTTCGCGCACATACCGCTCATCCTCAAGAGCGACGGGCGCGGCAAGATGAGCAAGCGCGAGTCCGGCGCGCTCATCGAGGAGTATGTCAGCCGCCATTTCCTGGCCGAGGCCGTGCGCAACTACCTGTGTCTGCTGGGCTGGAACCCCAAGGACGACCGCGAGATCATGCCGATCGGGGAGATCATCGAGCGTTTCGACTTCGCCGGAATTAACAAGGATGGCGCCCGTTTTGACGAGCAGAAGCTCGCCCATATGAACACCGAGTACCTGCGCGCCCTGCCGCTGGAGACTTTTACCTGGATGGCAACACCCGTGCTGGAGGCCGCCGGGCTGGTCGATGAGGCTGCCGACGAGGACTACGTCCAAGCCGTGCTCGGCCTGTGCCAGCCGAAGGCCCGCTCCCTCGAAACCATGCCCGAACTGGTCGTGCCGTTTTTCAAGGAGGAGATCGAGATCGACCCCGCCGCCCGCGAAAAGATCTTCAAGAAAGGCGATCCCACCGCCCGCCTGGCCGAGCTGTTGCCCGCGCTGGAAAACACCACCGAGTGGACCGAGGCTTCACTGGAGGCTGCCTTCGGCGCGGTGGCCGAGGCGAACGGGCAAAAACCGACCATGTATTTCCCCATCGCCCGGCTCGCCGTCAGCGGACAGGGTGGGGGCGTGCCGCTCTTTGGCCTGCTGGCCGTGCTCGGGCGCGACCGTGTGCTTGACCGGATGAAGGCTTTTTCCTGAGGCAGTGGGCGGGTGGCGTTAGGGCTCCGGCTCATCCGCGCAGGCTGTTGTCTTGTTGATGAGAATCCTCGCGACAGGCTTGATCCGGCGCGGGGGATGCTCTATCGATGTGTGTATGACAAAAAAATCCGCTCTCCTCTCCGCTTTTGCACTCATCAGCCTTTTGCTGGTTTCGGCCTGCTCGACGATCTCGGGCACCGAAGACGTGGCCGCCTACAATGCTGACCCGCTGAGCATGCCGATCCCCGCCGACGTATCGGGCGATGCGCTCGAAACGGCCATGACCACGACCTTTGAAGGCCGGGGTTGGACGGTGACCTCCTCGTCCCCGACCGAAGTAGTTGCGCAGCTCAACCACCGTGGCTTCGAGGCCGAGGCCACCATGAAGCGCGAAGGCGATGTGGTGAAGATCTACTCGAACTCGACCCAGAACAATGCCAAGACGGGTGAGGAAGAAGCCGCTGTGCCGCTGGGCTGGCTGGAAAATCTCCAGAAGGACTTCCCCCGTCGTCTGGCCGCGGCGTCCCGCTAAGCCTATAAGACGGGTCCAATCATGCCAGTGAGCGTCCGATTTGGGGCGGCGCACACGCGCTACCGGTCACAGGTCGGCGAGTTTGAGCTTGCCGTGCCACTGTTGGCTGGTGTTTCGACGGAACCGCTCTGGCCGGGCGTGCTGGAGGCCGAACAAGAACCGGACGGTACGCTGTTTCTGCATGGCGTGGAAGGCCCCTGGCGGTGCGCTGTACTGAGTGTGCCGTTGGCGGACTCGGTCGCCGATACGGCACATGCCGCGTACACGCGGTTGTTGGAGGCATTTGGACCTGCCCGTGGCTTGCGCATCTGGAACTTTGTCCCGGCCATCAACGCCGAGCGCGACGGGCTGGAGAACTACCGCGCCTTTTGCCTGGGGCGTCACGAAGCCTTCCTCGCCCACTACGGGCCGGGCGCGGAGCGGTATTTCTGCGCCGCTTCCGCCGTCGGGACGGAGGAGCCGCGTTTGTGCGTGATTGCGCTGGGCGCGGAGCTGCCCGTCTCCCAGTTGGAGAACCCCTTTCAGTGCCCGGCCTATGCCTATCCGGAGCAGTACGGGCCGCGTCCGCCGAGCTTCAGCCGTGCCAGTGTAGTGACCGGGGCGGAGCCGGTGTTGTACATCTCGGGCACCTCGGCGGTGCTCGGCTCGGCCAGTATCGCCCCCGGCGAACTGGCGGGGCAGCTCGCCACGACCGGCGAGAACCTCCATCGCATGCTTGGGCAGGCTGAGCGTTCCCTCGGTGCGGAAGCTTTCGCTAGGCTGAGGGCTCCAGAGTGCCGGGTCTATTTGAGACGGGCTGAGGACACCCCGGCCGTGCTCGCCTGGCTGGAGCGGCAGCCCTGGCACGATCCGGCGCGAAGCCGGGTTGTTCAGGCCGATATCTGCCGTAGCGAGCTGCTGGTGGAAATCGAGCTTTCCTGGCCCTCCGCGCTTGTCTCGGCGAACGCGGCGAGCGAAGCTCACGTCCATGGCTGCGACCCGTTATGACTGTGTGGTGATCGGCGCCGGTCCTGCTGGGACGGCTGCCGGAACCCTGCTGGCGCAGGCCGGGCGGCGTGTGCTGTTGGTGGATAAGGCCATCTTTCCCCGTTTCCACATTGGCGAATCGCTCATCCCGGCAGCCAATCGCGTTCTGCGCAAGATGGGCGTTTGGGACCAGGTCGAGCGGGCCGGTTTCATGCGCAAGGAGGGGGCCGAGTTCACCTACGGCACGGGCGAGTGCCGCGTGCGCAACCGCTTCAGCGAGGGGCTGGTCCGGGGGCTGGACTACACCTACCAGGTCGAACGGGCGGAGTTTGACCGTCTCCTGCTGGCGCGTGCGTGCGAGGCCGGGTGCGAACTGCGCCAGCCCGCCGAGGCGGTGACGGCGGAGCAAACCCCGAGCGGCTGGCGGATCGAGCTGGCCGTGAATGGGGTACGCGAGCACATCGAGGCCGCCTGGCTGCTCGATGCGGCAGGGCGGGGGCGTTGGCTGGGGCGGCACTTGGGCATCCCGACGGACCCGATCCCGTTGCCCAAGCGGTTTGCGGTCTATAATCACTTTACTGGTGTGGCCCGTCCGAAAGGCCCCGAGGGGGGCAACATCATCGTCACGCGGGTCCCGGGGGGGTGGTTCTGGTCGATCCCGCTGGACGAGACACGCACCTCTGTCGGGCTGGTGGCTCAGCGGGGTGAGGACCGCACCTTGCCGGAGCAGGTCTTTCACCAGCGTGTCGCTCAGAATTCCTTTATGCGCACCTGGATGGCTGACGCGCAGCCGGTGGAGCGGTTCCGGGTGGAGGCCGACTACTCGTTCCTGCACCGGCGCTTCGCCGGGGAGCGTTGGCTCATGCTGGGCGATGCGGCGGGGTTTATCGACCCGGTCTTCTCCTCCGGGGTCTATCTGGCGCTGGAGTCAGCCGACCTCGCCGCCGAGGCGATCCTGGCGGCGGATGCGCAGCGGGGTCTGCGTGCCCGGGTACGGGCCCGTTACGAACGCGAGCTGCGCGCGCGTATGCAGACGATGCTGCGGCTGGTGGAGGTTTACTACGACGAGCGTTCCTTTGCGGTCTTTATGAACCCGACTGAGCGCTTCGATCTTTTCGCCGCGGTCAACGCCGTGGTCGGCGGCACCACACGGATGGGCTTCGGGCTGCGGTGGCGCTTCGCGCTTTTCCTGCTCGTCTGCCGCCTCAACCGTCGGTTCTCCATGGTTCCGGCGGTCAACCTCGACGCCGATGGATGAGCGGGGGGCAACGCCACGCTGGCTAGGATGGACCCTCGCGCTGGCCGGTGTGGGAGCGCTCTGCTGGGCCCTGGCGCTGTGGGGGGCGGACTGGCGGTCCTTCATCGCCGAGCATCCCCGAAGCGGCCCGGCGGTATTCTGCGTCCTCATGATCCTGCTGCCGCTGGTGGGGTTTCCGATTTCGGCCTTTTACGTTTTCGCCGGGCTGACCTTTGCTGTGCCGGTGGCACTAACGGCAGGCGGACTGGCCCTGCTGGTGAATATGACCCTCGGTTACCTGCTGGCCCGTACGGTCTGGCGTGAGCCCCTGCGGCGGCGGCTGGAGCCGCGCTGGCCCCGGCTGTTCGCGCTCGACCGAAGCGCCTGCGCGCAGGTGACGCTATTGGTGCGGGCCGTGCCGGGCGTACCCTTCACCGCGCAAAACTACCTATTAGGCGTGCTTGGGGTTCCCTTTGGCCTGTATCTGGCCATTTCATGGGCGGTGCAGGCGGTGTTCCTTACGGGCGTTGTGTTGACGGTGCGCGGCATCATGGACCGGGACGGGATGCAGGCGCTCTGGGGCGGGCTGGCCGTGCTGGTTATTGCAGTCTGTCTGCGTCTGGCCTATCGGCGGTGGAAACGACGCAGCATTTGACTTGTGGCCGCTCACGAGTTCGCTATTTCTAGCCGTTAGTTACTTATGGGCGATGACTTTAAAGAACGTTTGAAGACGCTGATCATTGAGGCGTTGTGTTTGGAAGACGTGACGCCGGACGATCTGGCCGATGATACCCCCCTGATGGACTCCGGCCTGGGGCTGGACTCGGTCGATGCGCTGGAACTGGTGGTCAGCGTGGAAAAGGAGTTCTCGATCAAGATCAAGAACAGCGAGGAAGCCCGCAGCGCCCTGCGCAGCATCGATTCCCTGGCGCAATTTATCCGCGCCCGTCAGGCAGCTTCGGCTTGAGCCCGCGCCCGGCAGGGGATAGATTCATCATCCATGGCGAGCAGCACAGGCAGCGGGCGGGTTTTTATCGATGCCTGCGACTGCCTGAGCGCCCTCGGCGATGCGGCGTCCACCCACGAGCGCCTGTGTGCCGGTGAGATCGCGCTTAAACGGCATCCCGTGCTCGACGAGGGCTCCGAGCGGGTCCCCCTTGCGCTGACCGGTCCCATGGCGGCGACCACGCCCCCGCGCTGGCTTCAGCTCTGCGTGGAGCTGGCCAAGCGCGCTCCCGATTTTCCCTGGGGGACGGAAAAGTTCCCCATCGTCGTCTCCAGCAGTAATTTCGGTATCGACCAGATGCTGGCCGCCCACCAAAGCGGCGAGGAACGCTTTCACGGCAGTGCTACTCCGGCCCATGCGGTCGAGACGCTCGCGCGTGCCTGCGGCTGGGGGCCGAACCGCTTCATCGTTTCCAACGCCTGCGTTTCGGCGCAACTGGCCCTGATCCAGGCCGAGCGGTTGCTCGGGGCGGGCTTGGCCGAGCGCGTGCTGGTGTTTTCCTTCGATTTTCTCAGCCCCTTCGTGGCGGGTGGCTTCCACGCGCTGAAAATCCTCAACTCCGACTTCCCCCAGCCCTACACGCAGCGCGAGAGCGGCTCCATCGGACTGGGGGACGGAGCGGCTTTTGCGGTGCTCAGTCGCGAGCCTGTCTCGTTCCGACTGGCGGCTTCCGCGGCGCTGGCGGAAAATTACCACATGACCGCGAACGAGCCCTCCGGGGTGGGTTTTCGCGGCGTGCTGGAGCGTCTGGCCCCGTCGCTGCCCACGGGCGGTGTCTGGGTCAAGGGGCACGGCACCGGCACCTTGGAGGCCGGACGGCTGGAAGCCGAAGCCGTCGCCTGGGAGCTGCCGAAGAGTCCGCTGGTCGGCTGGAAGGGCTCGCTCGGGCACACCTTGGGCTCTTGCGGCCTGGTCGAGCTGGCCGTGGCCCTTGTGGCCCTGCGCACCGGCATGGCCCCGGGCACCGTCGGGGCGGAGCCTCCCTTTTTTACGGACAACGTCCACCGCGAGAACGTCGCCCTCGGCGGCATTGGCGGGGTCATTCTCTTAAGCAGCGCCTTCGGTGGCGCCCAAGCCGCGCATCTGGTGACCTGTGATTAAGCGATTCATCACGCAAATCTCTGTGGCCGCACCGTGCCGGGAACTGGACCCGGAGCGGCGCAAGCGCCTGCGTCGGTTGTTCAACCCGTTGGCGGCGCGGCGGATGAGCGACTTGGCCCTGCTGTTGGCTGAGGCTACGGCGGAGGCCGAACACGGCCCGCGGGACGAGTGGATCTATGCCTCACGCTTCGGCGGTACCCAGAGTCTGGAGCGTTACCTTTCAAGCTTCCCCACGCCCAGCCCGCTGCATTTTCAGAACTCGATCCATCCCGGGGCGTTCGACCTGGTGAGCGTGGCCCGGCGGCAGCGCTCGGGGATGCTCAGTGCGCTTTGCGGCTTGGGCAGCCTGGTTTCGGACGCCTTGCTGGCCACCCTGCTCGTGCCGGACCACCGGGTGGCTCACCTGGCCGGTGCCGACGAGTACGAACCCTGGTCCTCCGGTCATGGTTGGGGTGCGGAGGAGACCTTCGCCTTTTACCTGCGGCTGGAAACCGTGCCCAGTGCGTCCCCGCTGGGTGCGTTGACCTTTACCCCCGGCGCTCAGGCCGAGGCTTCCGAGCCGGACCTGCCCGCCTTTCAAGCCGCTCTGGGCGAACGCCGTGAGCTGCACTTTGCCGTGCCTCAGCGGGGCACGTTCCGACTGACATGGACGTGAAGCCACCCAGAAACCCCGGGCCGTGGGGCGGCTACCGTTTCATGCTCCTGTGCGACCGCTACCTGCCCAGTTGGGTGGTTAACGCCCTGACGGCGGGCGGCACTTTCATTGGCTGGATGTTGCTGAAATCCCAGCGCCACCACTCCCGTGAATATCTGGAGGCCATCCTCGGTCGTCCGGTGAGCGGGCGCGACACCTACCGGCATTTCCGTGCGCTGGCGGACATGCTCATGCTCAAGCTCCGCGCGGGCGGCGGCGTGCCGGTGCCCATGGACTGGGCGGACGAGGAAAGCCGCCGCCAGGGGGCTCTTGTGGAGAGTGGTAACCCGGTGCTGCTGGGCACGTTTCACATCGGGGCCTCGGATCTGCTCGGCTTTGGGCTGGAGAAGTTCGACCGGCCCGTGTGCATGGTGCGTCAGCGGGTCCGTAACTCCGAGGACATCGACCGGCTGATGCGCCAGTCCGGCTCGCAAGTCGAGATCATGTGGGTCAACGACGAGAGCGATCTCGTCTTCGGGCTGCGCGAGGCACTGGAGGCGGGCAAGAGCCTTGCGCTCCAATGCGACCGGCTCGAACATGTCTCGAAGACCGCGGCTTTCGAGTTTTTGGGGGCGCGGCGGCTGTTCCCGGTTACTATTTACCGGCTGGCCACGCTCTACGCGCGTCCGGTGCAGTTCTGCGTGGCCCTGCCCGCGCCCGGCGGCGAGGGCTACCGGGTGCACACCTGCCGCCCCTTTGTCCCGGCGGGCCGCAGCCGCCGCGAGGACATGCAGGCCGGGATGGCGCACTTTCAGGAGGTGCTGACCTGGCTGGAAGCGCGCTTGCGTGCGCACCCGCTGCAGTGGTTTAATTTCCTCCCCCTCAATCCCGTCCAACCGCCCGCCTGATTTCTCCCCATGTCCACTCAGTCCGCAGCCGACGACAAGCCCCGCTCCCGCTACGGTCGGTACGTGGCGGTTGTGGTGCTGTTCGGGCTCTGGACCTTTGCCCTTAACGTGCTGTGCGCGTTGCTCCTGCCGCTGGGGCTGGAGAAAAAGCGCCCTGGCCTCATTCGGCGCATTCTGGCCGACTCCATGCGCCGCTACACGCGCCTGCTGGAGTGGACCGGGGTGGGGCGGACGCGCTTCCGCGATTTTGACCGGTTTCCGTCCGGGCCCTGTCTGGTCGTGGCGAATCACACCGGGATGCTCGACGCGCTCTTTCTGCTCATCGAACTGCCGCAGGTGGTCTGCGTGTTCAAGGCCAGCCTCGCCCGCACTCCGTTTTTCCGCTATATGATCCGGCAGGGCGGTTTCATCGCCAACGACGATGGGCGCGAGTCCCTCAACGCCATGGTCCGCGCCCTCTCCGAAGGCCGCCAGGTGCTGGTTTTTCCCGAGGGCACGCGCACCGAGACCCCGCCCCTGAACCGCTTCAAGGCGGGCTTCGGCTGGGTGGCCAAACAGGCGGACGTGCCCGTGGCCGCGCTGCTCATCCGCAACCCCTCGGGGCTGCTGGGCAAGGCGGGCGGCCTCTGGGGCCATTACACGCTGCCCTTCACCTGCGAGTATGCATTCACCCGGACCTTCGAGCCCGGCCCGGAGGAGTCGCCTGCCGAGTTCGCCCGGCGGCTGGAGACTTTTTACCGTGAACAGCTCCGTCCGGAGGATTTTGCCCAATGGCCGAGCCGATAAGCGAAACCATCACCGTGACCGTGGAAAACGGTCACTGCGAGGGACACTTCCCGGGCCACCCCATCGTGCCCGCCGCCGCTCAGGTCCAGTGGGCGTTGGCCGCGCTGGAGCGCGAGTTCGGCGCGGGCCCCGGCTGGGAACTGCGCCAAGGGAAATTCCTGCGCGAGCTAACGCCGGGCCGCACCGTCGAACTGCGCCTGAGCCCCGACAAACGCGGCTGGCGTGCACAGGTGGTTGACGCCGGGGGGCCGTATGCGGATATGCTTTGGGTGCCGCTATGAACGCCTCCCCGACCCACGTGCTCGTCCTGCCCTCGTACAACACCGGCCCCATCCTTGAGCGGACCGTGCGTGAGGCGCTGAAGCACTGGCAGCCCGTTTGGCTCTTTATCGACGGCTCCACCGACGGGGCGCACGAGCTTTTTCTGAAAAAACCAGAGCTGTGGCCGGGGCTGCGGGTCTTTGCCAGCGAGACGAATCGCGGCAAGGGCGCGACCGCAGCCTGGGCGGCGGAGGAGGCGGCGCGGGCGGGCTTTACCCACCTGCTGCTCATGGACGCCGACGGCCAGCACCCTGCCGATTGCGTCCCGGCGTTGATGGCGCTCTCGCAGGAATACCCCGAAGCGACGGTGATGGGGCAACCGGACTTTGGCCCGGACGCGCCCTGGGTGCGCCTGGCCGGGAGGCAACTGAGCGTCGGGCTGACCCAGTTCGAAACCCTCTGGGGCGGTCTGGCCGATCCGCTTTTCGGCATGCGGGTGTACCCGGTCGGCCCGCTGCGGGCGGTGATGGAGCGCACACGCTTCGCCCGGCGCTACGACTTCGACCCCGAGGTGGCGGTGCGGCTGTTTTGGGCCGGGGTCCCGCCGCTGCGCTACCGTGTGCCGGTACGCTACGTCCCGCCTGAGGAGGGCGGCGTCAGCCACTTTCACTATCTGCGTGACAACACCTTCATGGTCTGGCTCCATATCAGGCTCCTGCTCGCGTTTCTCCCAAGATGCCTTCCCGTCGCCCGACTCAGCCGCCGTTTTCGCCGCCAACGCGACGGTGGACGCCGCTCGTGTTAAGCCTGGCCGTGCTGCTTGTTGCGGTCCCGCTGGCCGCGGTGCCCACTCCCGGCTCGCCGTCGTCGTCGGAGCCCACAGAGCCCGCATCGGATGTTGCCACTGCGCCGAGCGGTACCGACACGGATAAAGATCCGTCCGCTCTGCTGGCGGCGTTGGCCTGGCCTCCGGGCGATCAAGTCGCCCGCGTCGCCTTCACGGAGGAACGGCAGTTCCCGTTCCGGCGTTTTCCCAAGCGCTTTAGCGGGACGCTCGACCGCTCGCCGTCCGGCGAACTGATCCTGAGCTACACGCAGCCGGTGCGCGAACGCCTCCTGCTGTTGCCGGAGGGTATCTATTTCGAGAACGCCGACGGCCAACGCCGTGAACTGCCCGCCGAGGCCGGGTACGTGCGCGTGTTGCGCGATCTTATCGGCGGCGATCAGCAGGCCCTCCAGCGCGACTGGCAGATTGAGCCAAAGACAGACGGCTTTACCCTCACCCCGAAGGCCCCCGCGCTCGACGGCTCGCTCAAGCGGGTCGAGGTAACCGTGGCCGATGGGCGCGTGCGCGGCGTGCAGGTCTTTCTCAGTGACGGGGTGGTGCGTCGCTACACCTTTGACCAACTGACCTGGGTGCCCCCCGCACAGTTCGGGCGGCCCGCCGACACGCCATGAGCGGGGAGCGCCTCAGTCCCGCCCGCCGCCTTCTGACCGCCGCGCTCGCGCTGGCGGTGCTGGTTGGGCTGCCGCTGGCCTTCCTGCTCACCCGCGACTGGCACGACGCCGTCAACGAGGACATTCGCGGCTCCCTGCCTACATTGGCCGAGAACCCCCGCCTGCACGCCGTCCGCGAGGAACTTCAAGCCCCCGCCATCAACAGCGTACTGCTCAAAGTCATCGTCTCCGGCACAGACGCCAAGGACATCCGCGCAGTCATCCGTGAGGCTGTTGCCCAAGCCGACTCGCAGGCCGATGCCGGGCAGGCGGTTTTCGGCGGCGTGTTTTTTCCGGGCGATACGGACGGCATGAAGAACCTTGGCCGGTTCATCTACGAAAACCGGCTGACGCTGTTCGTGCCCGGCTGGCTCCAGACGCACTGGGCGGATTTTCAAAAGACCGGCCAACCGGCGGATACGTTTTCAGACTGGCTGGCCAAGCGCACGGTGGACGAACTGGAGGCCTTTCTCGAGCGCTCCGAAGCCATGGCGTACGCGGAGCTTTTGCCCAAAGATCCCTGGCTGCTCATCCCCCGGGCGCAGTCTGCGCTGCCGCAGCCCGCATCTGCCGGGGGAGACGCTGTGCTTGCCTGGCTGGCAACGGAGCAGGACGCACTCAGCCCCGCCGGGCAAGAAGTTATCGCCACCGGGCTCGCCAAGGTCGAGTCCGTCCTGCGTAACCGCTGGCCGCAGGCAAAGATTGAGAGCGGCGGCGTTTACGAGATCGCTCGTCAGTCCGAGGCCCGCACCCGCCAAGAGGTGTCGGTGCTCAACATCGCCATGCTCGCCGTCATCGTGCTGCTGTTGGTGGCCCTCATGCGGCGCGTGGCCGACCTGCTGCTGGCGCTGATCCCGCTCGGAGTTTCCGTGCTGTGTGCGGCGGCGGTCGGACTGCTGGTTTTCGGGAAAATCCAGGTCCTCGCGCTGGGCATCTCCAGTGTCGTGCTCGGGCTGGCCGTGGACTACACCGTGCACCTCGTCGCCAACCGCCGGGAGGGCAATCTGCTGGAGGCGTGGCGGTGTATCCGAAAACCACTACTGGCCGGTTGCTTCTCCTCCTGTCTCGGGTTGTTTTTTCTACTTCTGGCGCCGCTGCCCGCCGTCAGCCAGGTCGGGTTGATGGTCCCCGCCGGCCTGCTGGGGGCGCTGGCTGCCGTGCGCTGGATTCTGCCGTACATCGCCCCCGCCTGTGCCAAGCCCCCGTTGCGAGCCTTTCTTTACCGCTCGTGGCGCGGAGCTCCCCGCCGGGGCTGGCTGACCGGTCTGCTGGTGGCCTGGCTTGTGCTGCTCTCCATGCTGGCGGTGAATCTGCGCTTCGACGACAAGATCGTCAGCTATCAAATCCCGGTAGGTGAAGCGATGGAGCGCTACCAGACGTTGCTGGACGAAACCGGCCAGAGCGATGCGCAGATCCGCAGTCGCTGGTTCACGGTGGCGTCGACGCCTGTTGGGCTGCTCCAGCAACTCAACGACATTCGCGCGGCGGGCGTGGACCCCGTTGGCCCCGCCGCTCTGCTTGGCCGGGCTAAAGGCAGCGAAGCCTGGACGGTGTTCGCCCCGCAGCGGGAAGCTTATGCCGAGGCGCTGTTCAAAGAACTCGACGCGCGTGGGTTCGACGCGGACGCGTTTGAAGGTTTTACGGACTCGCTCGACGACTTGCCGGATGAGCTTACCGATACCGCCGCGGCAGAGGCCCTGAGTGGTTTGAGTGGACGACTGGAAGGCCCAATGCGCGGTCTGCTCATGCAGGACGCTGACGGCTGGGCAGGAACGTTCGGAGTCGCAGAAGAGATCGAGGTGCCCGCGTCATTGAAAAGCACTACGGCCGTGCTCGACGAACGCGCGGTGCTCAACCGTGTGCTGGCCTCGGCGCGGCACGCCGTCCTGCGTGGGGCGCTGTGGGGCTTCCTGGCTGTTGGAGTGGTTTTGGTGTGGGTATTCGGTTGGCGAAATGGCCTACAGGTGGCGCTGTTGCCAGCTTTTGCCGTGGTCGGTGGGCTTGCCTGCGCGACGATCTGGGGCGGCGGGCTCAGCCTGCTCTCCGTGATCGGCGCGGTGCTGGCCTACTGTCTTGGGCTGGATTACGGAGCTTTCGCCGTGCACTTTCGGGGACACGCGCCGGTCTCCGTGCGGGTGTCGGCCCTGACCACGGCAGGTGCCTTTGCCGTACTCGGCTTCAGCGAGATCAAGGCTGTCAGCGACCTGGGCGTAGTGGTGGCCGCTTCTGTCCTGTTCGCTTGGCTGGGGGCGGAATGCCTGGGATTGCCACGTCGAGCCGATCGCGTCCAAGATCACTGACGTCATGCCCGAAACCTATCCATCTATCGAGGAACTCATCCCGCACCGGGGCCCGATGTGTCTGCTGCGGCGGGTGCTGGCCATGGGCGAGCGCGAGATCGTGGCCGAGGCTGTGCTCGCGCCGGAGTCGGCCCTCCTCGGCGCGGGCTCGCAAGCCTGGAGCGTGGAGATCGTCGCTCAGGCGGCGGCGGCCTTTATCGGTTGGACGTACCGCGAGCGTGGCTGGCGTTCGGGCCGCCTGATCAAGGTCGCCCGCTGGAAAATGGAACCGTTTCCTCTTTCGTCTGGTGAGCCACTGCGCGTGTATTCAGTTTTGGATACGATGAGCGAAACAGGTCTCTTCCGCTTCGACGGCTATCTCGAAGACAGCTCCGCCCGCCGCCTGGCCGGGGGACAACTCACCATCCTCTCCTCATGAGCAGTGAAGTGAAAATGGGGCCGCTCCTGTGGGCATGGGAAACGCTTTGCTGTCGCGAGGGTGAGCGTACCGCGGTGACGATGGCGGCCACGGGCAGCACGGTAACGTTTGCCGCGCTCGACGAGCTTGCCCGCCAATGGGAATCACGCCTGAGCGCCCACGCGTTGTGCCGCCGCGCCGTGACCCTGCGACTGCCCAATGGCGCGGACTGGCTTGCGGCCTTTGTGGCGTTGCGTCGGTTGGGGGCGGTCGTCGCTCCCTTGGATGCCGGCGCGCCCGCAGTCGAGCTGACGACGGCGAACCGACTGCTGGGGGCGGTGCTTCAGGTTACGGGGGAAGGCGTCGCAAAACTATCCGGCGTGCGACGCTGGCGGCCCGGGCTGGCGTTGGTCAAGTTGACCTCCGGCTCCACCGGTGCGCCCAAGCCCATCCCCTTCTCCGAGGCCGAACTGTGTGCTGACGCTACCAACATTCTCGCCACGATGGGCTTTGACGCGCGGGATACGAATTTCGCCCTGTTGCCCTTCGCTCACTCCTACGCGTTGGGAAATCTTGTGGTGCCGCTGCTGGCGCACGGGGTACCGCTGGCGGTTGGCAGTGGTGCCTTTCCGCACGTTATTGCCGAGGAGGTGGCGTGTACCGGGGCGACGGTCCTACCCACGGTTCCGGCGGTTCTGGAGGGCTTGGCTCGCGTGGGTGGATTGTCCCTGAAGCCGCTGCGCCTGGTGATCTCGGCAGCGGCCCCGCTCAGCCCGGAGCTGGCCCGACGCTTTCGGGAGGCGACCGGCCTGCCCGTGCATAATTTTTACGGCTCCAGCGAGACGGGGGGCATCGCCTACGACCGCGACGGCCAGGCCGGGCTCAGCGGCGAATCCGTCGGGACGGCCATGGCGGGCGTTCAACTGGAGCGGACGCAAGGTGGGCGTCTGCGGGTGACTTCCGCTGCGGTGAGCGGCTACGGGCGTCCTCGCCGTGGAGACGGTGGTGCGAGCCGGACCTTGGCCGATCGGGTCGATTTTACGGCGACGGGCGGGCTCGTCGTTTGCGGGCGGGCCGACCGGATCGTGAAGTGCGCGGGCGTGCGTCTGGATCTGGCGCGGGTCGAGCAGGTCGCCGCGAATGAGGCAGGCGTCGGTCAGGTCGTCACCTTTTACGAACCGACTGGTGAACGGGTGTTTGTGGCCTATTCCGGTCCCTCGTCGGTGGCCGAGGTGGCGCAAATCTTAAAGACCGCCTTCCCGCGCCTGGGACGTCGCCTGCACGTGCGACAGTTGGAGGTACTTCCCCTGACCGGCCGGGGCAAGATCGACCACCGCACTCTCAGGCGGACGCTGCTGGGATAAGTCTTTTCGTTGGCGAGCCCGCCATGCCCGCCCGCACGCTCAGGTCGGGCGCACGGGCAGGACGGTTGTTGGGCTATCGCATTACTGCCGACAGGCAGATTCTCTTTGAGCAGTAGAGAGGGAGGGATTACCGGCGGGTGGCGGATGAGCGGCGGCGCAGGAAGACCAGCGCGAGGGCTCCGAGCCCGGCAAAGGCGGCGTAGGTGGCCGGTTCGGGCACGGCGTAGAAGACACCCACCGCGTCCAAGTCAAAGCCCGCGCTGCCCGTGGTTGGGTAGGGGTCGTAAATGGCGTTGCCGTACGAGTCGTACTCGCTGCCGTCGCCGATCACATCGACGATACGCACGTAGAGGATGTTGTTTAGGTCGAGGTACTCGTAGTTGGTCTGGCCGACGAGGTCGGACAGGTCGAAGGGTGTCCCGTAGCCTGCCCGGTACTTGCCTGCAAAGCCGTCGATGTTGGTGGGGTCCACATTGCCAAAGCCCCCCACGGCGCTCTCCGTCAGGCTGTGGGTGGCGAAGCGCGTGAAGTGCTCCCCGTCGGATGAAACCTCGACGTACCCGAGTTCCAGAAAGGTGTCCGAAAACGAGTTCTCGAAAATGGCGAAGTCGTACCCGTCCCCGTTGAAAATGGCGTTGGCAAAGGTCAATGTGACCGAACCTCCGCGCCCGAGGCAGAGGATGTCCCCCGAGCCGCCCACCGCCGTCCCGAGGGCCCGCTGCTGGGCAGTCGCGTTACTGTAGCTGTCGGAGACGGCTTCGCCCGGGGTGTAGTCGGCGATCCCTGTGGCCCACCCGACAAAGGCGTCGCTGTTCATGGTGATGGCCGTGGTGTCGGAGGCCCCGACCGGCCCGGCGTAGATGCCGCCGTAGAGCGGCGTGTCTGCGAGCAGGAGTGTGGACAGGGCTGCGGCGGTGAGCAGTGTTTTCGTAGCGGTGCTGCGTGTATGCATGGTTGTTTTATAAATGACACAGATGTGCCAATAGCTAATGGCAGTATTCCGGGGTGTGTCCAGAAAATTATTGGCATAAGTATGCCAATAATAAGCGTGCCTGCTTCACATCAATAGCGTGCGAGATCGGAAGAGTGGGGGAAGCGCCTGAGTGACAGGGGGATTGCGCGGGGGTGCCGCCTTTTGACTTGCGCCGGGAGCGCGGCGCGGCAGGGTAAACCGGATGAGTAAATGGGCGCTAATTTCGGTCAGCGATAAAACCGGCCTCGTCGATTTCGCGAAGGGCCTCGTCGAGCAGCACGGCTACGGCATCCTCTCCACCGGAGGGACGGCCAAGCTTCTGCGGGAGCAGGGGCTCCCCGTCACCGACGTGAGCGAGTACACGGGCTTCCCGGAGATGATGGAGGGCCGCATCAAGACCCTGCACCCGAAGGTCCACGGCGGGCTGCTCTGCCGCCGCGACAAGGACGACCACCTCGCCCAGGCCAAGGAACACGGCATCGACATGATCGACTTGGTCTGCGTGAACCTCTACCCCTTCGAGTCCACCGTCGCCCGCCGTGACTGCACCTTTGAGGAAGCCATCGAAAACATCGACATCGGCGGCCCCTCCATGCTCCGCTCCGCCGCCAAAAACCACGCCAGCGTGACCGTGGTGTGCGATGCGGCCGACTACACGCCCGTCCTCGATACCCTCGCCGCCGGTGGCGACGCGCTGACGATTCTGCGCCGCAAGCTCGCCCTGAAGGTTTTCCAACGCACCAGCTCCTACGACGGCGCCATCGCCGCCTATCTGGAGAAGCAGGTCACCGAGAGCGCCAACATCGGCCTGCCCGAGCGCCTGAGCATCTCGATGCCGCTGGCGCAGTCCCTGCGCTACGGCGAGAACCCGCACCAGCAGGCCGCGCTCTACGGGCGTTTTCATGAGTGCTTCGAGCAGCTTCAGGGCAAGGAACTTTCCTACAACAACATCATCGACATCACCGCCGCCACCTACCTGATCGGCGAGTTCGAGAAGCCCACCGTCGCCATCCTCAAGCACACCAACCCCTGCGGCGTCGCCTCCGAGATGGACCTCGTGACCTGCTGGGAGCAGGCCTTTGAAACGGACAAGCAGGCCCCGTTCGGCGGCATCATCGTGGCCAACCGCACCATCGACGCCGACCTGGCCGCCCAGATCGCCGGGATTTTCTGCGAAGTCATCATCGCCCCCGAGTTCACGCCCGCCGCGCGCGAGATTTTTGGCAAAAAGAAAAACCTGCGCCTGATGATCGCCCGCGACTACCTCGGCGCGGACTCCCTCACCGAGGTCAAGTCCGTCGTCGGCGGCCTGCTGCTGCAGGACCGCGACCAGTACCCGGACAAGCCCGCGGACTGGAAGGTCGTGACCGAGCGCCAGCCCACCGACGCCGAATGGGCCGCCCTGCGCTTTGGCTGGAAGGTCGTCAAGCACGTCAAGTCCAACGCCATCGTTTACGCCGGGGCCGAGCGCACGCTGGGTGTCGGCGCCGGGCAGATGAGCCGCGTGGACAGCTCCCAGATCGCCGTGTGGAAGGCCGGACAGGCCGGGCTCGACCTGAAGGGCTCCATCGTTGCCTCCGACGCGTTCTTCCCCTTCGCCGACGGGCTCATCGCCGCCGCCGAAGCCGGGGCCACCGCAGCGATCCAGCCGGGCGGCTCCGTCCGCGACGAGGAGGTCATCAAGGCCGCCAACGAACGCGGGATGGCCATGGTCTTCACCGGCAAACGCCACTTTAAACATTGATGAAGTAAAGGCTCTCAATGCCGAGACGACTGCCGGACGATATTTATCCGCATGTCTTGGCCATCACCGGTTTGTCCTGGATGGCAATCGGCCTCTGTTGCCTCTACCTGCTGACGGTATGGGTTGGGGTTCAGCCTACACCGAATGAGACCGTTGCCTATATGTATATGCTACGGGCATGGGATCATCCTGAGGAGGAACAAGAGCTGTTCTATCAGGCGGTAGAGGAAACAGATGTCTATACCGTCTATATTTCCTATGCGATAAAGGCATCGTTGTGGACTTTCGTCGGCGTTTCCATCATCCTGTACGTAACCTTCTTCCGCTACACCTATCTGTTGATCAGATCCATTCTGAGATAGCGGCTTCACTTCGATATTCCTATGGCCCTAGACCCGATTCCCTTTCTCTCCAAGTACGCGAGCTTCCCGAGCGTGTCCACCGACTCGACCTATGCCGAGGGCATGAAGGGTGCGCGCGAGTACATCAAAGACGCGCTCGCCGGGCTCGGCTTTGACGTGGAGGAAGTTGCCACGCCGAAGCACCCGATCATTTTAGCCGATCGCGGGCCGGACCGCGAAGACGTGCCGCACGTGATCATCTACGGTCACTACGACGTGCAGCCCGCCGACCCGTTCGAGTTGTGGAAGACCCCGGCTTTCGAGCCCGTCGTGCGCGACGGACGCCTCTACGGGCGCGGCACCGCCGACAACAAGGGCCCGCAGGCCGTGCAGTTGACCGCCCTTTCGCGCCTGCTGGAGAAGCACCCGGACCTGCCGCTGCGGATCACGTTCATGATCGAGGGCGAGGAAGAGATGGGCAGCCCGAGCTTCCCCGGCTTTTTAAAGAAGTACGCCGAGCGCCTCAGCCAGGCCGATATGATCCTGCTCTCGGACACCGGTAGCCCCGGTACCGAGCAGATCGTGGTCACGACCGGGCTGCGGGGGATGTTCGGGCTGGAGGTCACGCTGACCGGCCCGGCCATGGACCTGCACTCGGGGGTCAACGGTGGCCCCGTGCTCAACCCGATCCAGGCGCTGACCGAGCTGTGCGCCTCCCTCCACAACAAGGACGGGCGCGTCAACGTCCCCGGCTTCTACGACGCCGTGGTCGAGCCGCTGCCCTGGGAGCGCGAGGAGCTGGCCAAGCTCCCCATGAGCGAGCAGCAGTACAAGGACCTGCTCGGTGTGCCGGACTTCGTCCACCCCGGCGGCGCGACCGCGCTGGAGCTGGTACGCTTTTTCCCGACGCTGGAGTTCAACGGCATCGGCGGCGGCTATCAGGGCGAGGGGAGCAAGACCATCATCCCCGCCAAGGCTTTTGTTAAAATCACCTGCCGGCTTGTGCCGGATCAGGACGCCGCCGATATCGAAGCGAAGGTCCGCAAGACGCTGGAGGAGCGCTGCCCGCCGCAGGTCAAGATGTCCATCAATCCCGAAACCGGCGGCAGCCCGTACTACGTGGCCCCGCCCGGACGCCCGAACACCGCCCCGGACCTTTCGCCCGTGTTCGCTCGCGCCTGTGAGGCCGCCGAGGTCTCCATCGAGAAAGCCTTTGGCAAAAAGCCGCTCTACCTGCGCGAGGGCGGTAGCGTACCGATCATTCGCCAGATGAAGGACGCGACCGGCCTGGATTCGCTCATGATCGGCCTCTTCACCCCGCGCGACAACCTGCACGCGCCCAACGAGAGCTTCGAGATCGACATGATGGAAAAGGGCATCGCCGCCTACGAGGGCATCCTCCACCGGCTCGCCTTCGGGGAATGAGCAGAAGCCGTATCCGGCCTGTCATTATTTTCGTTCATCCCGGCGGCCCGCACCTAGCACGGCCCCGACAAAAAAGCCTCCGACTCAGGTCGGAGGCTTTTTGTTACATGAAAGAAGTTGGTCGTGTCGCCGGGCCTACTGGACGAAGACATCCACGCGGCGGTCGTCGATCACGCTCGGGTCGGTCTTGGGCAGGTCCTGGTCGGCTTCGAGTTCGCCCAGAGAGAGGACTTCGACGCGGGTGGGCGAGATGCCCTGACGCACGATGTAGTCCTTGACGGCGTTGGCGCGGCGGTCGCCCAGGCCGAGGTTGTACTCGTTGGTGCCGTACCAGTCGGTGTGCCCCTCGCAGACCGCGCGGGAAGAGGGGTTGGCATTCAGGTAATCGACGACCTGGTTGAGTTTGCCCTGCTCGGAGGGCTGGACGGTAAATTCATCGAAGCCGAACTGGACCGAGGCCATGGGGGTGCCGCCGCCGAGGCCGCCGTTCATGGCGTTGAAGTTCGGGTCGCGCATCTCCAGGGATTCTCCCGTGGAGGGGCTGATGGCATCCGGGTTGATCCAGTCTTCGCGCGGTCCACCGGCCATGCTGGAGAGGGTGTCATCCGGGGAGGGTTCGGGATCGGATTCGCACCCGCTGAACAAAAGAGCGCTGAGACTAAGGCTGATGAGGTAAAGACTGACCTTCTTCATTTGATTCCTACTGATGTTTGAATCTTATTAGCTGGGCAAGGAATTTCGTCACGCGCATGTTAAAAGACGTGAAAAACCATGACAAGCCGCTTTATCTCCTGGTAGATAATGGCTCTTTACGCCCGGAAGCAACACTTAGTCTGCGAAAGCTGGCTGCTTCTCTGGGTAACGCCGCCGGCGTGGAGGTTTCTCCGGTCTCGCTGCTGCATGCTGACCGTGTCGATGCCGGGAAGCTGGGCGGCGAAGCTGCCTGGACCTTGTTACCCTTCCTGGAGCACTACATCGAGCGGGGCGTTCGGGAGTTTCGGGTGGTTCCGCTTTTCCTCGGGCCCAGCCGTGCTCTAACGCGCTACATCCCCGATCAAGTCAGCGCGTGGCAGGCGAAGGAACCGGCCCTGCGCGTGCGCGTCGCCCCCTGCCTGTGCCCGTCCGATGGATCGGGAGACGGGCAGGTGGCCGCCTTGCTGGCCCGCGCCGTGCGCGAGACCCTGGACTCCTCTGGCCTGAAGCGTCCACAGGTTGCGCTGGTCGATCACGGCTCGCCGGTGGAAGAGGTAACGGCGGTCCGAAACCGCTTGGCCGTGCGCCTGGCCGAGATGCTGGGGCAGGAGGTCGGTTCAGTTGCTCCTTGCTCGATGGAGCGTCGCGAGGGTGAGCAGTACGCCTTTAATGAGCCGTTGCTGGAACGCCTGCTGCACCGCCCTCTGTGGCGGGACGGCAATGTCGTGGTGAGTATGCTCTTTCTCCAGCCCGGTCGCCATGCGGGTCCGGGCGGCGATGTGGCCGGAATCTGTGCCCGCGCCGAGGCGGATGCGCCGACCTTGCACACCGTACGCACGGCCTTACTGGGCGAAGATCCCGCATTGATCGACCTGCTGGCTGAACGCCTGCGGCAGGTGCAGGGGTGAAACAAGCCCAACGCGACCGGCTTTTTACCGGGCAGCAGTTTTGCGAAACTGGGATGAGCGACCGTCGTGCCCGTTCCCGTTCAGGTCAGCTCTCGGTGCCAGAGGGCAGGACGCCTTCGATCAGCCCCTGCTGGATGGCGTAGCGGGTGAGGCTGGCCACGTCGTGCAGGTCGAGCTTCTTCATCAGGTTGGTGCGGTGGTTTTCCGCCGTCTTGACGCTGATGTTGAGCTTCTGGGCGACTTCCTTGGTGCTGTGGCTTTCGGCGATGAGCTGGAGGATCTCGCGCTCACGGGCCGTCAGCACATCCACACCCTTGCGGTTGGAGGCGTTGGGATTAAGCACGGCTTCGCGCAGCATCTGCGCGACTTCCGGGCCAAAGTAGCTGCCGCCGTTGGCGACGATCTCGATGCCCTTTTTCAGCTCGCTCAGGGGCGCGGACTTTTCCACGAACCCATGGGCGCCGGCCTGAAGCAGTTCGCGCACGAGGGACGGGTTCTGGTAGCCGGAAAAGACCAGTACCCGGGTGTTCTTGAGGTGCTTGGAGAAGCGCCGGAGCACTTCGGCCCCATTCAGGCCGGGGAGCATCACGTCAAGGATGACGAAGTCGGGCTTCAGCTCCATGACGAGGTTGTAGGCTTCCTGACCGTCACCGGGCTCGGCGACCACTTCAAAGGACGGATCCGATTGCACGATCTGGGAAATCATTTCCCGCACTGCAGTCTGGTCCTCGACAATAACAACTTTCTTCATGTGAGAGCTTACGATATCAAAAAAAACAGAAATGGAGTCGGCAGGCGAGCTCTTTTAAGGCACGTAATGTACGCGCTCTGGGTGCCATACCGGTGGATCGACGAGCCAAACGGTTTAGCATAATCCTCGCAATGTAAAGGATTTTTGCAACGATGCCAAGGTCTGGGGTTTTTTGAAAAATCCTTTACAGGAAGACCTTACGGAAACTGGGGGGTATTTGGTAGGCCGGCTGGGACTCGAACCCAGAACCAATGGCTTAAAAGGCCACTGCTCTACCGATTGAGCTACCGACCCGTGAAAGGGGTTGAACAAAAAGCTACGATCGGGTCCTTGGCAAGCGCAAAAGGGTTGCAGGCTACAAGGGGGCCGTTTAGGTCTTTATCCATGAAAATCGCCTCTGTGCTGATAGCGGGCCTGCTGGCCTCGGGTGCTGTGATAATGGGCGGTTGCGAGTCTCCGGTCTCCCAGGGGATGTCCACCGGCGGTAAGGACTTCCAGAACGCGATGTTCGGCTACGAGGAGACGACCTACGAATATCCTGTTCAGGTTCCGGGCACGAACCGGTGGGTTAAGATCGTCTCAAACGAGCCGATCGACCATCCGTTGACTTACGAGGACTACCTCGTCTGGAAGGCCGTCCAGGACGGCCAGGTCGAGGAGCCCGAGGCCCCCGCCTCCAAGGTCAACGCTCCCAACCGCAAGTAATCCCAGCCGGATATGACCTTCGCCGAAGAACTGCTGCTGCTCGCGCTCGATCCCGACACGGGCAAGTTCCACCCACTCCCGCGTATGTCGCTGGAGCTCTCGCTGGCCGGAGCGCTCCTGCTGGAGCTGGCCTTTCAGGAGGCCATCGACACCGAGCCGGGCACGGTCGTCATCCTCAAGGACCGGATTAAGCGTAGCGACTTTCTCGATGCGGCGCTCCAGACGCTCCGTCAGGGGCAGGACCGCATCCCTTTGCAGCAGGCGTTGGCGCGTCTCGGCCTGCAAGGCCACACGCTCATCCGCCGTACGCTCCAGCGTCTGGTCGGGCAGGGTGTGTTGGCGGAGAAGGACGACTCCTTCCTGTGGATCAAGCGTCCGCTGCGCCACCCGGTCGCCCACGGCGAGACCTACGACAACGTCGTGGACCGCATCCGCGTGCTCGCGCTCGACCCTGAGGAGATCCCTGAGCCGCACGATGTCGTCCTGGTCGCACTGGCTGAGGGCTGCAAGCTGCACCGCCTGCTCTTCACGCCGGAAGAGTATGAACAGTGCCGTGAGCGGCTCAAAATGATCGCCGGGATGGATTTTGTTGGGCAGGCCATTGTCGAGGCCGTCCACGGCATCGGCGATCACTCCCTGTTGGAGTTGGCCGCCGATGAAACCGTCAGTTAAAGCATTTCTCCGCCGGACTTGACCCGGAGCGCGATTGTCATAGCACTGTATCTGCGTGGCTATGAGTGATTTTCCGCATCGTTCGGGGAGAAAGATTGCCCTGCTGTTTTATATCGTGTCCGCATGGGCAGTCGGGCACTCGCAGGCGGAGCCGGTTTCGACCGATGAGGTGCAGCCGAACGCAGCCACGACAGCCTCCGTGGGGCAGGACGCCGCCGTGCCGGAAGATTTCGCGGGCAACCAGCGGCCGATGATTTCCCTGCCCGGTGAGCGCGAGAGCGTGCGCGACTATCAACGGACGGTGAACTTTGCCCGCCTGTCGAGTCCGCGGCGTACCTGGGAGTCCATGCTCCGGCTGATGGACGAGTTCAGCCAGGAGATTCAGGAGAACGGCTTCACTTATCAGAACCGCGATCGGCTGGATTACCTCGAATCGCAGATCGTGAACCTCTTCGACCTGCGCGAGGTTGCCCCTTCGCTCAAGACGGACGTCGGCATGGAGGCCGCCGTCTATCTGCGCGATGCTATCGCCCGCTTTGACCTGCCCCCGGCGGACATCCTGCCCGACCGTGACGAAGCCTTCCGTGAGATGAAGGACGGCTACCCGGGTATCTGGAACGTGTACGGTAGCCCAATCGAGATTGTTTATGTGGATTCGGGCCAGTTCGCGGGGCGCTTTCAGTTTTCCCTCTATACGGCTCTCCATGCCCAGTCGATGCAGGAGGGGGTTGCGCATCACAGCTTCGTCTATCCAGAGTTTGCCGGACTGGTTGATGCGTACTTCAACACACCCGGCCCCGGCATTCCCGACTCGCTCATCGCGGGTCTGCCCGACTGGATGCGCCGCGACCTGTGGGGGATGCGCCTGTGGCAGCTGGCTATCGTCGTAGTTTCGCTGCTGGCCGCTGTGTGCGTGGTTTTACTCTTCAATCGCTTCCTCAAGCTCTGCACGCGTCGTGCCCCCCGCGTGGTTGGGAGCTTACTTTGGCTGCTGGTGCCCACGCTGATCATTTATCTGGCGACGGTGCTGAGTTGGTTCTTCGATGAACATGTCTTTCTGACCGGGCGGGCGCTCGCCGTGGTCCATTACGTGCAGGAGGGGATCGTCCTGCTGAGCCTGATTGCCATGATCATCGTGGCGGGCGGGCTCCTTGCTGAGCTGATTTTTCTCGCCCCGCGCTTCGATAAAAGGGGCGTGGACACCTACCTGATTCGCTTCGGGCTGCGGCTGGCAAGTATTGTGGTGGCGGCGGTCGTCCTGATTGAGGGGCTCCAGCGCATGGGCTTCACGCTGGCGACGGTGCTGGCCGGGGCCGGGGTGACCGGTCTGGCCGTGGCCCTCGCTGCGCAGGAGTCGCTGCGGAATATCTTTGGCAGTATTATGCTGCTGCTCGACCGGCCTTTCCGTGTCGGTCAGCGCATCCAGATCCGTGGCCACGACGGCATGGTGGAGGAGATTGGCCTGCGCTCGACCAAGCTGCGACAGCTCGATGGCCACCTGATCTGTCTGCCGAACGAGGATGTCGCCCGCGCCGACATTGAAAACATCTCCGAGCGCCCCTTCATCCGCCGTATCATGAACCTCACCCTTCCGCTCGACACCTCGTTGGAAAAGGTGGACGAGGCGGTGGCGATCCTGCGGGATGTCCTGGCGGTGCGTGCTCCTGACGCCTCTGGAGAGGACGCGCCTGCGCGCTTCAACGAGGAAATCAACCAGCCGAATTTCCCGCCGCGCATTTTCTTCAACGACTTCAACCCGGCCTCGCTCAACCTGATCGTTATCTATTGGTTCCACCCGCCGGCGTACTGGGACTACCTTGAGCATGCCCAGCGTATCAACCGCGAGGTCATGCGTCGCTTTTCTCAGGCGGGCCTGCGCCTGGCCCTGCCCGCGCAGAGCCTCATGCTGTCGGGCGATCCGGCACGCCCACTCACCGCCGGAGCCCGATCAGTCAGCGGCAGCGAAGACGACCTCCCGCTGGAGGGCCTGCGCGAGGCGGACGCTCCCGACTCGCCGCCGGAAGCTAAGTAATGTTTCTCCGCATTCTCAGAGCACCAGCATGGTGCTCAGCAGCAAAACGAGGATGAGCATAAACAGCCCCGCCGTGGCGAACTTAACCAGTGCCACGTTCTTTTGGAAAAACGCGGTCAGCCGTTCGTTACTCAAGCCGAAGAACGCCAGCACGATCACCACGAGCAGCGGCACGGTAAAGGCGAGGTTGTACAACACCAGATAGCCGAAGGCCGTCCCTCGCTCCGCGCCTGTGTGGAACATGTACAGGATGACCGGCGCGTACACCTGCCCGGTACAGGCCAGCTCCAGCACGGACACGATCACCCCCGCCGCAAAGGCCGCCAGTACGATCCGCCGGTGCTTCGCGCCGTGGCGGATGGCGGCGTTGATCCGCTTGCGCAGAAACAGCGGGAGTTTCAGAGAGGTTTCATTGAGACGTCCGCGCAGGCACAGCACACCGTCGCGCAGGCTTAACAGGGCCAGCACTAGCGCTGCCGCAGCCAGCACCCAGTTGAAAATTTCCGCCACGGCTCGTACGGCGGCAGCCCGGCTGAGCGCTTCGGCGAAGCCGATCCCGAGTCCCAGGTAAGTCAGGAAAATCGCCAACGCGAACGCCAGCCCAACCTGAAGCATTTGTGCGGGTGTGCGCCGGGCCACATGCAGGTAGGAGAGAAAGAACAGGATCGTGGCGAAGGCGCAGGGGTTGACCCCGTCGAGTAGGCCCGCCACCAGCACGATAGGCAGTGTCATCCCTTCGAAGCGCCGCCGGATGCTGCTGTCCGAGGCGTCCGTCTGTGCAGTATCCAAAACCGGATACCACTCACCGGGTGGCGAGGACAGCGCTGTGTCCAGCAAGTCTGCCAGCGAGCCGAAGGAAATGTTATCGCGCACAAGCGCTCCGGCCCGTGTAAACACAGCCGGGGCCAGCAGCCGTTCATCCTCGGGCAGGCTGAAGCGGTCGGCCAGCGACTCGTTCAGCCGCATGGCGGCGGGATCGTGAATGTCGTGCCGCTCGATAGCCAGCTCCGGCATGGCCGCGTGCAGCTCCTCCAGCCAAGCTTGAGCCTGCGCGCACTCGCCGCAGCCGACCTGATAAAAGTACACCACGCGAACTGCGTTCAACGCAGATTGCGGTGCACTCGCCGCCACTGCGTTCGTGGTCACGGATGACTCCGGAGTCTCGCGCGCAGGGTCTCCCGTTGCTTGCCCCGAGAGAAAACAAGCAATGGCGAGGATGAACAGGAGCCGGACATATCGCAACGGGCGGACCATAAAGCGCGGCATCTTTGACCGCGGTGCGCCCTGGTGCCAGCCTGAATTACGGCTCCTCACTCTCGGTCAGTTTCCACAGAGGTGGTCCGGTTCATTTGACTTACGGCGGGAACGCACTTCAGTAGCATCACGGTATGAATCGTGGCTATCTCTACCTCGTGCTGGCGGCGCTGGCGCTATCTGTCTGGCTGACGGATGCGTTCTGGCTGTGGAAAGTGCTCCTGTCGTGGATCGGGCTTTCGGGCCTGTACTTCGGCATCGGCTATGTGACCGGTTGGGGGGAGATGATGGCGAAGTCCCGCCATGGTCGCCTGCCTTGGGCGATCAAGATAGCCCTGCTCCCGGTGCTCGTCGGGGTGGTGGTTTATCATCGTATCGCCAAACGGCTCGATACCGCCGAGCCGCTGCACCAGATCCGACCCGGACTCTGGCTCGGTCGGCGCTTGACGCTGTCCGAGGGCGAACTGTTGCGTACCCACGGCATCAACGCGATTCTCGACGTGACCGCTGAGTTTGATGCCCCCTGCTCCGATCTGTTGGACAAGGACATCGCCTACCTGAACATCCCGGTCTTCGACCGCCACCGTCCGCGCGTGGGGCAGATCGCCGCAGCAGTGAAGTGGATCGCGCGGCAGCGGGCTCGCGATAGGCAGGTGCTGATTCACTGCGCGCTCGGCCAGGGGAGGTCTGTCACAGTGTTACTGGCGTATCTGCTCTTTTCGGATTCGTCCGCCGATCTGCGTACGCTACTGAAGGAAGTTCAGGGCATCCGCTCCGTCGCCAACCCCAACGCCCTGCAATTGCGCGCACTCGAGCGTTTTCAGGGCTCGGAGGCTCGCCGTCAGAAGTCCCGCGCCACCGTGATTTTCAACCCCGTCTCGGGCAAGCGCGATCCGCAGGCCGATCGCTCGCGACTGGTCGAGCTGCTGGGGCCGTTTTTTAAGCTGCGCATCATCGAGACAGAGAAGGACCGGGACGACGCCGATCTCGTACGGCAGGCGCTGGACGAGGGAGCGGATCAGGTCATCGCCGCTGGTGGAGACGGGACGGTGGCCTCCGTCGCCGGTGCGCTCGCGGGCACCGACGTTCCGCTGGGAATCATCCCGCGCGGCACCGCCAACTCGTTGGCCATGTGCCTTTATGGTCCCGCGGTGCAGGTCGATCCCGTCGGCATTTGCTGCCGTCACATCCTCTCTGGTCAGACGAAGCAGATCGATGTCGCCCGCTGCGGAGAGCGGACGATGGTCTTGCTTGCGGGCATCGGCATCGAGGCGGGCATGATCGAGAAAGCCGAGCGCGAGGCCAAGAACCAGTGGGGCGTGCTGGCCTACCTGATCGGCGGCTGGCAGCAGGTGAACGAACAGGAGCCCTTTCATGTCCGGATGACCGTGGATGAGCTGCCCCACGTGTTCGAGGCGAGCGGCTTTACGGTGGCCAATGCCGCCCCGCCATCCTCGGTTTTGGCGCCGGGTACGGGGCCGCCTTATAGGGCGGACGGCCAGTTGGACGTTACCGTGGTGACGGACTTCACCTCACGCGCACAGGCCGTCGAGACCATGAGTAAGCTTTTCCTCGGAACCTATAAAGAACAGGATAGCCGCGATCAGACCGTCTGGCATTGGCGGGGCCGTAATATCCGCGTCGAGACCGAGCCCGTGCAGAAATACATCCTCGACGGCGAAATGGCGGGCGAGGCGCCGCTCGAGATTGAGGTCGTGCCGGGCGCGCTAAAGGTCTTTCTCGACCACGATCTCGACGAGTAAGGGAGTAACCGTTTCCGACAAAGAGCCAAATCTTTCACCTGTCACATCGAGTCTGCCTTTTCCGTACGGCAGGGGAATAATGAGAGGTAAAATGGGCTTGCTCTCGTCATTTTCAATACATACGTATGGAATTTAAAAATGGGGCGACAACAGAACATTGACCGGGACGAGGTGCTGGATGCCGCTGAGCAGATCGTGCTCACGCAGGGCGCGGCAGAGCTGACCATGGACGCCGTGGCCCGGGCCGTCGGTATCACCAAGGGCGGCGTGCAGTACTGCTTCGGAACGAAGCAGGGGATGATCGATGCCATGGTCGAGCGTTGGTGCTGCCAGTTTCAGGGCGAGATCGACGAGCGCACTCGGCCCACCAGCGATCCGGTGGCTGCCATCCGTGGCTACGTCGAGGCCACGGCGAGCATTACCCGTCCCTCCCACGCTCGTGCCGCCGGGCTCATGGCAATGCTCCTGCAAAGCCCCGAGCACCTTGAGCTCGCCCGCCGCTGGTACCGCGAGCACCTCCAGCCGCTCGACCTCGGCACGCCTGAGGGGCGGCAGGCGAGGATTGCCTTCATGGCGATGGAGGGGGCGTTCGTCCTGCGTAGTTTTGGCTTCATGCATATGGAGGATGCGGAGTGGGCCGAGCTCTATGAGGAGATTAAGGAAACGCTCCCGGCTGTCGCTGGAGATAAGGGCCGTCGAGCGAAATCCTCCCGCTCCGTCAAAGAATCCGGCCCGGGAAAGCGCCGTGTCCCGCGTGAAAATGGTGTCTCTTCCCTCAGTCGGAAACGTGGCTGACCCCGAATGGACTCGAATAATTTTATACGTATCCAAAAAATATGACACTTTCACTTGATCATGGCATTCGCGGCGCGCTCGACTGGCTCGCCCGCAATCAGAAGGCCGACGGGCACTGGAACGACATCCTGGAGTCCAACTGCTGCATGGAGGCGCAGTGGGTACTGGCCATGCACTTCCTCGGGCGCACTGACGACCCCAAGTACGACAGAATCGTCAAGGGCATCCTGCATAAGCAGCGCGAGGACGGCTCGTGGGATATTTACTATCAGGCCGAGCTGGGTGACATCAACACCACCATCGAGTGCTATGCTGCTCTGCGTAGCGCCGGGATGGGGCCGGACGAGGAGCCCGTGCGCCGTGCGCGCGAGTGGATACTCTCGCACGGCGGCATGCAAAAGGCGCGCATGTTTACGCGTTTCTGGCTAGCCACTATCGGCGAGTGGCCGTGGGACACGCTGCCGGTCATCCCACCGGAGATTGTGCGTATCCCGCTGTGGGCCCCATTCAACATCTACCAGTTCGCCTCATGGGCGCGGGCGACCTTCATGTCGATGAGCATCGTCTCCGCCCGCCGCCCGGTCGTGCCACTGCCGTCGGAGCGCCGCCTGGACGAGCTGTATCCAAACGGTCGTGACAACTTCGACTTCTCCTTTCCCCGGCGGCTGGAGGGCTTTTGGCCGACGTTTTTCCGTGCCGCAGACAAGGTCCTGCGCTTTTGGCAAAACCTCCCATGGAAGCCGGGTCGCGAGCGTTCGATCAAGCTCGTGCTGGAGTGGATCGTCAAACATCAGGATGCAGACGGGGCTTGGGGGGGGATTCAGCCGCCGTGGATTTACGCGCTGCTCGCGCTCCATGTCGAGGGCTACCATCCGGAGCATCCCGTCGTCGCGGCGGGCATCAACGCCTGGAACAATCACTGGTCCTACGAACGCGACGGCATGATTTTTATTCAGGCCAGCGAGTCGCCCATCTGGGACACCATGCTCGCCATGCAGGCCATTCTCGACTGCGGCGAGACTTGGGAGAGTTTTCCGCAGTTCGAGGCTGCGCTGGAGTATATTCTGCGTAAACAGGTCCTCACCTCCGGCGACTGGGCGATGACAGTCAAGGGCGTCGAGTGTGGTGGCTGGGCTTTCGAGCGGGCGAACACTTTTTATCCCGACCTCGACGATACCGCTGTTGCGCTCACTGTGCTGTGCCAGATGAAAAAGCTCGCCCCCGAATCGTACCGTGCGCGTATCGATCGTGCTTTCGAACGGGCGGAGGTGTGGCTGCGTGCCATGCAGTCGAGCAATGGCGGCTGGGGTGCCTTTGATAAGGACAACCACACCAAGGCGCTCACGCAGATCCCTTTTTGCGACTTCGGCGAGGTCCTCGACCCGCCCAGCGCTGACCTGACCGGGCATAAGCTCGAAGCCCTTGGCCTCATGGGCTACGGGCTGGAGGACCCGGCCGTGAAGCGTGCCGTCGATTACATCATGGCCGAGCAGGAACCCGAGGGGCCGTGGTTCGGGCGCTGGGGCGTGAACTACATTTACGGAACGGCTCTGGTGTTACCGGGGCTGCAGGCCGTCGGTTTCGATATGGGCGATCCGCGCATCCGCAAGGCCGGGGACTGGCTGCTGGCGAAGCAGAACGAAGACGGTGGCTGGGGCGAGAGCTGCGGCTCATACATGGACGACGCGCTTCGCGGCGTCGGCCCGAGTACGCCGAGCCAGACCGGCTGGGCGCTCATGGGCCTGCTCGCGATGAACACCCACGACTACGATGATTCCATCCGGCGGGGCCTGGACTACCTGCTGCGCACGCAGAAAGAAGGCACCTGGGAGCAACTCGAGTACACCGGGACGGGCTTCCCGGGCTACGGGGTGGGCGAGCGCATTCGGCTCTCCGGAAACACCGAGGCCCTCTCACAGGGGCGCGAGCTGGCGCGCGGCTTTATGATCAACTACAATATGTACCGGCACTACTTCCCGCTCATGGCTATGGGGCGGGCCCGTCGACACTTTGGAGAAGGAATGTAGTTATTTTCAACTACATATTTGGAAATGCACCGTCGCGTGAATTCGCTGCGGTGGGCTTTCGTTTACCCGGCTTGTGCGTGTGGGCGGGCAGTATGCGTAGTGATGCACTGAACCAGTCGCGTTAATACCTCGATGGCAAGGTGGGCCGTGGAACAGGCCCTGCTTGGAGTATGGCAAAGCTGCCATGAAATCCATCTCTACGCCTGCTGGGCACCGCGCGCCATCGCGGTGTGGTTTTACTCTGCTCGAACTGCTGGCCGTTATCGCGGCGGTCGGTGTCCTGGGCACACTCCTGATTATTGCCTCGGGGCGCGTTCGATCGATGGCTGATAACGCCGCCTGTCTGGGCAACCTTCGCCAGTGGGGGGTGGCGCTCCAGCTCTACATTGGCGAGCATGGGGGAGATCTACCGCGCCGAGGTCAGGGAGTACGTCCGGTTTGGATGGTTGACCGTGGCGAGGACTGGATCAACGCGCTTCCACCCTATCTGGGGCTGCCATCGTATCAGAAACTTTATGAAGACGGCGAGGCGCCTGAGCCGGGCGACCATTCGGTCTTTGTCTGCCCCACCGCTGAAGACAGTGGGCATCAGCATTTCATCTCCTACGGGATGAATATGTACCTCTCGCCGTGGATTCGACCCACGCCGCATAATGCCTACGAGCTACCTGACACGAGCGCACTCGCCTTTCTGGCGGATGGTCCCTGTGGATGGACATCGACTATCCCGTCTAATCAGGATTACTCCGTGCAGGCACGGCATTTTGGGCGGGCCAATGTGGTGTTTGTGGACGGGCACGTTTCCAGCTTCGACGGAGGCTACCTCGGTTGCGGTTCCGGAAATGAAAGCCTGCCGGGGATCCGCTGGGAGACCGAGACGGGCGGTATTAATCAGGCGCACATGCCCTGAATTGATCATCGGTGTTGATTTCTCCAGTCGTAGAAAGAGCCGAATCGGTTTGGGGTTTGTGTTGTGAACAAACGGCTAATGAAAAGCTATTCCGTATTCATAGTTGAATACAGATTGGCCACTACTTGGTTGTTTGATGCAAGGGTTGTTTTTCGCTCATGTCGGCCGTTCGGCGCTTATGTGTAATTGGCCTTACGGTGTTGTCTCGTAGCGGGGAAGCGGAAAGAAAAATGGCCCTTTGCCTTTGGTCTGTTCCGGGCCGGTGAAGTTACGGATAATCATCTGGGCCCGTTCCGAGACGAGGAAGGCCGCTAAGGCACGGGCCTCGGTCAGGGGCACGTCCGGGACCCTGGACGGGTTGGCTACGGCGACGACATAGGGCCGCCGCATCGAGCGGTCGCCCTCGACGAGGACTTCCAGCCCTTCGCCGTAGAGCTTTCCGTAGGCGACGGGGATACGCCCGACGACGGTGTAGGCGTGGGAGGAGGAGGCACGCTGCAGCAGTGCCCAGGGGTGAGGGCTGCTGTCGATTTCGCACCATTTGGACGAGGGAGATACTCCGGATTCTTTGAAAAGACGGTTGAGGATGATGCCTTGGCCGGCACCGCGTGGGTAGATGAATTTTCCTCCGCGTTGCGAGATGCGCTTCAATGCCTCGGCTCCGCTGGTGAGGCCGCGGATGCCGGCGGGGTCGTTCGCCGGGCCAACGAAGACGAGGTCGTTGAATGTCCAAGGCGTGAGGCCGTCGGCCCATCCCTCTGCCACGAGCGTGGTGATCTCATCCGAGGCGTGCATGGCGATGACATCGGCCTGGCCCTTGCGGAAAGCGGGCAAGAGGACTTCCTTGTTGCCGGTGATGGTCGCTGAAATCTCGATGCCGGTCTCCTCGGTAAAGGCTGTGCTGAGCTCGGACCAGAGTCCGCTCATGACGATGCCGCCGATCACGGCGACGCGCAGTGTGGCGGGCTTAGGTTGCGAGGTGACGGTCTCCTCGGCTCCTGTGCTGGTCAGTGCGGAGCACAGCGCGACAGCAAGACATGCGGAGCATATCCGTGCGAGATGGTTGCGTCTGTGTGGAAGATTTCGTAAATTCATTTTTACGCTTATGGGCGCTGTGTAGGCGATGCTGTTCGGTGCCTTCGCCACCCCGCACAGATCAAGCCGAGTAACGCGCAGACGAGCGCGGTGTGGGCGGGCTCGGGTACGACCTCGGCAGTGAGGATGAGGGTGGGATAGTGGCTGGCTGTGTTATAGCTGCGGGTGTTGAACAGGTAGCATACTGTATCGTCTGCGGCCCATATGCTCAGGCTGATGAAGGCGTTTCCGCTCACGCCGAGAATATCGTCCTGAAGTGCATTGGTCAGTCCGAGGCCGTACGTACTGGTGCTCTCGGATTCCGCCGTAGTAGTCCAGTCGTAGGTGCCGAGCTGTACGTCATCGGTCGAGAGGTGGTCGGTCAGATTGGCATAGCAGAGGCTCATTTCGTCCCAGGTATCGTCTGCCATCCACTCGACAGAAAATGCTCCAGCCTTGATGGGATCGAAGAAAATCACGTTGTTTGGGACGTCGTTGGCTTTCCCGTTGTTGGTGGAGAGTTGGAGCGCGATCGAGGTCAGGGACCAGTTTCCGCTGCCGTATAGCGTGTTAAAATCCTCCACCGCCTCGGCCACATCGAAGCCGAGAATAGCCACGCGCTCGCCATAGATATCTGCGCTGACCTGCATCGCGCCTTTGTTGCCGTAGTTGACGTCGGGGTATTCTGCGTTGACGAAAGTGTCCTTTGCGGCGACGACGGACAGGCTTGTTTCTCCTTGGGCGATGCCGGTCATGGAGAGGGTCAGGATGATGGTGAGATAATGGTGTTTGGGCATGGCTCGTGCGTGTGCGCCGCCAAAGTCTTGTTTTGGATTCGGCGTTTTTTGTTATGCGAATAACTTATCGTTTTTCCTTCTTGCATTAATTGTGCCAGCCGTCTGGCGCGTGAACTATGTAAATTTAATTTTACACAAATTGCGCTCTATGTGATCAAGAAATGATCCGCTGGTTAAAATTTATGCACAGCTGGCAGGTGGCGGAGAACACCATGCCCGCCACGATACAAAGCGATTTAAGGGAGGCTGCCTATCTGGAAAGTTCGGCTCCCTGCGACGTATTTTCAGCAGCGCGCACCCTCGCAGCCTGCGAATGCTTCCTGGTAAATGCGGCGGGCGTCATCGAGACCGATGGGGTTGGGGTTGACACTCAGTAGTCGGGTCACGGTCATGACGGCTTGCGACATTGTTTCCAAATCGCTCTCGGGAACACCTGCCGTCGCCAATGATGCGGGGAGGCCGAGGGATTGTTTAAGTTCGGTGACGGCGGGGATGAGTGCCTCCGCGTCGTGTGCGCCACAGAAGGCCTCGGCAAGGTCGGCCATGCGCGCTTCGTTGTCGGTCAGGTTGTGTCGGAAGACCGGTTCGAACATCAGGCTGTTGGCTAGGCCATGGGGGATGTGGTGCATGCCCCCGAGCGGGTAGGCGAACGCGTGCACGGCGGTGACGCTGGAGTTGCCGAAGGCCAGCCCGGCGAAAAGGCTCGCGACGAGCATGTTCTCGCGGGCGATCGCATTGTCGGGCTCACGGCACGCGGTTAGAAGGTTTTGGGAAATCAGGCGCACGGCGGCCAGCGCCATGACGTCGCTGTACGGGTTGCGGCGCTTCGAAAGGTAGGCCTCCGCGGCGTGGCAGAGTGCATCCATGCCGGTCGCTGCGGTAACGGAGGCGGGCATCGACGTCGTCGCCTCGGGGATGAGAAAGGCGAAGTCGGGGATGATCTGGCGCGAGCACACGGCGGCCTTTATCCGGGCGACGGTGTCCGTGAGGACGGAGTAGATGGTGACCTCGCTGGCGGTGCCCGCGGTGGTTGGGATCATCAGTAGTGGCAAGCGGCGACGCGGTACGCGTTCGGTGCCGACGAGATCTGCCGCACTCAGCCCGGTGCGGTCGGCGAGGATGGAGACTATCTTGGCGGCGTCCAGCGGGCTGCCCCCGCCGAAGCCCAGGACGGCGTCGGCCTGAAATGCGCGCGCTTGTGCGGACATCTCCTCGACCAGCTCCAGCGAAGGGTCGGCACTCGTTTGATCAAAGACCGCGACTGCGCGCCCGTCCTGCTCCGCGAGCGCCTTTACCGCTGCGAAAGCCGCGCACCTGCTAACGTGCGGACCGGTGACGATGAATAGCCGGCGGACATCCAGTTCACTCAGGACGTTGGCCAGGGCGGGCATGGCGTCGGCGCCGGTGTGAATTTCTGGCATGCGGTAAAGAATCATGCGGTTAGGCTATTGTGTATTGATGTTTGGATACGAAGGGGATGTGCCGGCGTGCGCTATGTCTGCGCAAACGGCATTTCTGCCCGAAGCGCTTACTGGCCTTTACCCTTTTGCTTTATCCGTTGGAGTCTTACTCTAGTCCGGGGCCAAACTGGACGGCCTGCTCGTCGGTGGTGTAGCGGATGAAGCCGCGCCCGGCGGGCTTGCCGTTGCCGGAGAGGCCGCAGCCGCCGAAGGGAAGGATGGACGGCGAGAAGGTGGTCGGGATGTTCGCGTAGAGGTTCCCCACGCGCAGTTCGCGGCCCAGTTCCTCGAAGCGTTTGCGGCTGGCGGTGTAGATGCTGGCGGCCAAGCCGAAGGGGGTAGCATCGTGTAGGCGGAGGATATCCGTGTCGTCCGTGGCGGTGTAGACATCGATCAGTGGCGCGAAAAGTTCGGTGGCTATGAGTGGACTGGCCAAGCCCTCCTCTAGTATGCGCCAGCGGCGGGCGGCGGGGAGCACGTAGTAGCCGGGGCGGCCCTCGTACTCTTTCATGGCAGCGCCGGGTGTGATCCATTCGCCGCCCTTGGCGGTGAGGGCTTCGGCGTAGCGCTGGTGAGCGGCCTCGTTGACGAGGCAGCCGAGATTCGTCTCCGGGTCGCAAGGGTCGCCAGGCTGGTAGCGCTCCAGTTCACGCGCCAGCGCGTTGCAAAACTCATCCGCGAGGCTGGCGTGCACGATGGCGCGGCTGGTGTCGTTACAGCGCTGGCCCGCGGTGGCACAGATGCCGTCCGCGGCAGACTTGGCGGCGGCGGCGACATCGCCGTCCTCCAGCAGGATGAGCGCGTTTTTTCCGCCCATTTCCAGAGCGAGGCTTTTGGAGAAATCGCTGGCCACGGCCTGGGCAATAGCGCGTCCGGCGTTGACCGAGCCGGTGAAGCAGACCGCACGCACGCGCTCATCCGTGCACATGGCCATGCCCTCCTGTGCCCCGCCTTGCACGAGTGTGAAGACTCCGGTGGGCAGGTGGCGACGGAAGCACTCCGCGTAGTGGCGGGCCACGACGGCTCCGACGGGCGAGGGTTTGAACAGGACGGTGTTACCCGCCAGCAGGTGCGGGACGATGGCGCCGTTGGCCAGGTGCAGGGGGAAATTGAAGGGGCCGATGACCACGGCCGGGCCGCGGGCGATGTGGCGAATCTCGGACGGGTGGGGGCCGCCTGTAATGATTTCCGGATGCAGAAACTTCTCGGCGTCGGCGAAGGTGAGGGCGAACTTACCCAGCACGGCGGCCATCTCTCCGCGGGCTTCCGTGAGGGGCTTGCCGGTTTCCAGGGCTATGCCGTGGGCGAGCTCCTCGGAGGCCAGGCGCAGGTCGGCTTCGACTGAACGCAGGCAGGCAGCTCGCACCTCGTAGCCGAGGCGTGCCCAGTCGCGCCAGGCGGCATTCGCGGCGGCCAGCGCGGGCTCGACGGGCGTGGGCTCGATCCGGTCGAGCAGGATGCGCAGGTCGCCGGGAGAACGGTTTTGCCAGGGAGAGGTCGTCGAATTAAACATAGCAGTCGGAGAGTGGTGGTGATCAGGGCTGTGCAAGGTAAACTTCCTTGCACGCTTCGAAAGTGTTGACGTGGACTTGGACGACCTTGCTGGTGTCCTTGGTGTATCCACCGGCCAATACCCACGCCACGGGGATGCCGTGTTCCTTGCAGAAGCGAAAGACGCGGGCGTCCCGCGCTTTGAGCGCGGCGTGGTCGAGCTTGAGCGGCGAGTACGGGTCCTCGTAGTACGGGTCGGCTCCGGCCTGGTAGAGGATGAGGTCGGGCTTGCCGCGGCTGAGCAGCTTCGGGAGCGTCTTTTCCAGAATGTCGAGCATCTGCGGCTCGTCGGTGCCGTTGGGCAGGATGGCGCTGAAGTGGTTCTCGCCGTCGTGGTGGCGGATGGTTTCGACGTCCTTATATGGCTTGTTCAGCCAGTAGTCGTTACCGTAGATGGAGACAGCGGTGATGTGGTCGCGCCCCGGGGCGAGGGAGGCGGTGCCGTTGCCGTAGTGCAGGTCCATGTCGAGGACTGCGCCGTGCTTGATCCGGCCTTCGGTCTTGAGCGCGTCGAGGGCGACGACGAGGCCGTTGAAGGTGCAGAAGCCCTCGCCGTGGTCGGCGCAGGAGTGGTGAAAGCCGCTGGCCAGCGCGCAGGCCACGCCGGTCTCCAGCGCGTGGCGGGCGGCGGCGAGCACACCGCCGTTGGTCAGGCGCACGGCGGGGAAGAGCTTGGGCGACCAGGGGAACTTCTGCTCCTCGGCCAGGGCGCGGGGCTCGCCGGTTTCGATCGCCTGAATATACGCGCGAGTATGCACGCGCTCCAGCGCCTCCATGGGGACGGGTGCGGGCTCGTGGAACTGCGCGGCGGGATCGTCCTTCAGGCGCTCGGCCACGAGGGCGAACTTGCGCATCGGCATGGTGTGATCGTCCCCGATGGGGGCGAAGTAACCGGGATGGTAATAAACGGGAATCATGAGATTTTGGTGGGGGGGACGAGGGCTACCCGCTTTGGGCAATGCTGGCGGAAGTGCTCCAGCCAGCGGCGGCAGGGCTCCAGGTGGTGCGGTTCGTATCCGGCCAAGTACATGGCATAGAGCCGCTCGACATTGGCGAGGATTTCGCGCCCGCCGATGCGGCGCTGCTTCTCGCGGCCGACGCGGCGGAAGATCAGGTCCAGGTGAAGGGGGCTCGGGCCGATGGGGTCGGCGTCAATGTCTTTTGGGTGCCGGAAGTCCGGCTGCATGTAGCCGTGGCCGGGCGGCACGCTGAGAAAACCCGCCTTTTCGTAGGAGAGGCGGCGGATGCGTGTCGCCGGATCCTCGGGGTCCATGGGTTCCATCTCGCAGACGAGGGTGACGCGCGCCCCTTCGGGCAGACCGGCTTCGCGTGCGGCGTGGCGTGCCCCAGAGACCGGGAGCGTGCGCAACAGGCTGACGAGCCCGCGCCGTCGCCAGCGGGGCAGCACCAGCACGTGCGAGAGGTGGACGGTGACTTCGCCGTCTGCGACGATGGCGGTATGGTCGCGCAGGGCGGCCCACTCGCCGTCCACATTGAGCAGCATGAGCTGGTAGTTGAGCCCGAAGCCGTTGACCGGGTGATCGGGGCGCAGCCGCAGTCGGTGGGCAAGGACGTCGCGGGGCTCGATCTCCCCGGCTTCGCTGAACTCACCTACGAGCAGCTCGTAGGCGAGATCGAAAAGCGGATCGTCCGGCGTTTCTATTTCGTGCAGCCGGATATTCTCGGGCAAGTCCGGATGCGGGGAGAGATCTCCTGGGGCGAGATCACGCGGGTCTATAAATGAGGGCCAGGCGGGCATTTTTCATCGGCGGTAGAGGGCGGTTCGGTCTAAAAGTTGAGCGGCGTGTAGGGCAGGTCGAGCGCCTCGGCCACGGCCTGACAGTGGAGCTTGCCGTCCATCACGTTGATGCCGGGCAAGAGCGAGGGGTCGGCCTGGGCGGCACCGGCCACGCCGAGGTGGGCGAGCTTGCGCAGGTAGCCGTAGGTGACGTTGGTCAGGCCGAGAGTGGCGGTGCGGGCGTAGGCGCCGGGCATGTTGGCCACGCAGTAGTGGGTGACGCCGTCCACGACAAAGGTCGGGTCCTGGTGGGTGGTCGGGTGCGAAGTCTCGATGCAACCGCCCTGGTCGATGGCGATGTCCACCAGCACGCTGCCCTCCTTCATCAAGGCGAGCATGGGCCGGGTAATGAGCTTGGGGGCCTTCGCGCCGGGAACGAGCACCGCGCCGATGAGCAGGTCGGTCTCGGGGAGGATGCCCTCGATGTTGGCCGGGCTGGAGAAAAGGGTTTTTACGTTTTTGGGCATGGTGGCGTCAAGGAAGCGCATTCGCTCGACATCGACCTCCATGATGGTCACGTCCGCGCCCATCCCGGCGGCGATGCGGGCGGCGTTCACCCCCGCGGTGCCGCCGCCGATGACGACGACTCGCGCCGGGCTGACGCCGGGGATGCCCCCGAGCAGCTTGCCCATGCCGCTGTTGTTCTTGGAGAGCTGGACCGCGCCGACCATCGAGGCCATGCGCCCGGCGATTTCGCTCATGGGCTCCAGCAGGGGCAGGCGACCGTTTTTCACCACCGTCTCGTAGGCGATGGCGGTGCAGCCGCTGGCCAGGAGCGCGTCCGTCAGGGGCTTGTCCGCCGCGAGGTGCAGGTAGGTGAAGAGGATCTGTCCCTGGCGCAGGAGCGGGTACTCCGGCTCGATGGGTTCCTTGACCTTGATGATCAGGTCGGCCTCGGCGAAGACCCCGGCGTGCGTGGCGATCATTACGGCCCCGGCATCGGCGTAAGCCTCATCCGAATAGCCCGAGCCCAGGCCTGCGCCTTTTTCCACGATGACGCGGTGCCCGTCTTCAACGAGCGTGCGGACCGCGCCCGGGACGAGCGCGACACGGTGTTCCTGCGGTTTGATTTCGGTGGGAACTCCAATAATCATTTTTTTATCCTCGGTAAGTAAAAGTATCGTTGAATCAGCTTGGGTGCAAATCCGCGGGCGCGCCGGGCGACGGCACCGGGCGGGAACGGCTCCCGCCGGGCTCACGCGCGTTGGGCTGCGCGGTACAAGGAACGGGCAAAAGCTCAGCCGGCGGCGAATTCGTCGAGCCCGGCCTGGGCGCTGGCGAAGAGCTCATCGACCTCGGCCCGCGTGATGTTCAGGCACGGGGAGATGGCGATGAGGTTGGCCAGGCCGCGGACGATCGCGCCGTGCTTGCGCACGAGGGCCGCGACCTTCGGGCCCAGGCCGATCGTCGGGTCGGTGACCTTTTGGCCGTGGTCGAGCAGTTCGAGCGCCCCCATCAGCTTGCAGCAGCGGGCTTCGCCCACCGCCGGGTGCGCCTTGAGGGCGAGCAGCTTTTGTTCAAAGTACGGGCCGACCTCGTCGCGCACGTAGGGGACGGTGGCTTCCTTCTCCATCAAGGCGATGTTGGCCAGGGCGGCGGCGCAGGCGACCGGGTGACCGCTGTAGGTGTGGCCGTTGGCGTAGTAGCCGCCGCTGTTAAGGGTGGTGGCAATGTCGTCGCTGACGCGGGTGGCGCCGAGTGGGATGTAGCCGCTGGTGATGCCCTTGGCCAGGCACTGAATGTCCGGGTCGAGATCCCAGGCCTCGCTGGCGTACATCGAGCCGGTGCGCCCGAAGCCCGTGATGACCTCGTCGGAAACATACAGGATGCCGTACTTGCGGGCCAGTTCGCGCAGGCCCTGGAGGTAACCGGCGGGCGGGATGATGACGCCGCCCGCGCCCTGGATCGGCTCGGCGAAGAGCGCGGCGATGGAGTCGGGCCCCTCGCACTTGATGATCGTCTCGGTCTCTTCCAGACACTTTTTACCGAAATCTTCGGGCGAGAGCGCCGAGCCGGAGGCGTAGTGGTACGGGCCGGGCACGCGGACGAAGCCGCTCGTGGGCAGGCCAAAGGGCTTGGTGCAGCTGACCAGGCCGGTCAGGTTGGTGGCCCCGAGGGTGACGCCGTGGTAGGAGTAGGTGCGGCTGATGATCTTCGTGCGCCGGGGCTGGCCCTTGAGCAGCCAGTAGCTGAGGATGACCTTGAGGGCGGTCTCGTTGGCCTCGGAGCCGGAGTTGGAGAAAAGGGTGTGCGTCAGGCGCGGCAGACCGAGCGAGTGGAGCTTTTCGGCCAGGAGGATGGTCGGCTCGGTCGTCGAGTTGAAGAACGACGGGTAGTAGCAGAGCTTTTCGAGCTGGGCGGAGATGGCGTCGATGATCTCGCGGCGGCCGTAGCCCATGTTGACGCACCACAGCCCGGCCAGCCCGTCGAGCAGGCGCACACCGTGGTCGTCGGTCACGTAGCTGCCCTCTGCGTGATCGATGATGTACGCGCCGTTCTCGTGCATGGCGTCGTTGTGGGTGAACGGGTGGATATGGTGGGCCTTGTCAATGGCTCGCAGCGATGCGGTGACGGTGTTCATGGTGGTGGTCGGTAAAGCGGGTTTGGGTGTTGTTACCGGGATATTTGCAGCCGGAGTGCCAGCCCGTGCCAACTGCTGAATTTTACCCGTGAATAAAAGGTGTATCGTTCGCTAAATCTGCGTGTGTAAAAATTCTATACATCACACAAGTGTTCACCGCTTAAAATGCACCGGGGAGTAGACCGGGGGGCGTAAAGTTTTGCCTTCGTGCCACTCGCCGCCGATCTGGATCTTCTGGGGGTGGGGCTGGCGGCCGGGGGTGTTGTTCTGCAAAAGCACAGCGATGCGGTCCACCGCTACGATGGATTGCTGGGTGTGGAGCTGACTGAAGCCGCTCCACTCGGAGTCCTCGTTGAGCACGTACATGGCGAGGTAGCCGAGGTCCTGCGGCAGGCGGTAGCCCAGCTCGCGCAGGCGCAGGCCGACAGTCGCGGTTGGGGCGATGACCATGTCCGGCTGGTGCTCGTCCATCCAGCGGCGGACGTTTTCGGTGGTGACCTCCCCGGCGAAGGGCGGCAAGAGCGCGTCGAGTTCGGGGCGCGTGTGGTTCTGGCGCAGGCACTCGTAGGTGTAGCCGTAGCCGGTCCAGTAGTCTTCGCGCTCGCTCAGCCACACCTTGGGCTTCTTATAGCCGCGCGCGAGCGCCTGCTCGATGGCCTGGCGCATATTCGAGGCGTAATCGGCATACACGCGGTCGAACTGGGGCATGGCGAACGGGTCGTCCAGGATGACCGTGGCGTAGGCGTTCCAGTCGATCCACTGGGCCCAGTCTTCGCCCTGGAGCGGCGTGCTCAGGATGAGTCCGCGGGTGCCGCGGGCCTTTAATATGTCGTCCAGGCGCGAGTGGGGGATCTTCGGGTCGTGGACCCACAGCTCGCTCAGGGCGAAACCCTGGCTCTCGGCGCGCTGCGAGGCGCTTTCGTAAAACTCTTTCGCCCAAGGAGTTTTATGCCAGTGGTGCGGGTCGGTGGTGGAGTTGATCCAGACCAGCGGGCAGGCGGAGGCTTTGCGACCCCGGCCCTTGAGGTAGGCCATGAGCTGGCCCAGGTGGGCGTCGCGCTGGTAGCCCATCTCCTGTGCGACCGCCTTGATCTTGTCGCGGGTCTCCTCGGGGATACGCGGATTGTCCCGCAGGGCATACGAAACCGTGCTGGGCGAAAACCCGCTGCGTTCAGCAATCTCCTTAATCGTAGGCATAAGTGAACTATTCGCTGGATGTTTGTGAACGCAACACTATTCATTGGTGAAAAAATGCAACCAATCGGCAAAATATTCACAGGGAGTGGGGGCCGTTGGCATATGGGATGCTAGGCGAACAAGCCGCCTCACATCCTTTTTGACGACCGACATGGGTTTACAGACATACGCCGTTTGCAAAAACTATGGGGAGACCCGGGCCCTCTACGACGTGGATCTCTGCGTCGAGCGGGGGGAGTTCTTTACGTTGCTGGGTCCCTCCGGTTGCGGCAAGACGACCCTGCTGCGTATCATCGCGGGGCTGGAGATGGCCGATAACGGCCGGGTCGAGATCAACGGGCAGGACTGCACCAAGATCCGAGCCAACCGACGCCCCGTGAACACCGTCTTCCAGAGCTACGCGATGTTCCCGCACCTGACGGTGCTGGAAAATGTGTGCTTCGGTCTGATCTCGCGCAAGGTCCCCAAGGCCGAGGCCCTCGAAAAGGCCCGCCAGACGCTCGACCTCGTGCAGTTGAAGGGCTTCGACTCGCGCAAGCCCGACCAGCTCTCCGGTGGGCAGCGCCAGCGCGTGGCCCTGGCCCGCGCGCTCGCCAACGAGCCCGAAATCCTCCTGCTGGACGAGCCCATGAGCGCGCTTGATGCCAAGCTGCGCGTGCAGGTGCAGGTCGAGCTGCGCCAGATCCAGCAGCGGCTGGAGAAAACCTTTATCATGGTCACCCACGACCAGGAGGAGGCGCTCACCGTCTCCGACCGCATGGCGGTGATGAACGTGGGCCAGATCGCCCAGTACGGCACCGTGCGCGAGGTCTATGACCGCCCGTTGACGCGCTTCGTGGCCGATTTTCTCCAGACGGAGAACTTTATCGAGGCCAAGGCCATCGGCGAGACCGAGGTGGCTACGCCTTATGGGAACTGGACCCTCCCCGAGTCCATCCCGTGGGAAGCGGGCACGCTCTCCGTGCGCCCGGAAAACCTCCAGCTCGCCCGGCCCGGAACGCCGCAGTGCGACCTCCAGGCGAGGGTCGTGACGAACATTTACAAAGGCTGCTACCAGAAGCTCATCCTGGACAACGGCCTGACCATGGAGACGGACGCCACCACCATCCTGGAGGCCGGTGATACGGTCGGGGTGCACGTGCCGCGCGAGTCGATCATCCTGCTCTATGAGGAGGAGATTCAGCGGATGAAGGCCCCCGCGCCGGATGAGAAGGAGGCCGCGGTATGAAGCGTCTTGAGCGTGACGACCTCCTGCCGCAGGAGACCTCCAATGTCATCCTGCACCGCGGGGAGATGGTCCGCCCGTCGGTTATCCGCACGCGGCAGGCGATCTTTGTCACGCCCGGCCTGTTGATCATTATTTTCCTGCTGGCGCTGCCGTGCCTGTCGCTCTTCGTGGTGTCGTTCCTGACCCGGGGCGAGTACGGGGACATCGAGATGACCTTCACGCTGGACAACGTCCGGCGCATGCTCGGATACGGCTTTTTCGGCTGGTCAGCGGACAACCTGCTCATCCTCTGGCGCAGCGTAGTGGTGGCGTTTATGACGACGCTGTTGTGTATCCTGCTCTCGTACCCGCTGGCGTTCTTTCTGGCCTCTCGTCCGGCGAATAAGCGCGTCCTGTGGCTGACGGTTCTGCTCGTGCCCTTCTGGACGAACCTCGTCATCCGCACCTACGCCTGGCTGCTCGTGCTCGACGGTAACATGCCCTTCGCTCGCTTCCTGAGTTTCCTCCATATCACCGAGCCGGGGACGACGCTCTACCCGAGCCAGTTCGCGGTCTATATCGGGATGGTCTCGGTCTTCCTGCCCTTCGTGGCGCTGCCGCTGTACACGGCGGTGGAAAAGATGGACTGGAGCATCGTCGAGGCCGCGCACGATCTGTATTCGAGCCCGTGGCGGGTGTTCCGGCACGCGGTGCTGCCGCAGACGCTGCCGGGGCTGTCGGTGGGGATCACCATGACCTTCGTGCCCGCGATGGGGATGTTCGTCGTGCCGGACATGCTGGGCGGGGCGCGCTACATGCTGGTGGGTAACCTGATCCAGCAGCAGTTCGGCACGAGCCGCGACTGGCCCTTCGGGGCGGCGTTGAGCCTGGTGCTGATGGTCCTGACGCTGGGGGCGCTGGTGGCAGCGACCCGTGGCTCGAAAAAGAAAGGAGCCCGATGAAGCGCACCTCGACCCTCTCGAACCTGACCTCGGTCTTCATTTTTATTTTCCTGTACCTGCCGATGCTCTCGGTGGTGATGTTCTCCTTCAACGCCTCGGACATGGGGCTGAAGTGGGGCGGCTTTTCCCTCAAATGGTATCAGCAGCTCGTGCACAACGAGCTCATCCTGTGGGCTGCCTGGAACACCCTCGTCCTCGCAGTGGTCTCGACCGCCTTCTCCACCTTGATCGGAACCATGCTGGCCATCGGGTTGTACCGCTTCCCGTGGAAGAAGCGCACGGCGGGCAAGCTCAACGTCCTGCTGCACCTGCCGGTGGTCACGCCGGATATCATTTTCGCCGTGGCGCTGGTCATCGCCTTCAGCGTGATCCGCTACACCACGGGGCTCTTCGAACTGGGGCTGACCACGATGATCGTGGGCCACATCACGTTTCAGATCGCCTTTGTCGCGCTGGCCGTGCGCGGGCGGCTGGAGCTGATCGGGCACGACGTGGAGGAGGCCGCCTGCGACCTGTACGCGGGCTACTGGCGCGTGCTCACGCGTGTGCTCTTGCCGATGCTCAAGCCCGGTATTATTGCCGGGGCCATGCTCGCCTTTACGCTGTCGCTGGACGACTTCGTGATCAGCTTTTTCACCTGCGGGCCCAAATCCACCACGCTGCCGCTGTTCATCTACGCCTCAGTCAAGCGCGGGATCACGCCCGAGATTCACGCCCTCTCAACCATCGTCATGCTCGTGACCATCGCCTCGGTCGCGCTCATGCAGAAGCTTTCGCCCAACACCAAACATTAATTAACTCAACCGAACCTACCAGATGAATACCAAATCGCTCATCATCGGCGCCTGCGCGCTGTTCTCGCTGCCGTTCGCCGCGTCCGCGGCTGAGTCCAAGCCTCAGGAGCTGAACCTCTACATCTGGAGCGAGTACATCGATCCGGAGATCATCACGAACTTCGAGCAGGAGTTTAACTGCAAGGTCATCACCAGCCTCTACGAGTCCAACGAGGAGATGCTGGCCAAGCTCCAGGCCGGGGGCGTCAGCCAGTACGACATCATCGTGCCCTCGGACTTCATCATGAAGAGTCTGATCAACTTGAAACTCCTTCAGCCCATCGATCACGCCAAGGTCCCGAACATCGAGAACCTCTCGGACAACTTCGTCAACCCGCCCTATGACCCGGGTAACAAGTACTCCGCCGCCTACCAGTGGGGCACGGTCGGGATCGTCTATAACACGAAGAAGTTCGACGGCCCGGTGACCTCGTGGAAGAGCCTCTTCGAGCCCGCCGACGGGATCAAGTTCATGTTCTTCGACTCCGAGCGTGAGATGATCGGCGCGGCCTTGATCTATCAGGACCACTCCGTCAATTCGCTCGACAAGAAGGAGCTCATGTCTGCGGCCAACATGATGATCGCCGACAAGAAGAAGCCCGGCTTCATGGGCTTCGAGGGTAACGTCGGCGGCCTCAACAAGGTCATCGCCGAGACGGTGGACATCGCCATGGCCTACAACGGCGACGTCATCCAGGCCATGGCCGAGCACGACTACGTTTCCTTCTCCAACCCGAAGGAAGGCACCGTCGTGTGGGTGGACAGTCTGTGCATCCCGGCCAAGGCCCCCAATGCCGACCTGGCCATGAAGTTTATCAACTACATCCTCTCGCCCGAGGTCGGCGCTCAGCTGTCGAACTTCAACCAGTTCGCCACGCCCAACAAGGCCGCCCTGCCCGACATCACGCCCGAGGACCTGGAAAACCCGGCCATCTACCCGGATGCCGAGACCCAGAAGCACCTCCAGTACGTCGAGGAAGTTCCCAACGGCAGCGCCATCTACGGCGAGCTGTGGAAGATCATCAAGACGCGCTAAGGAGCCGCTTTCCCTGACAGACTAGAACGTACGTACCGGCCACCCGCTCTCCGGCGTGGGGACAGGTGAGCCGGCCAGAGCCCCCGGATAGTGGCGGATGTGATCCGCCCGGTCCGGGGGCTCTTAGCTGTCGGGCGTTGTCGGCCGGAGCAGGGGAGACGCTGCCTGCGGTCCCGCCTCCGCTGCTAGGGGCCTCGCTGCCGGGCAATAACCGCTTGCCCTTGGGTCCTAAAATGTCCATGGGTATGAGCTTTCCCCAGCCTGAACCTGTTATCGTTTTCTCTCCGATCCCATGTCCGACGAGCGTCCGCCTTTTCTCCTTCGCCACAAGTGGCTGATCAGCCTGATTATCTTTCTGGTTCTGTTTATCCCGGCGGACTGGATCACCGGGTACGTTGTTTACCGCTCCAAGGATTATCACCCGGCGCAGGACGGCCCCGGCCGCACCGCGCCCGGCGGCGACACCACACGGGTTTACAGCCCCTACTATCACCACGGCCTCGCGCCCCTGGCCACGAAGACCGACCAGTGGGGACCCGACGGCTACACGCTCAACACCAACAGCCTTGGCTTCAAGGATCGCGCTTGCCGCGAGGTCCCGCTCGACAGCGACAACTACCGCCTGCTTATCCTGGGAGACTCTTTTACAGAGGCTGTCGGGATCACCTACGAAAATACCTGGGCCGGGCTCGTCGAAGAGCAGCTCGCCACCGAGAACATCGAGGTGCTCAACGCCGGGGTGGTGTCGTATTCGCCCAAGCTTTACTACTACAAGGCCCTTTACCTGATCGAAGAGGTCGGGCTGAAGTTCGACGAACTGATGGTGTTTGTCGATATGTCAGACGTGCCCGACGAGTTGCTTTATAACGGCTTCGTCCCCGAAAATGTTCGTCCGGATGACGCCTGGACCGGGCGCTTCGAGCAGAGTCCGAGCCCGCTGGGCTTCTGGGATAACTCACTGGTCGTGCGCTCCATCAAGCGCAACCTTGGCCACGACCCGTGGCGGGCCACACGCTTCACCGATCCCGAAACCGGCGAGAGCATCGACTTTACCGACAAGCGCGACGAGTGGGCCTACAACCCCTGGCTCCAGCGCCGCTGGGGCCACGTCGGGATCGCCTCCTGCGAGTACTACATGGAGCGCCTTCAGCAGCTTTGCGACGAGCACGGCATCCGCCTGACCCTCGGCATCTACCCCTGGCCCGAGGCCATCGCCTCCGGCAAGCGGGACGATCTTTACCGCCGCACCTGGGTCGAGTTCGCGCAGACGCACGGGCTGGAACTGATCGATCTTTACGACACCATGATCCCGGAGGACGCCTCCGCCCGCCAGGCACTGACGGAGACGGTTTTCATCCCCGGCGATGTGCACTACAACCGCGAAGGCCAGAAGCTCTGGGCGCAGGCCGTGCTTGACTATTGGCAGAGCTCGCCCGCCCGGAGCAAGGACGCCGCACCCGCCCAGCCGGAATGACCCCCCCATGCCGCGATGGACACGCCGATGGCCACGGGGCAGGCAGCCGGACTTCCCGGCACAGGGGCAGAAATAGAGTCGTTTTTTATGCTCAGGCCGCTATGAGTGAACCTTTTATGATCCGAGACTGACGATGAAGCATATTTTGGGGATATCCGCTTTTTACCATGACAGCGCGGCCGCACTGGTCCGCGACGGCGAGATCGTGGCCGCGGCGCAAGAGGAGCGTTTCAGCCGCGAGAAGCACGACCACCGCTTCCCCACGCACGCCGTGGACTACTGCCTGGCCGAGGCCGGGATCACCCCCGCCCAGCTCGACGCGGTCGAAATATACGACCCCCCGAGCATGAACGGCGAGCGGATCCTCGAGACGTACATCCGCTACGCCCCCGCCGGGCAGACCGACGTCCTGC
>JAUTCS010000148.1 GCA_030673825.1 Verrucomicrobiota bacterium JB024 | reverse complement strand
CCTACAGCAACACCGTGTTCCTGCTGCCCCCCTGGGAGGCCATCTACGGCACCGACGCGGAGCGGGACCAGAGCTTCGAGGAGGCGGTGGAAGTGTTCCAGGGAATGAGCCGCTGGTACACGCAGTGGGGCTACCGGACAGTGGAAGTACCACGGGTTGCCGTGGCGAACCGCATTGCCTTTATTCAAAAAATCATCGGATCGGATTCCACCCAAGCCGGGTTTACAAGTGTTGACTTGTGAAGCCGGTCACGTCTTTAATCTGCCCGGGGCGTTTTGCCTGAAAATCAGATTTGGTCAAGCCTTAAAAGCACGGCTTGGCCGCCAAGGGTAGATTGGGGAGAAAAATGAAAATAGTTGGTGGGAATTTTGGGGTGAGTGGCTCGGCGTCTGTCAGCAACAATGACACGCTGGTGATCAAAGGCGCGAACAAAGTAACCTATCGCGCGGATCAGGTTGCGTCAGTATCAGCCCGTGTGGTCAAGGAAAGAAAGTTCGGTGTGGTCGGATTTATTATCGGCCTGCTGCTTTTTAGTGTGCTGCTGGGGCTGCTGTTGAATGTGATCGGCGTGATTATCGCCATCGTCCTGGCGGTCGCCGGCTCGTTCTACTCGAAAAAACGCAATATCGCCGAAGTCCGATTCAACGACGACCAGGTGGTGGTCCTGGAGTGCAGCGGTAGGGAGATCAAGCGGCTGTACCTGTTGTACCGAGGTTAGAAACAGGGCCGCGCGGTCTGGCGTTGCTGGCGAAAGAGCTGCTTGAACCGGCTGAGCGGGCCAAGTCCGGTGACTTTCCCCACAATCATTATTTCACCGAACAGTGGGGTGGCTACCAACTATCTTCGGAGCAACAGTCGGAAAAAGAGCGGCTTGTAAACCACGTCAAGATTTATGATTGGCCCACCAAAGAAGGTGGCTAACGTTATCGTTAGCCGGGGGCTCCATCTCTTGATGCTGTCTTTTCAGGGGCTCGCCGGTATCGGAGCGAACCTTGCCGCTTTAGAATTTTCGTAAAGCAATGCGCATGGTCTGGCTCTGGGATTTGGTCGTGGACTTATTCAAAAAGGGGGGCGGATGATCGAAGAATTGATGGACTACGAGCCTCTTTCCCAGGTCTGGTTTGTGCACGATTATATTCAATTGCAGTTTCAGGACCGCACCCTGACCATCCTGAATGAGCCCCGGCTTCATCTACCGTCCGGAGAAGCCCTGGCGCGGTGTGACAGCGGCTTCTGCGATAACCTGGTGCTTCAGATCGGTGAGAGTATCGAGGGTGCCGTTCTTGAGGAGCAGTCCCATTTCACTCTGCAGTTCAGCTCCGGCGTGGCTTTGAATGTCCCTCTTACCCGTGATGCGGCGCGGTGCGCCGAAGCGTTGGAGCTGCCCGGTGCCTGGATTATTTTCAACGAATAATGGAGCACATGTAGGCGCAGCGGTAGCGCGGGACCGGCCCATCAAGTGGTTCAAGAAGATTGTAGGAGCAGGTTTCATTGTTCACTTCGGTTATACAGGAAGAAGTCTCCGGCTGCGGCATTGCCTCCGTGGCCAATATCCTCGGTAAGAGCTATGTGGAGATGAAGGCCATCGCCAACGGCATGGGCATAGAGGCGGAGGATGAACGTCTTTGGTCGGATACCCGCTATGTGCGGCGAATGCTGTCGCGGTTTGGCGTCGAGACGTCTGACAATGAGCTGCCTTTCGAGTCTTGGGATAGTCTGCCGGATTGCGCCTTGCTGGCGATCAAACATCACCGGGAGGGTGGCCGCGATTTCTGGCACTGGGTGGTGTTCCGTCGCCAGGACGGTAGGGTGGCGGTGCTGGATTCGGCGGCCTACCTGCCGAAGAACGTTCGTACCGATTTCGAGTCGATGCAGCCGACCTGGTTTATCGCGGTGCGGCCGATTCAAGGGCGCTCGTGAGACTGATTCTGGAGCGAGCCAGGCGCCGCCATGCGAAAAATGACGGGCAGTCATGGCTGAAGAGCCGCCACGGCAATCCCGCAAGCGGTTCCTGATATTTCTCTGAGAATGGTTATGATGGCCCCTCCACCCAACAGTGAGGTCCATTGTCATGCCGGACATTTCCTCCAGCGCCAAGGGGCGCTGTCGTTGCGGACGTGTTGAATTCGAAGTCCACGCCAAACCCATGGTCACCATGGCCTGTCATTGCACAGGTTGTCAGCGAATGTCGTCCAGTGCTTTCAGCCTGAGCGCGCTGTTCCCAGGCGAGGCATTCAGGGTGACACGGGGTGAGCCGGTGATCGGCGGCCTGCATGGCGTCACGCGGCATTTCTTCTGCGATTACTGCATGAGCTGGCTGTTCACCCGCCCGGAGGGCGTGGGCGATTTCGTCAATGTGCGCTCGACCATGTTTGAGAACGCCGCCGACTACAGGCCGTTCATCGAGACCTTTACCAAGGAAAAGCTGGACTGGGTCAGTACCGGCGCCGCCCACAGTTTTGAAGCATTTCCGCCTCAAGAGCGGTTTCCCGCGTTGCTTCAGCAATATTCCGGCACGCAGGGGGGGCAGGCCGATTCATGAGCCATCCGGAATTCGTCGATCTTGCCGATATTGATGCGGAGGACCTTCTTGCCCTGTTGAATGAGGCGTTCCTGAGAAAACACCTGGTGGATCATGCCCGCTTCGATAAGGACAGTGTCCGCGAATGGGTAAAGGAGAAACGTCGGCTGAACGCGTTGCCCGGCTGCCGGGTCCGTGCGATTCGTGTGGACGGAAGGCTGGCGGGTTGGTGCGGCATCCAACCGGACGATCAGAGGTTTGAGTTGGCGATCGTACTGTCTCGTCGTGCCTGGGGGCTTGGCATCGCCGTATTCAAAGTGCTGATGGGTTGGGCCCGCGAATTCGGTCACGAGGAGGTCGTTTTCCACCTGCTCGACAGCCGACCCGAATACCGGTCGCTGGCCAGAATGGCTCACAAGGTGCACGGGAGCGAGCTGTCGGGCCGGCGTTTCACGACCTACCGTCTGGCGGTGGAGCGCCCTGTTGCCACCTGAGATTTTGCTATATATGATCCATATACGTTTCATATATAGAGCCAATCCATGGGCATCGTAAAGATCAACGACGACCTCCACGAAGAGATCCGCAAGGCCAGCTCGGTGATGGTGCGTTCCATCAACGCCCAGGCCGAGTTCTGGATCAAAATTGGTATGCTGGCGGAAGCCAATCCGGAGCTGTCTTTTTCCGAGATCGTGCGCGAGCAGTTGAAACTGGCCGAGGTGGATATCCGGCGGGTGGCCGGTGGCTGACGCGATTCGGAAAACCGAGGCCGAGCTGGCGCTGATGCGCGAGTCCGGGCGGCTGCTGGCGTCGGTGTTCGCTTACCTGGACGATTGGATGGCCGCGGGGCTCTCCACCCTGGAGATCAACGACCGGGTGGAGCGTTACATCGTCGATGAGCTGGGCGC
>JAUTCS010000147.1 GCA_030673825.1 Verrucomicrobiota bacterium JB024 | reverse complement strand
GTTTTGCGAAATTGAATCTATCGGTATCGAGAAGCAAAAAAAGCCATGCCCCGCGAAGGGCATGGCTTTGTCGTAAAAGGTTGGCGAACGGAGCGGTAAAGCTCCCCGCCTGAGCGTGGCTACTTCCGGTTTTCGGGAAGCTGCTCGGGGTGGATCTCGTCGGTCTGGATCGCGCCGTCGTGCTCGTGGGTGACGACCGCGTCGTCCAGGTTCTGGTGGCCGACCACGGTCCCGTCGTCCAGCTCGTTGGCGACCTGCGCCTTGAGCAGGGAGAAGAGCCGGAAGATGTCGCGCGTGCCGCCCCAGATGAACCACACCGCCGTCACCAGCGACATGAACACCGGGATGCCGATCCCCACGACGTGCCAGAAGGTCTTCCAGGTCTCCAGCGGCCAAGGCTCCAGGCCCATGTCCGCGAACAGCTGGATCTTCGGCAGGAGGTTCCAGGCCGTCCCGATGAGAAAGACACCAAACCACAGCAGACCCCAGCCGAGTAGCCCCCCGGCGATCCACTTGTCCCCCACCGTGAAGTTCTCATCGATCCCCACTGCGCGGGCGAACCAGCTGCGTCGGCGATTCGGAGGCGTCGGACGGTGTTCGCCCACAGCCTTGTTGAGCTTGTCGTACTCGCCGCGGTGGAGCATGCGATCCATGTTAAACTCTTCCTTACACGTCAGCAGGGAGACGACGACGTACAGCACCATGGCAATGATACTGGAGAAGAAGGAAACCTGCATCCCGTTCAGCGGGAAATCCTGCTCCCAAATAATACGCGCGATGATCCCGCCCACGCTCAGGCCGGACCCGGTGACAAGCGCGGTCCAGGCCGCCGCGGTGGTACCTTTTTTCCAGTACAGGCCCCCGATGATGACCGCGCCGGCACCGCCGACGTAGATGGCCATCGTGACCGACCACCACATGACGATGAACTCGGTCTGCGGGAAAAACGCCCCGAAGAAAAAGACGAAGATCGCCACGCCCGTGATCGAGCGGCGCAGCACCTTGATGTGCTGCTTCGGGCCAAAGGGCCGCTTGCGCAGCGGCACCAGCACGTCCTGCACGAACAGGCTCCCCCACGAATGCAGGTGGGTGGAGTCCCCCCCGAAGATACCCATGATCAGGACCGCGCAGAAGGCGCCCTTAACCCCGATGGGAAGCATGTAAGAGACGGCCATGGGGATGCGCATCTGCTCCTGGCCGCGAACGTCCGGGATCAGCGAAAGATCGTGCATGACCACCTTGGCCTGCTCGGCGAAGTCCGGGTGGAACAGGTACGTCATGGCGCACATGGCCAGCAGGTACACCAGCGCCTGCTTACCGTACTCGCGCCAGCGACCGAGGATGTTACCCATGCGGTTTTCGTGCGGGGTCAGGCCCGCCGCATTGTACGCGCTCTGGTTCTGCCAGGCCATCGTCCCGTACACACTCACGCACGCGGCCATGAGCACGTACCACAGGTTAAAGTCCTTCAGCGCCATCGAGTCGAAGGGATTGAGCAGCGACTCGCCCGCCGGGCGGTCCGCCAGCACGGTCGAGATTTCCCCCCAGCTGAAGATGTACAGCAGGCACACAATAATGACCAGATAGAGGATCTGCGAGAGCATCCCCTCCAGGCAGTCCGTAACCATCACGGTGATCTGACCGCCCGCGATCGTCAGAAACAGCGTAATCGACAGCAGCACGGCCATCACCAGCAGGTGTGTGCCGATGATGATTTCCCCGATATGGAAACTGAACAGGAAAAGGTTAACATCAATATCCGGGTTGAAATGAAACAGCACCGGCGGCAACCCGATAAAGGTCGTGATGAAGCGGGCACCGATCACCGGGATGATCCCGAAGTTGACCAGGCCGGCGAAGAAGCCGAGGAAGCCCGTAAAGATACGGAAACGCTTGCTGTAGCGGATTTCGAAGAACTGCGCCAGCGTCATGGCGCGCGTTTCACGGTAGCGGTAAACGACGAAGCCGGTCGTGGCGATCAGCAGCCCCACCGGGATGTTGATCCACTGCCACCAGGTCCAGGTGAAACCGGCCCGGTAAATCACCTCGAAGACCGCCGCGAAGACCACTGCCCCCGCCGACATTTCCCCTTTGGACACCGCCAGCAGGTAGCGCCCGGCCACACGCCCGCCGGACATAAAGTCCGCCACACTGCGCATGTACTTCTGCGTGAACGCTCCTATCCCAAACACTATCAGCAACGGCGCGAAAACAAATATCCAGTCAATTATATGCATGAGTTATGGTAAAGTAACACCCGCCGCTCAGGACGAGTGAACGTTTTCAGTTTATGGGTACGCGGCCAGGGATCTCTGCACGGGATATCTCCCGCCGCGGTACCCCTGCACCCCGGTAGATGGAGCCTCCCCTCAGCCAAAGGAGACGCCATGGACTTTGACGAACAAAGACCTTTCGTCAAAGGTATAAGATCCATGACATCGATGTTACTAATATATAAAAAACGAATTATAATGGTCGATAATCCCGAAAATAAGCTCCGGCATGAGCGACGATCCGGGCGAGACCTCTTTCGCTCCTCCTGCGAAACCACTGCTGGCAAGGGTCGGTGGAGCTTACTTTTTCGCAGCCGGGACATACTCTGACACCGCAAAGGTGCTGATGTCGCCCATCCCGAGGTTTTGGCTGGGGAAGAGGAAAACCAGGGTGCGCATGCGCTCGTTCAGCGGCCACTGAGCACGATAGACGAGCTTGTAGTCGCCATCTACCGGGCGCACAACGGTGGCGTTGACCACGCCGCTGCCGTCCGCGGCCTCCGGCACGACGGTCCAGCGCGACATCGGGCCGACCTCGGACTTCTCATCCCCCACCTGACAGAACAAAGGCGCGGGATTGAGATTGATAATCTTGTAGCTGCCCGGAGGGAAAGCCTCTGGCCGGTCATCCAACACCACGACGCTGAAAGTCCCCGGCGGTTGCTCCGGTCGCAGAACGAACAACAGCAGTGGCCGCTCGATCCCCGAGGACAGGTCCGCCCGGGCCACCGGGACGCGGATCGTCTCGCCTTCCGGGCCGATCTCCTGCCGAAAAAACACCAGCGGACTCGGCCCATAGTATTCCATCAGCGCGGTGCGGCGCACGCGTTGGAACTTGACCGGGCGCACCTCCCCATCGCTCTCGTAAAAGACGCCCTGCGGCAGCGGCGTGCCCTCCCATGGCAGGCAGGTGAAGTCCACGCGGTACATCGGCACCTCCTCCTGCGCAGAGAGGGACGGGCGCAGCAGAAACAGGCCGAGAAAAAGGAGAATGCAGGTTTTACGGGTCATACTTCGTCCGGGTCGAGCCAACGGAAGGAAACAATGCGCAGGCGACGGCCCCACTGGGCGTTATCGGCGGAAAGCGCGGCCCCGCGGTCCTCGGCGGCATTGGCAGCCGCATCCACGTACTCGGGGGTGCGCTGGACAAGGGCCTCACACCAGCGGCGCGCGATAACGTCGCCGGTAAAGGGATCTTTCACCTCGCCATAGGCACGGATGATAAAGCTGTCTCCCCGGGCGCTCAGATAAGGCCCGGCCTGGTTGAGCACGTCCGCCTGAGTCAGGAACCCGGAAATGCCCCGGACGGACGAGCCGGAAGCCGCGGACGGGTTGATAAAATCGCCGGTGTTGGTGACGCTGACGCCCTCGTTATCGACACCGTCGTTCAGCCCCGCCGCGTCGATCGCGCTCTGGAGCGCTCCGGATTCACGCAGGTCGCTCGCGCCGCCGTCCGTGGTCAGCCCGCGGTTGACGAAGTCCGCCAGCGACAGGAAGGGCCCGCGCCGTTTGACCTGCTGGACGATTTCCTCGCTCAGGTCCTCCAACTCTTCGTCGTCGAGACGGCGGAACCCCCGCCAGGCGTCATCGCTGTCACCGTCGGGAAGGGTGTACTTGGAGAAAGGCTGTCCGGCGTCGTTATCGTCGTTCAAGCCCCCGTTAGGGTTGAGGTACGCGACCTGTGTCTCCTGCCCCAGCACGCCGCCGAGGAAGGCCTTCCACGCGGGCACGGACACGCTGTTGACGTTGAATCCGCCCTCGACCAGCAAGTTCGCCGCCGTGTGGGTGTAGCCCTCGTTGCTCTTGAGCAGGGCGCGGATATCAGCCAGCGTCCGCGTGTTGTCCGCCGTGAAGACCATCCGCGGGTTCGGCAGGGTGTAGTCACGCGCCGGATCGGCCCATCGGTCAATCACTTCGTCCAATGACAAGGTTTCACGGAAAGCCCCCGTGGCGGTGAACTCCGGGCTCAGGCCGGAAAAGAAGTACCCGTCCCACAACGCCTGATTCGCCAGGTAGGAAAGGTCGTACTGCGTCGAGTAACGGCTCGGGCTCGACCCCCTGGCCTGGTACTGGTAAAGCCGGTCATAGGGGACATAGGGGCTGGCCATGGAGTTGCCGATGGCGCGGGCGGGCTGGTAATCCATCAGCGCCGTGTCGGCATGCTGGAACCCGGCCAGCGAGAGCATCGGTCCGGTCGGCAACTCCCACGCGGTCACGTGGCTCTGCCCGCCCGACCCCAGACTGTCGCCCCAGTAAGCGTTCGAGCCGAAGCTCTCGATCACGCCGATAACGGAAGATACCGGCGTCACCTCCAGCGTCGCCTGCGGCGGCAACGCCGTTTCCAGATTCGAAACCTGAGCCGAGCGCAAGGCCGCGCGCGGGCTGTAGTTGTCCAGCAGGCTGCCGGTGCCACCGTCCCGCGAGGAGCGCGTCAGCAGGTCCACCTTGAAAAGCTGATCGGGCTGCCCGATCATGTCGATCAATCCCCACAGGCTCTGCTCCTCGACCGAGAAATCCGCGTATATCGTGAACGGCGATTGTCCGAGCATGAGAGGCACATGCACCTCCTGGAGCTGCTGGTCCCCCATCCAGTAGCCCCGTTCCGTCCCCGGGAAACTGCCCCCGTCGATCTCAAAGACCGACGTAATCAGGTAATTGTAGTTGTCCCCCACCCCGATGTTGTTGCCGCTGTTGCCCGCGTCGATAGCGGCTCCGGGCACACCGTGCAAATGTGCCGGATAGACCTGCACGCTCAGCGCGGTCACGGGATTGACCTCCGTCCCCTCCGGCTGCCCCGCAGCCTCCGGATCGGTCAGGTCGATCGTCACCGTCGAAGTGGCCGGGGTTCCCCGTGCACTTTCACTCTCGACAAAGTCTGGCTTAGCATCCGTTCCGATTCCGTTAATCTCGAAAAAGCGCCGGTAGAAAACCCCGCCTCCGTAACGCATCCCCTCGGAGAGATAGATGTTTGGCGGGTTGCTCGTGCCGAAGCTGCTACCGTACTCCTGCGGGCTGCCATCGGCCACGGAAAAGACTTTGATCTCGCCCGGCTCGAAGTGGATCGGCGAGCCATTGTAGATGAAGAGCTGGAGATCCTTGCCCTGGGCGGTCGCTCCGTAGGCCTTGTGCAGCGTACGGTAGTCGGCCAGGTATTCCTTGTGCGTAATGGCCTGCGTTTCCACATTCTGTCGCTCAAGCCGCACATGGAAAAACATCGGCAGGTTGTCCTGGATAATCTTCAGCCCCGGCACCTCGATGTCCACGTTGTACGGGTTCCAGAACACCACGATGGGGTTCATCACCAGCGCCAGCTCGCCCCCGGCGTTCATCGCAGAGAAGTAATAGATCACCCGCTGCATGACAGGCGCGTAGGTTCCGCGTGTGGGCCGGTTGAGATACCCGGCGATGTTGGTACTGACCGTGGTGGAAGCGTACTCGTTGACCCCGGCGTCACCTGCCCACATCAGTCCGTTGAAGACCGTCCCCTGATAGCGCAGGTAGTTGGTCAGCGTCTTGGTCACGCTCTTGTACGGGTCGCTCAGGCTGTCGGGCACTTGCGGCGTATTCGGGTACATCGGCTGCGCCGTAAAGGAAGGCGAGCCGGACTGGCCGCCGTCGATGTGCTTGTAAAGGTTGTAGTAGTCGCGCAGCAGGTGCCAGGTCGGCCCACGGATGAAATCGTCCCCGGAGCGGTCGCTGACGCCGTTGTCCGCCTCCACCGCGAAGAGGAAACGCGCGTAAAAGTTCTCCCCGTAGTTGCGCTCGATGGCCGAGGTCAAATCGTCGCCGGTGCGGGCGCCGTTCCCGGCGAAGTCCGAACCGTTAAAAGCATCGAGTGCGTTGGTATCCGTCTCGTCTCCGTCCCTCTCAAAGGCCAGCGACAGGTCGCGCTTGAGCCCTCCCGCGCGCACGTCAGCCTGCACCCCGTAGCTCCACGAGGTGTAGTCATGAAAGGTGGATGGCTCATTCGCGAAGCCGTCGTTGATGAGCGCGTACTGCGAGCGGGAAACCTCGCCGGGCATCGACGCGTACAGCGCTGAAAGCGTCGGCGTCCCTGCCCCGAGCAGCGGGCTGGCGTCCACCGCCCCGGCGCCGCCCAGCAGCAGACGGCTGTCGGGCTCTTCACCAGCGATCAGACGCTCGCGCACGTGCCCACCGGCCGTGAGCTGTGCCTTCTGGCTCTCGTCAAAAACCGCGTAAGCGTAGCCACCGATTTCGGTTCCGGCTGTATCCGTCACACCAATACGCTGTACCTTCACCGCTTCGGCGGCAGTGGGATCGCTCAGCAGGTACAGGGTCACCGGGTCCGCCACCGCCTCCAGCGGATCGGGCGCATTTCCCGAGACGAGCCAACCCAAGGTCTCGCCAAAGGTCGCGCTGGCGGCATCCGCATCCCACACGCCGACCCAGTACGGATTCTCCACCCCCTCGATCTGTGCGGTGGAGGCATTCGTATCGTCGATGCCGGCGGATACCGTCACCCGCTGGTCCGGGCCAACAAGTTTCGACAGCTGCCCCAGCGCATTGTAAACGCCGAGCCGTGCCATCTCGCGGGCCTGCTCGTCGTGGCGGCTGGTCGTCGCGTTCTGCGTGCTGATCGCACTGAAAATCGACAGCGAGTAAAGCAGCAGGACGATGAACAGCATGAGCGCCAGGGACACCACGAGGGCAAAGCCCCGTGACTTGTCCCTTATGGCGCTCCGTTTGCTGTACTCATCCTCAAGCATTCTCGCAAATCTCCGGTTAATCTACCCGGCGTGTTATTCAGGACCGGCGGCGGCGCAGGAAGCCCAGCGCGGCCACCAGCACGCCCATGATACCGGCCAGTTCCGCCGGTTCGGGAATGGGGGCGACATCCGTGAAGCTCGTGCCCAGGCGCAGTTCGTCGAAAGTCAGCGACTTCGACTCGGCTGTGCCGCCTGACTCGATGAGGCCCGTGCGCAGGCGCACCAGCGAGAACTCGCCGTTGTCCCAGAAGTTCGTGCCCGTGATGGACGAAGTGGCGCTGGCGATGCTCGGCTCGCTGCCCAATTCCGGGTTCACCCAGAGGTAAAGATTATCAGCGGCACTGCTGGTGGTGGTGTCCACGTCCACACGGATAACCAGATACGCTTCCGTCGAAGAGGACGGCGCATCCCCGGCATTGCTGAAGCCCGAAGAGTTGCCAATCGCGCGCAGACGCCAGTTGGCTGAGCTGCCGAAAGCGCCGACGCTGAGCAGATTCGTCCCGCTGCCGTCACGGAACTGCAGGGAGGCTTCATCGCCGGAGACCGAATAAGGAGCGCCCCCGGTCGAGGCGATGACCGAGATCCAGTAAGTCGTGACCGTGTCCGAGGCCGCGGTGATAGCGCTGAAGTCGCGGTAGGAACCCGCCGTTGCCGTGTTCGTCACCGTGGTGTAACCACCGATCACGTTCAGGCTGTTCGCCCCGGAGGTGTACGTCAGCCCAGGATAGGTGACGGTGTCGCCGCCCGCGCCGCTGTTTTTCCAGGCCGTGCTGAAGCCCGTGCCGCCGTTTTGGTTGACGAGCGCACCCGCCGTGTAGTCGAAGCCTTCGTAGAGAATCACGTCCGCCTGAAGCGGGGCGAGCAAGGCCGCCGAGGCCAGCGTAAGGAGTGCGAGTTTTGCCATATTCATAGTGATCGAGTGGGTTTTGGGTTATGCTTGAGAAACAGGATATCCGGGCAGGCGCAGCCCCCGGCCATCAGGCCGTCTAACGGTAAGCTTGGGGCGAACAAGGGGCATCGTGTCCGGGGTTGGGGTTATATAAAGCATAGGTCCGGAGGGGGATTTCGGAAAATGTAAATTCAGCGCATTTCTTGCATATATTTGACCCCTTTCAGCGACCCACCGGAGCCACTTCGGCGAAGGTTTCTCCCAGGTGAACCTCGTCAAAGGTCATCGTCTTGGACTCGGCGCTACCGGAGTTGATCAGCCCGACACGCAAGCGTGAGAACGCCACCTCTGTGCCCGCCAGCCAGATATCCTGATCCGTGGCCGAGGCCAGGGCCTCGGAGACATGGGGCTGGCGGCCCACTGCGGGATCGACCCACAGGTACACGCTGTCCTTGCCGCCCGGAGTGGTGTCGATCTGGACACAGACGACCAGCCAGTGCAGATCGGAGGGGGCAGCCATCTTGGCCCCGTCGGAGAAAAACTTGTCCTTGCCGTTGCCCAGGCGCAACCGCCACTGATCCAGCCGCCCCATCACCCCGAGCGTGACCCACTCGGTGTTCGCGCTGTCCCGCAGTTGCAGCGAGGCCTCATCGCCGCTGGCGTCGAAGGGACCGCCCTCGACCTTGGCCAGGCACGACAGCCAAACCGTCTGCTTCCCCTGTGCCGGAACGGCCAGCACGGAAGTATCCCGGTAAGCGCCCGCCGTGGCCGTGTCGCTCACAGTGACGGCATTGCCGGAGACCGCCAGCGGCTGACCTGCGCGATCGGTGTAGGTCAGCCCCGGGGTGATCACCTTGACCCCGCCCACGCCACTCGGACGCCAATAAATACTCCACTCGCCCGAGCCGCCATCGGCCCCGTCGAGCAGGGCCGAGCGGTAGTCAAACCCGTCGTAAGCCGACCAGCCGTAGGCCGCCGTCGCCAACACGGCGCAACAGCCCGCCAGCAGTCCTTTTGCAAAAATACCTCGTTCCATGATTACTCCTTTATGTTCCAGAAGGGCAGCATCCGCGCGACCTCGTCCAGCTCGGCCACCTGGTCGGCGGACAGCGCCTGCCCGAAGATGCTGAATTTCACCAGATCGCCCGTGAAGAAGCCGTTCACCGGCATCTCATCGACCGCTTTGGTAATGACGGGGTTGCCCGCCGGGCCGCCGAGGGCGAAGCCCTCCGTCGAGCGCGTACCGACGCACGGGACCGACTCCTGCAGCTCACCGTCGAGGTAGAGCGAGAGCTCGCGTCCGTCGTAGGTGACCACCGCATGATAAAAGCGTCCGGCCTCCAGCGGGAGCTGGCTGTACGCCTTCGTAAAGGGGTTCGGGTGGCGGCGGAACTCCGCCAGCCGCAACGCCGCCAGGTGCCCGTCGTCCTCGATGACCAGCGTGGCCTGCGCGCCGCGCTGCATGGCGATGACCTGGTACTTGTTCGCCTCAGTCAGCCGGAAGAGCGCCTCGACCGCGACCGGGCCGTTCGCGGCGGAGTCGTCCTCGGGCTTGAGCAACGTGCGCCCGTCGAAGCGCAGGGCGCGACCGTTACCGGGCAGGTCGATAAACTTCGAACCGCAGTCCTCGGGAATCGGCAGGTTGTTGCCGTAGATGGAGCGGTCCTCGATGATGGCCTGCGGCTTGTCGAGACCGGCCACGTTCCCCATCAGGGCGGGCTTGGGTCCGGAGAAGACCCACTCGGCCAGCAGGCGGTCGCGCTTGACCACCGGCTCACAGTACACCGTGGGCGAGTAGGCCCAGGTCCCGTCTGCGAACTGAGCCACCGCCGCGAAGTACTCCGCCCCGCGCTCGGCATAGGACCAGCGCGCCTGCCACTCGGCGGAGGCCTGCGGTGCATCCGCCGGGCGCGGGCTGACCGTGACCTGCTCGTTGAGCTTCGTCACCTCCGCGCCCACCACGTCGAGCGGAGCGAGGAAGCGCATCAGGTGCCCCCGGCGCGAACCGGCGACCAGTGTGCTATCGGGACCGTCCGCCGCGTAATCAACCGTGAAGAGGCCCGAGCCGGTGGCCGGTCCTTCCTCCACGCCGTTGACCGAGACAAAAAGCCCCTGGTCGGCCGGCGCGAGCCGGTGCACCGGAATGTTGTAGTAAAGTTGGTCCCCGTAGCTGTGGGTCTCCGCCACCATCACATCGGGCAAGTGGTAATAGGTGACGCTCTTGCCGCCGGCGGACTTGAAGCTCGCTTCGACCTTCAGCAGCGTGGGTGCCTCCAGCTCGTCGGGCACGAGGGTCTCCGCCATCCACGGCTCCATCTTCGTAAAGTCGATCACCGGAGAAGTCTTGTCCAACAGCACCTCACCGTCGCGTGTAGTTACTTTCAAATACACCTGTCCCTCCTTCGGACCCTTCTGCGTCGGCAGCGGCAGCACTTCCAATGAGAAAGGCTCGCCCGGGTAAACTTCCTTGCGGAAGGAGAGCACCCACTCCGGCACGTCTGCGCTTCCCGCCGGGATTGGCGTGCCGAAAAAATCCGCCATAAAGCGGCTCACGATTTCCAGCCGTGCCCCGATGTCTCCATACGACGGGCAGAAGCTCGTGGCCTCGTTCCAGTCGTTCCACGTCGTCAGGTGGACGAAGTCCGGATTGCCCGCCTTGAGATATTCCCAGTTCTCGCGCAGTTCGGCGGTGTGGCGCTGGGAGATGAGGTTGCGGCTGTAGGTGCGGGCCGCGTAGTAGCCGGGATGGATCGAGCCGCCCACCGTCATGTTGGGATACTGCTCACTGAAGTGCTTGCGGATGAAGCTGGCGAACTTGCCCGAGTCCGTCAGCGAGGAGCCGCCAAAGTGGAAGACGCCGTCGGAGACCTTCACGATGTCGGGCGCGGTGTCCATCTCCACCGTACCGGTCAGGGCGACCTGGATGCCCTCGAAGTTGTAGATCCAATACGAGTCGTAGCCACCCGCACGCGTGCCCTCGACCAGCGAACGCCACATCTCTGGCGTCATGTCCACATGGGCCTCGTTATGGTAAGTCAGGAAAACCGGGCGCCCCTGCGTCTTGAGCCAGTGCGGGTCGTCGCCGTAGCGGTCCAGCAGGTAGATCGATCCGGCAATGGCCGCGGGGATTTCCTTCAGCTCAAGAAAGGGTACGATCTGGATCCCCTCGCCTTTCATCGTGCGGATGGCGTCGAGCTGGCGCTTGAAAATATTCACCCCGGCGCGCACGCGGTCGGCGTTAAAGAAGACCATATCCACGGTCAGTGTCGTGATGCCGCTGTCGGTCATCATCCTGTATTGCTCCGTCAATACATCGGTCTTGAAATCAGGACTCGGCCGCAACGGGACGAGCGGGAAGTCGTACTGGCGCTGGTAGCCGAGCGCGGTGTAATCCGCCGGGAACCACGGGATGTAGCACGCGAAGGATTCCTTCTGCATCGGCTTGGTTTCCTTCGGGGCACTGACAGGCGCGTGCAGCGGGCTGCGAAAGGCGGGAGCGGCGATTCCTTCGGCGTCAGAACTGGACAAACGAGATGTCACCTCCAACACGGTCGGGACGGCAGACTCGCCCAGGGGAATTACCTGGCGCAGTGCGCCTTGATCACCTGCCTCGAAGAAGAGAAAGCCGTTAATGCGAAAAACCCCCAGCCCAACCGGCTGCGGTAGCTCGGACACCTTTTCGTGCCAGATCGTTTTCCACCCTCCTTGTTGCCAGGCCTGTACGCGGGCCACGCCATTATCCACGCCCAGTCGGTAGAGCCGCTGCTGCGCGGTGTCGCGCAGCTCGATCCAGGCCGCCTCGGTCGCGCCGAGATCGGTCGTTTCACAGGTGAAGGCCCAATCCTTTTGCGGCAGCTCTATCACCTTCGCCGCCCGCAGCGGAGAAAGGCACATCAACAGAAGTGCCGACACTAAAAATAATGCTCGGGCTCGGGCCAGGACAGGATAACACATAACGGGCGAGGGGGTTGGGGACGATGGCATCACGCCCCGGATATGCCATCAGTATCCTTATCGGCATAAAAATCTTCGATTTAAAAAGGCTGTCATTACTTACATTATTTTGATATCTTGCATTCAATCCCCGATTTATGATGGCAACCTTTCTCGACTTCATCTCGCCGCAGGTTCACCGCATCAACCACAACACCTTCACCCACTGGGCGAGCCCCCGGCGCGTCATCTACGACCACGAGCTGCTCATCATCAGCGACGGTGAGTGCCTCTCGGACATCGACGGCGAGCGTTTCGTCAACGGCACGAATTCGTTCATTATAAAACCACCGGGCAAACCGCACTCGGCCGTACAGACCTCCAAGTCCCAGATCAGCTTCCACTGGATTCACTTCGACTGGGTGTACCACGACGCCCCCCCGACCGACGACAAAAGCCTGCTGTGCTACCTACCCGCCAAGCCCAACCCGGCGCTCATCCACCATGCCCCGCCGGAGATCCCCGACACGATCCTGCACGGCCCCATCAGCTCCCCGGCCTACGCGCTCCAGCTCTTTGCCCGCATCAACGAACGCTGGAATTTCGGCACGCCGCGCGAGCGGGCCTCCTGCCGCGCCCTGCTGCTGGAGTTGCTCATCGAGTTACTGGGGGACCAGTTGGACTATTTCGCCCCAGCCGCGCCCGAGGCGCGTAACAACCACACCGCCGAAAAAATCCGCAACCTGCTCAACCACCTGCTCGACGAGCCCAACTCGCAGCGATTCTCCCTGCAGGTGCGGCTCTCCGCGCTCGGCTACAGCTACCCGCACCTGTGCCGTGTATTCAAAAAAGCCTACGGCATCAGCCCCATCACCTACCTGAACAATCAGCGTATGGAGCGCGCCTGTATGCTGCTGCGCGACACCGAGACCCCGATCTCGGAGATCGCCGAAAGCGTCGGCATCGACAACCCGGCCTACTTCTCGCGCCTGTTCGCCAAGTACACCCGGATGAGCCCCCGCGACTACCGCCTGCACGGCGAAGCCTGAACGCCCGCAGGGCGGCCAGGCCGTCAAGTTTGTGTAACTATTCTCTACTTAGTTCATTTGGAAGCTGAGGGCCGCTCCCTCAGAATGGCATCCACAACCATTCTGAGAAACGCGTATGTCCCAACCGCTCATCCAGCAGTCCCTCTCCTCCCCCGTCGTGGAATCCTGTGATGTCCTCGTCTGTGGCGGAGGGCCCGCGGGATTCGCCGCCGCCCTGGCCGCCGCCCGCTCCGGCGCCCGCACCACCCTGCTCGAAATGCACGGCTGCCTCGGAGGCATCTGGACCAGCGGCTGCCTGAGCTGGATCATCGACCACCGCAACAAGACCGGCATCATGCCGGAAATCCGCGAGCGTCTGATCGGGCTCGGCGGACTCGCCAGCTATGGCGAGGGCAAGCACTCCTCGGCCTATGATGTCGAGGTGATGAAGGCCCTCCTCGACACGATGGCACTGGAGGCGGGCATCCACGTGCGCCTGCACACCCGCGTCGTCTCCGCCGTCAAGGACTCTAACCGGCTCAGCCACGTCGTGACCGAGTCCAAGTCCGGCCGCGAGGCCTGGCAGGCGAAGGTCTTCATCGACGCCACCGGCGACGGCGATCTCGCCTTCCAGGCGGGCTGCCGCTATGCGGTTGGCCGCCCCGGCAGCGGCGAGACCCAACCCATGAGCCTGATGGCGATCATCGCCGGTGTTCACGCCCGCGACATCGCGGCCTTTTACACGGACAGCTCGGGCGGCGACCGCGAACTGACCAAGCATCGCTTATACGAGTACCTGCGCGCGCACGGCATCGCGCCCTCGTATAGCGCCCCCACCCTTTTCCGCATCCACGACGATGTGTTCGCACTGATGGCGAATCACGAGTACGGCTACAGCGGCACCAACGCCCAGGACCTGACCGACGCCACCCTGCACGCCCGGCACGAGGTCAACACCATCGTGGACACCCTCCGCCGCTCCGGGCCGCCCTGGGACGGCATCCGTCTCGTGGCCACGGGCAACCAGATCGGCGTGCGCGAGGCCCGGCGCATCCGCGGTCGATACGAAGTCACCCTGGAGGACCTGACCAGCGGCCGCCAACACCCGGACCCGATCTGCACCGTAACCTTTTGCGTGGACGTGCACTCGACCAATCCGGTCAGCGGCCGCGCCTTTGGCAACGAGGACGTGATTGTGCGCCCCTACCACATCCCTCTCGGCGCGGCCATCGCCGCCGACGTGGACGGGCTCATGCTCGCCGGGCGCTGCATCAGCGGAGACTTTCTCGCCCACTCCAGCTATCGGGTGACGGGCAACGCCGTTCAGATGGGCGAAAACGTCGGCAAGGTCGCCGCCTACTGCGCCGCTGTCGGCCAGTTGCCTCACGAGATCGATTTCGCCCGCTTCCGGCAGGAGACCCACGCCGTGCTCAGCGTGTAGTGCCGCGTCAATACACGGTTGGGCGAACGCCCGATTCACCTCCTCCGCGTGCGCTCGGGCACACCGCGCGATTGTGTTTTTTTCCGATGAAACAAGCCCCGAACATCCTGCTCGTGGTCGCCGATCAGATGCACGCCGACTGGCTCGGCTGCGCCGGACGCTTCCCCGTGCAAACGCCGCACCTCGACGCCTTTGCCGCGACCGGTATGCGCTTCGAGCGCGCCTACTGCCAGAACCCGATCTGCACGCCCAGCCGCGTCAGCCTCCTGAGCGCCCAGTACCCGCATAACCACGGCTACTACGGCCTGGGCGGCCCCAGCCACTTTGAACTGAACAACCTTTTCCGCCACGCGCGCAAGAGCGGCTACCGCACCGCCGCCTTTGGCAAGCTCCACCTGCCTCACCAGCCGCACAACTGGATCGCGGACGATGTGGACGCCTTCGGAGACAGCTACGAAACCGCCGCGGGCGAGATCGGGCGTTCGGACTTCCTCGACGGACTGGAGCGCGACGGCCTGCGCCAATTGGAGGACAGCTGGCACAACCGCTGGAACTACGGCAAGAACGCCATTTCGATCGACGCCACCTGTTCGCGCCTGCCCTACGAGCGCACGCAAGAGCGCTGGTCCGCCGACCGTGCCATCGACTTTATCCGGGCCGACGCCTCGCGCCCCTTTTGCGTGAAGGTGTGCTTCCAAAAGCCGCACCACCCGCTCCTGCCCCAGCAGGCGTTCTGGGACCTTTACAAAGACCTGCGCGAGCTGCCCCCGCACTGGGACACCGAGCCCACCGGACGGCCCGCGCCTTTCCGCCACCGCTGGAGCGAGTGGCGCAAGTACGCCTGGGATTACGGTCAGCCCGGCGAGAGATCGGAA
>JAUTCS010000146.1 GCA_030673825.1 Verrucomicrobiota bacterium JB024 | reverse complement strand
GGGCTTCACGCGTGGCCACAATAAGCCGGACGGGTTTGGCGGTGTTTTCGGAGGTGGCGTCGTCGGCAGCAGTAGCACGGGTGTTGGCTGGGACATCCGTTTTTGCCGCTGGCGAGGGCGCATCAGCGTGGGCGGTGATCTCTTCGGCGGCCGGGAGCGGGGACCACGTGGTCAGCAGGCACAGGACGGTGAGGAGGTGAGAGCGCATACGGGTACAATACCCTAGCCGCCGGTTCATGCAACGCGAACCTGGGAATTGCCCCAACCCCGGGCTCGCCCCCCGGCATTATCGGTGTCAGCATGTCCCCCATGAATCCACCCCATCGCCCCCGCTCTCTGCTACGCTCGCTTGTCGGCGCGGGGCTGGACCTGGTGTTCCCGCGCGATTGCGTGGCCACGGGCGAACCGGTGGAGGACGATTCTCCCTGCCGCTACCTTTCGAAAAAGGGGCTGGAACAGATTTTTTTCGTGAAGGACCCCTGCTGCCCGGTGTGCGGGTTTCCGTTTTTCGGCGAACTGCTGGCCAGCCGCGTCTGCCCGCATTGCCGGGAACTGGAGCCGGTTTTTGCATGCGGGCGGCCCCTCCTGCTGGCCCGTGACGCCGGGCGGGACCTTGTCCACGCGCTCAAGTACCACCACGGGCGCTACCTGCTGCCGGACATCGCCAGGCTGGCGGCGGGTTCGGCGGGGTTTTGCGATCATCTGCGCGGGGCGACATTGGTGCCGGTGCCGCTTTTTCCGCGCCGGGAGCGCCAGCGCGGCTACAACCAGAGCCGTTGGCTGGCCGAGACCTTCGCTCGCGTGGCGGGGGGCTGCGAGGTGGAGGACCTGCTTGTGCGCACCCGCGACACCCCTTCGCAGACCCACCTTGACCGTGCCCAGCGCGAGGCGAACATGCGCGGCGCCTTTGCCCTCAAGCCCGGCGTCCGCCCCGATCCGCACACGCGCTACATCGTGGTGGACGATGTCTTCACCACCGGGGCCACCCTCAACGCCTGTGCCCGCGTCCTGCAGCGGGGTGGGGCGGAGCACCTCGATGTGGCCATGCTGGCGCACGGGTGAGGTGCTTGGGGACAAACAGAGCTCAAATATAGTATAATATTTAGATGTTTTATATTGGAATTATTGTTTGATGTAGGATGGTGTGTAGATGTGAGGTTCATCTTTCTAGCTTTTGGACTGTCTGTCTTGCTTGCGGGATGTCATCGCGCTTGGAACCCATTAGCTGATCGATGTGTGAGTATCGGTGTTGTTGGGGAGTTACCAGTTGCTCAAAAGAAAGATACCTCCCATCAATTCTTGGAAGTTTCGCTAGAAGCACTGGCAGATTGGGATCTGGAAGAAGACGAAGCTACCCAGGAACTGATAAAATTTGGAATGTATGATTACCGGGGGAAAACCGCGGATGGTCGCGAGATTAAAGTTCGTATCTATTCCGACTATAGTATTCGTTTTGCCTATTCGGGGACACAACCGTTGTCTGACAAAGAAAACGAGAAGCTAGAGCGTATCATAAAGAGGCTTGAGCGTGCGTTTCCTACAGCCGAATTTCAATCGAGGGTTTATTTTTATGATTTTGGACTGAGGATCGCTCCTTAAAAACTTCGATTGGTAAAGCCTTTTTTCCCTCGGTGGGCGAACGGGTAAGGTCACATAGGGAGGATTTTTCCGCTTTATTTTCCCGGCCCCTTGCTCCACACTTTCACGCTATGTCGATTTTCGGTAAGCCGAAATACTCTACCGTCCGCGTAAAAAAGAAGGACATTCCGACCGGTCTCTGGACGAAATGCCCGGAGAGCGGCGAGATTATTTTCAACAAGGAGCTGGAGCAGAACTGGATGGTGGTGCCCAAGAGCGGGTACCATTTCCCGCTCAAGGCTCGCCGCCGCGTGGAGCTGCTGATCGACGAGGGCACCTTTGAGGAGCACGACGCCGGGCTCGACTCGGGCGACCCGCTCGAGTTCAAGGACAGCAAGCCCTACCCGCAGCGCCTCGCGCAGGCCCAGCAGAAGACCGGCGAAAAGGACGCCGTTATCTGCGGCATGGGCGAGCTGGAGGGGCTGCCCGTCAGCCTCGCGGTGATGGACTTCAGCTTTATCGGGGCGAGCATGGGCTCGGTCGTGGGCGAAAAGATCACCCGCGCCATCGAGCGGGGGCTCAAGAACAAGTGCCCGGTCATCATCGTGTGCGCCTCCGGTGGCGCGCGCATGCAGGAGGGCATTCTCAGCCTGATGCAGATGGCCAAGACCAGCGCCGCGCTCAAGCGCCTGTCCGACGCCGGTCTGCCGTATATCGCCGTGCTGACCAATCCGACCATGGCCGGGGTCATGGCCAGCTTTGCCTCGCTCGGGGATGTGATCATCGCCGAGCCCAAAGCGCTCATCGGCTTCGCCGGTCCGCGCGTGATCAAGGAAACCACCCAGCAGGACCTGCCCCCGGGCTTCCAGACCTCGGAGTTTCTCCTTGAGCACGGGCTGGTCGATCAGATCGTCCACCGCCACCAGATGAAGGGCCGCATCGCCTCGCTCCTGAGCGCTTTCGGCGGTAACGGCGACTGAGCACCCGGCACGGTTGTCCCCGCAAACCACTGAAAAGCCCGCCCGCCACTCATTAGCGGCGGCTTTTCACCTCCCTTCGCAGGTCGAGCCATGACGGAGACGGAACGTTACCTTTACGGGCTGCGCAATCGCGGCTCCAAGTACGGCATTGAGCGCATGCAGGTCTTTGCCGAGGCGCTCGGGCGTCCGGAGCGTCGCTACCCGGTCATCCACGTCGCCGGGACCAATGGAAAGGGCTCGGTCTGCGCCATGCTGGAGGGCATTTACCGCCGCGCCGGGTACCGCACGGGGCTTTTTACCTCGCCGCACCTCGTGCGCCTGGGCGAGCGCATCCAGGTCAACCGCCGCCCGTTGACCGACGCGCAGATCGAGGCCTACGTGGACCGCCTGCGCACGGTGGGCGAACAGCTCGCCATCAACGACCCGCTCGACCACCCGACCTTTTTCGAGTTCATGGCGGGGATGGCGTTCTTGCACTTCGCCGACGAGTGGGTGGACGTGGCCGTGCTCGAAACCGGCCTCGGCGGACGTCTCGACGCGACCAACGTTGTCGATCCCGAGGTCTCCGTCATCACCTCGATTGGGCTGGACCATACGGACATTCTTGGCCACACGCTGGCCGCCATCGCCGGAGAAAAGGCGGGCATCATCAAGCCCGGCCGTCCCGTTGTCATCGGCTGTCTGCCACGGGAGGCCGAGGCCGTCATCCGTGAGACCGCCGCCGCCCGTGGCTGCGTCGTGCACAGCGTGCGCGAGACCTTCGGGGTGGAGGATAATTTCCCCGCGACGAACCTGGAAGGGGACTTCCAGCGCCGCAACGCCGCGGTGGCCTCGCTCGTGGTGCGCCTGCTGCAAGGGCGTTTCCCCGTCACCCAGGCCGTGGCCGAGGCCGCCCTGCAAGAGGTGGATTGGGCCGGGCGCTGGCAGCGGGTCCGCCTGGCCGACGGGCGGCTGCTCGTGCTCGACAGCTCGCACAACCCAGAGGGCGCGTCAGCGCTCGCGCACAACCTTTCCCACCTCGCCTCTACGACGGGCCGCAAACCGGTCATCCTGACCGGCATCCTTGGCGAGGAACGCGCCGCCGCGTTGTTGCCCGTTATGGCCCGGAACGCCAGCGGCCTTGTCTTGCTCCAGCCGGACCAGCCCCGCGCACTCACGCCCGAGCGACTGCGGACCTTTATCCCGGCGGACTTTGCCGGGGAGGTGCGTACGGGCACGGTGGCCGGGCTCTTTCCCGCCCATGGCCAATGCACGGCGGGCGGCCCGGACGATACACTGGTCGTGGCCGGGTCGATTTACCTGGTGGGCGAAATCTGCGCCCGGCTGTTCCCCGATGGCGTGCCCGGTGGCGGGCGTTTTCAGGATGCGGTCTGAGGGGGACGAGTGGCTTTGCCAATGCTGGCTATGGCGGCTGTCGGATCGCTTTTTTCTCTCTCACAAAGGCACAACGCACACAAAGGCGTTCGGGCTGAGCGCTTATCATCAGTCTTTACCCCTGCGGTCTCTGTGTTCTCCGTGTGAAAAAACAGTTCTCACACGGAGCTCACGGAGTGCACAGAGAGGGGCAGAAAGCCACGCATCTCTTGGTGTCCTTTGTGCCTTTGTGAGAGATCGAATTTTTTCCAGAAAAAGAGCACTCGGAGACAGATCAGTGCGAGTTACGAAGTTGTTAACAAGAGACTGATTTGGGGCCGTCTGGGTTGTTCACTGTCGTCACATTTGTAATAAAATCAGCGTCAAATAGTTACAGACTTGTTAACCGAAACGTCTGATTGAAATGAAAAAGTTATTCACAAGTCGTTCTTTTTTAGCTATTTACGCGATTTTTTGTTTGACGAATGCGGGCGGTTGAGTTTACCTTACCCCTGTTCTTTGACAGAACGGGAAAAAGGTTCTCCGATTCGCGTTTGGGCTCGTCCCGACGATGGAAGGAGACCAACGAAATCCCTAGGATAAACCCGGGTAACCGGGCAAAGGTCGGAAACTGAACTGGCGGTTCCGGCCCCTTGGCGGCGCGTCCTTGTGGCGGGTCGTCCAGGCAGATGTCACCCCTTCCGCCCGCGGGTGTCGTGACCTTGCGGGTTGCAACCACGAAAAAAGGAAGGAGGCGAGGAGCGGCCGAACGGATAAGGCGCGCGACTCGAGTCAGGCCTCGGACCACATCCGGGTCTTTGGCAGACACGCGGCGACCCCTGCGCCACAAACGAGGGTCGAAGAGAAGCTGCCGCGAGCCAGTCCCCCACAGTGCCAACGGCTGACGACGGCACGTCGTCACAAGGTTCCCCTTCGCGGGAACGCGAAAAGGCCGGCTGATGGGGCGCGGGACGGCGGGTGCCGGGCAAGGCGCCCGCGCTGGTTCCGATATGATCAAAAACGCCGGCGGATCGGAAAACCGCTTCGACGGCGCTGTCTGGCGCGAAAAGCTTCCTGAGGGATGTCCCCGTCCCGCTCCCGTAAAACGGAGCAGGACCGGTGGCGGTAAATGGCCTCGTACAGGCTGTGGACCCGTCAGGCCCGCAAGGGCAGGACCTAAGAGGCAAGACCCGTAACCGTGAGGCCAACGCTCCGATCCCCGTGATCGGAGGCCGACCTCCCGGAGCAGAGGCCAAGGCGACGAGACAGCGTCACCTCGGCCTGGTGCGGCGAGCAGCTACTCCCGACGGGGACGATGCCGAACCGCGCTGAAAGGCCTCACCCGAGAATCCTCAGAGAGGGTAACTTCTCTGACGGGCCTGCTATGAGCCCGCCGACCCGTACGATGCCAACGGGAATAGCGTCGGGGAGACGGCAGCCTACCTTCCGGGGTAAGAGCGCCTAATGCCGTCAATCGGGAAAGAGCGCGTGGCGAACGCCCACACCCACTCTTCAAGGGCCCTCCGTGGTTTTTACCGCGGGGGGCCTTTGTGTTTTCTGATATAGGCCTTAGGTTCTGTACGCAAACCTATGAGCATATCCATAGTTTGATAGCGGCCAGCTGTGCGAAAGCGATGTAGTGTCGTGCCCTTTTGTCGTATCGGGTGGCGAGTCTTCTTGAGTGTTTGAGCTTTGCGATGAGGTTCTCAATGCGGTGCCTTTCCTTATAAAGATGCT
>JAUTCS010000145.1 GCA_030673825.1 Verrucomicrobiota bacterium JB024 | reverse complement strand
GACCAGCTCGCGGCGGTCGAGGCCAGCAGCCGCCAGCACGGCGACGAGCAGGTGAACCTCGCGCTGCTCACCGACGGACTTCGCGCCGAGCGCGAGCAGGGGATCACGATCGACGTGGCCTACCGCTACTTCGCGACGCCGAAGCGCAAGTTCATCATCGCGGACACCCCGGGGCACATCCAGTACACCCGCAACATGGTGACCGGCGCCTCCACCGCGAACCTGGCGATCATCCTGATCGACGCGCGCAAGGGCGTGATCGAGCAGACCTGCCGCCACGCCTTCATCGCCAGCCTGCTGCGCATCCAGCACATCACCGTGTGCGTGAACAAGATGGACTTGGTGGACTGGGACGAGAAAGTTTATAACAAGATCGTCGACGACTTTAAAAAGTTCGCCTCGCGCCTGGACAGCGTGGTCGAGGTGACCTTTATCCCGATCAGCGCGCTGATGGGCGACAACGTCGTGGACAAGTCCGAACACATGAGCTGGTACCAGGGCTCGACGCTCCTCTACCACCTGGAGACGGTGTACATCGGCACGGACGCCAACCACGTGGACGCGCGCTTCCCGGTGCAGTGGGTCATCCGCCCGCACTCCAAGGAGTACCACGATTTCCGCGGGTACGCCGGTCGCGTGGCCGGGGGCGTCTTCAAGCCCGGCGACGAGGTCGTCGTGCTGCCCTCGGGCTTTACCTCGCACATCAAGGCCATCCACACCCTGGGCGAAGAACTGGAGGAGGCCTTCCACCCGCAGTCGGTCACGATCACGCTCGACAGCGAGATCGACATCAGCCGCGGAGACATGCTGGCCAAGCCCAACAACCAGCCCGAGGTCAGCCAGGAGATCGAGGCGATGATCTGCTGGTTCTCCGACACCAAAAAACTCGCCGGCCGCGGCAAGTACATCATGCGCCACACGACCAAGGAGGTGAAGGCCATCGTCAAGGACATCCGCTACAAGGTGAACATCAACACCCTGCACAAGATCGAAGACGACCTGGAGTTCGGCCTCAACGACATCGGCCGCATCAGCCTGCGCACCTCCAGCCCGCTGTTCTTCGACAGCTACACGCGCAACCGCCAAACCGGCAGCTTCATCCTCATCGACGAGTTCACCAACGAAACCGTCGCCGCAGGCATGATCCTCTAAAAGCAATACGAGCCGCTTACGGTAGTATCCATGCTCGAAAGAAGCTGGACACTACCCTGATTTCGCTGTGTCGAAGGTCGTCCGCGAGGGAGTGTGTATTCAAAAATCCTTACGTTGGCGGATGACGCGGGCGGGATTGCCGGCGATGACGGTCATCGACGCGACATCCTTCACGACGACGGAGCAGGCGGCGACAACGGCCCCGCGGTGAATGGTTACCCCAGGGCCGATGAAGGCGCGGGCGAAAACCCACGCGCCCGGCTTAAGGGTGATCGGGCCTGTGGTCAGCGTCCGGGCTGGGCTGTCGATGTCGTGTCCCGCTGTGCACAGGAACGCATACTGGCTCACGATGGCATCGGCGCCGAGGCGGATTTTATCCACGCAGTAGCAGTCCACGAAATCTCCCAGGCAGCTCCGAGGGCCCATCTCCAGATTCCACGGGGCGTAGATCCGGGCCGAGGGGTAAATCACGGCGTCCGGGGCGATTTTTCCGCCGAAACATTTGACCAGCCAGCGGCGCCAACCGAAGCACGGACGCGGGCTGGGGCGGAAAAGCAGCGTCCAGGCCACGCCCCATAGAGCCCGGCCGATTTTGTTGCGCAGACTCAGTTCGGAGCGGTAGCTTTGCGGGTAAAAGGGGGAGTCGTTTGAGATGCTCATAGCTGATGGGCGGTGACGCAGTCGGGGGCGGAGTCCTGGTCCAGTAGCCATTGGTAAACCTCTACGGTCTGTGCGGCGATCTTGTCCCAGGTAAAGGTGGAAGAGGCCAGGGCGCGTCCCTTGTCACCCATCGAACGGCGTTCCGCCGGTGCCATCTCCAGCAGCTTGAGCAGGCCGTCCGCGACGCTGGGGGCGTTTGTTTCCACACGCAGGGCGGCGCCGTGGGAGAAGCCCGAGGGCAGATTGCACTGTGGCGTCATTACGACGGGTAGCCCGTAGGCCCAGGCTTCCAGTACGGACATGGGCAGGCCCTCGCTGTAGGAGGGCAGGGCGAAGGCGTGCGCGTGGCGCAGGGCGACATCTTTGAGCGCGCCGTTGACCGGACCGACGAAGTGCACATGCTCGCCCAGTCCGAGCTGCGCGGCCTGTGTTTTCAGTTCCTGTAAGTGGCCAACCTGATCGTAACCCGCTATGATAATGCTCCACTGGTTCGCGAGGTCGGGCGATTGGGTACGGACTTGGCCGAAGGCGTCGAGCAGCAGCGGAAGTCCCTTTTTCGGATGTATCCGCCCGATGAACAAAAGAATGTTTTTGCCCCCGGTTTGGGCAATGCCATGCCAGGGCGGCGGGGTTGTATCGGTCGGCTGCTCGGGGGGCAGGTGGATGCCATTGGGGATGATGGCGATCGGATTTTTCAGGCCGAACAGACGGAAGGCCTGAGCCTCTTCCTCGCACAGGGCGTGCAGGCAGGGGCAATCACGTAGATGCGCGTACTCGAACCAGTGACCGGCAATTTTCTTTTTCCAGCCCGAGTTGCGCACGGCCCACGGGTCGAGCATCCCCCGTGGAGCGATCAGGTAGGGACGGCGGTTTTTCCGGGTCCAGCGATGGTTGTCGGCAGAACTGCGCAGCCAGATGCCGTGGCAGTGGGTCAAGCTGGGCTGCTGGCGGTCGAGCTCCTGGTAAACAGCGCCTCCGAAGTGGACACCGCCCAGCAGGCGTGCCTTGCACGCGGTCGGGGAGAGGCGCCGCCAAGGCTCGGCATCCTGCTCGGTACGCGCGTCCGAGTACGCAATGACTTTAACGGTCTCCACCCGCGGCTGCTGCGCCAGGGCCAGCTCACGCACGCTGGTGTAAAGTCCACCCGCCAGAAGCGAAACCGAATTGGTGAGGTGGGTGACGTTCATGCTTCGGGCTGGTTACGGAAGCGGATGACCTTGGCGGGGTTGCCGCCGACGATGGCCCATGGCGGCACATCCTTCGTTACGATGCTTCCGGCGGCGATGATGGCATGGTCACCGACCGTCACGCCGGGGAGGATAACACTGCGGGTACCGATCCAGACATCGTTGCCGATCGTGATCGGGCGGCGCGGCGGTGCGCCCTGCTCGCGCATGGAGACGGTCGTATCGGCGAAATTATGGCTGGCCGAGAGAATAACGACTTCGGGGCCGGTCATGACGTCGTCGCCGATGATGGTGTCATTGCTGACCCAGCACCCTTTGTTGATTGAAGAGTAGTTGCCGATCTCGATGTTGACGCCGCTGCCGAAGTCCACGCCGCCGTGGATCTTTACATCGTGCCCCATTTTCTTGAAGATTCTGGCAGCGGCGAACTTGCGGACGGCCATCCCCAGGCTTGATCCGGGGAGTGGCGTATCGATGAGCCGGTTGGCTACCAGATAAAAGAAGAGGATCCAGAAGCCCCTGCGTGCGCCGATACCTTGTTGGTCGGCGATTTGAAACGCCGAGGCCCGATGCTGCGGCATTTTTTCTGTCTGGTTATCCATGGCGGAGATGGTGGTAAATATTCACGTACTGTTGTACCATATTCTCGACACCGAAACGTTGGGTGAAACGCTGGCCCGCATCTGCGAGGAAGTGGCGAAGAGCGGTGTTTGAGTGAAGCTCCTTCAGCCCGGCGGCCAGGGCCTCCACGTTATCGGGCTCGACGAGCCAGGCTTCCTCGCCGTGGGTTACGAGTGAGCGGATTTCAGGAATGTCCGTGGCGAGGCAGGGGAGGCCGGCCTGCATCGCTTCCAGAAGAACATTGGGCATGCCTTCGGCGACGCTTGGGAGGACAAAGGCATCGAACTGCGCGGCTATCGAGCGCCAGGCCGAGCTGTATCCGGCGAAGACGACACGGTCCTCGGCCAGACCGTTTGCGGCCATGACCTGACGGCACTGTTCGAGGGCGTCCTTGCTCGCCTTGCCGTACAGGTGCAGCCGGTAAGCGTGAGTTTGATGATCAAGCCGTGCGAAGGCTTCGATCAGCAGTGGGATGCGTTTCTGCGGTGCGAAACGACCCACGAAAAGAATGTTGAAACAATTCTGCCCGAGCGAAGGTTTCGGCAGATCGCGAGGGGGTGCCTCCAGCGGGGCGAGCGCATTTCGGACGACGGCGCCCTGGTGCTTGCGGTACAACCGTTGGAACCATGCCGGCTCGTGGTCCACAGGAAAGTTTGTGACCAATGCGTCGCAAAGGTAGTGCGGGATGGCGCCCGCTCTGTCCCGGAGCCAGTTGAACCGCGAGACGTGTGCGGAAAAGCTCCGGCGTTGCGAACTGACAATAGGGATATGCCTTGAGCGGGCGATCAGCGCGGCGGGTATGGTGAGCACTTCCGGAAACCACAGGTGAACGACATCCGGCATAAAGCGTTCGATGATGTCTGTCAGTTGCCGGTGCAGTTTCCAGTACTCGAGCCTGCGGCGTCGCTGAAGGGGAAAGCACGCGATGCCTCCGCGTTCAGTGAAGCCGGGGTCGTCGTTGAGGTAGGCCACCGCTGCTTGATGTCCGGCGCTTTCAAGCCCCCCCAAAAGCAACTTAAGCTGCGTTTCAGCCCCCCCGCCAACCAGGCCGCCGATGATATGCAAGATGCGGAGTTTCATGTCCTACCCGTGCTAGCGGTGGAAGGGCGGTTGGTTGCTTGAGGTTGGGAAATACAGCATCGCCAGCCAGAATCCCATCAGTACGGGAAATATGCGGTAGTCAAAGAGTGTGTTTGTCGCGAATGAGGCGGCTAACATGAGCATGAGTGTGATCCAGGAAAAATTATAGCGAAAGAAATCGCGCATGTGCTTGGTCTGTGGCGTAAAGCATAAGTATATTAGAAAACCGTACATGGCTAATGTCATGGGGATGCCGTAACTGTAAGCGGTCTCCAGGATGTTGTTGTGGCTGGATAGATATAGGCCACCCGTGAACTTCTGGTAGTCGCTAGCGCCCAGCCCGTGTCCGATAATGGGCGATCTAAGGACGGATCCGACATATTGAACTTGAGCCATTAACCGGGCTTGTACGCTAGAGTCCTCCGCCAAACTAGCATCATTACCAAAAAATGACGATAAAATGCGTTCAACCGCTGTTTTATCATCCATCTTTGCGCTCTTATTGGCTGAAGCCGTCTCGGCCAATACAAGTGCTCCCACGGCAAGGATGCCGAGGACTAAATAGCGCGGCAGGAGGCCGACACCACTTTGTATCCCATGCCTGTCCCGGACACCGTTGCGCATTTCGAAGAAAAATAAAAGTGCGGTCAAAATCACCATGTACAAAAAACCCCCGCGTGAACCCGTCAGGAGTACGGCGAAAAAGGTCACCCCCAGGAATATCATACGCCAAGTCGGTTTGTTGTGAAGGAAGACAGGGAGTAGAATGAGCAAGTGAACGGTCAGGGCCAGGCAGGCCCGGTTGGATTGCATATAGAATCCGAAGGCCCGGCCGACATTTTCCTGTGCGACCCTGACATCCTGCCATGCACCCAGGCCGACGGCAGAAGCATCCGCCTGCATGTAGGCAATGTTTTCGAAGAATGACGGGAAGAAATAGCTTAATATGACGCCAATAATGCCCATCATCCACGAGGTAATGATGATTTTGGAGAAACGTTCCCATCCCTCTTGTTGAATCCAGACTATCACGGTCAGAAATATCATCCCGCAAAGAACACAGTAGGATGCGAATCGAAAAATAAGAACCGGGGCAATAACGACAGACACCGCTGGAATACACACAAAGACAATCATGAAGAAAGCCATTTGTGGTTTCTTGAGCACGGTCATTGTGACCTTGTAGTTGACCATGAGGTATAAAGCCATGATGGCCAGGAAGAGAACCCCAACGATCTTGAATGGAATTCCAGTCACACCAGATATCATCATGTACAGGAAGGTAAAATTCAGCCATACTGACGCCATGGCGGCGAAGCCTATCAGGCGTGGGATTGTTATGTTGCGTATCATTTTTTTACCTTATCATGTTCGGGGTACCAAAGCTGTCTGATGTGTCTCTTGCTTGTTGTCGGCCAGTTGTCGTCATGTCGTGTTTATATAAGCCTCTCAGTCAGATATTGGTTAGGAAAGCAGAAAAGCCAGGAGCAGGATGTGAGTATAATTGCCCTATAGGAGCCCATCAGAGCAAGTACTTCGATGATGGTAAGTCCACTCCTGTTTGGTAGTGGTCGAGATGGAAGGCCTCAAGCACGCCCATGAGATCAGCCTCTTGCTGAGGGCTGACTTTCTTGCGCCAGCTGCTGATCAGTTCTTGGCGGCGGTCTGCGTTTCGCAGGATTGCCTGTTGCTCCGCGCTGCTTTTTCCAATGACGGCCGAGGCTTTCTGCATTTGTTCTTCAATTCGCTTTTTTTCATGCAACCCGATGTGCGTGGCCATCGCGTTGATGACTTTTTCTGGTTCGATCACGGCTTGTTCATAGGTTGCCAGCAGCCAGCTTGTTCTCATCTCGCGCAGGGCGAGAGCGTTGTGGAGGCACCAGGCCGCGATCCCCTTTTCCAGGTGGGAGCCATGCTCACGGGCGCGGTCGAGTACCGATAGCTCATCTTGGTTGAATTTCTCCCGCAATGCGCAGTTTCCAAATTCCTCAAGCAGGGGAAATACTTTACGCGACAAAGAAACCGGGATGGGGTGTCGAAGTATCAACAGGACCTGAAAGTCGAACGTTTCTTCCAGCCATCTTGTGTTATGCGTTCCATAGTGAATGCACTTGAAGACTGTTCGATTCGTGAAAAAGTGGTGATTCCTTCGGAACGGGTTTGAGTTCAGAAACTTCAATCGGTTGTCGATCAGCTTGCGGAGGTAATCGGCTACTTTTGCTTCAGAATCTTGCCCATAGAGCATGGAAAAATGGCTGATTCCCAGATTTTTGGCGATGCGGGGCTGGCGTATATTGAAAGGCTCGCTGCACTGGCGCATACTCGGTTGCGTCCATATCATTTCCATGAACCAGGTGGAGCCGCCTCTGGGGGTTGCTAAAAGAAGGATGTCTTTTTTGTCACCTGGCCGGTGTACCGTGGACACGGATTTAATTAAATGTGCGAGTGCTTCCATGAGAGGGTTTGTGAATGTACATTCGCTCGATTGAGAAACGATTTGCTGGCTGGGATCAGAGCTGCCGCTGCTGCGGATCGTTCAATAGGCTTAATATCTTTTTCTTTTTCTCTTCGCTGTGAAGGTGCTTGGTCGAAATAGCCACTTGTTGGCACTTTTCTTTATATTCGTCGATGGTTTTGATAACTTTTGCCGGAATCCCAGCAGCCACACTGTTAGGGGGGATGTCTTTGGTGACAACCGAACGGGCGGCAATGACGCTGTTTTTCCCGATCCGGACATTGGGCATGATTGTCGCCCCGTACCCGATGTACACGTTGTCTTCGATGTTGATCCTTCCGACGACATCCCATTCCGGGTGCTCTTCGCGAAAGACCCAGACACCGCCATCATGGGTGATCAGGTGGACCAGGCCTGTTATCTCACAGTGGTCTCCGATACTGATCAGGTACGGCTCAGTGCCGAAAGTGGCATGTGGGTTGATCTTACATCTTTCGCCGACGGTCATGCCCAAGCTGCGGCAGTACGCCACCATATCTTTCTGCTTCCGATAACGGGTAATCAATGACTTAAGCATATTCAGAGCCTTCCTGTATCCCGAGGATCTCCCGGGCGCCGATGTTTTTCACGACTTTAGCCGGCGCGCCGGCTGCGAATGTGTTCGGGGGAATGTCGGTGATCACGACAGCATTGGCCCCGATTGCGGCATTGTCGCCGATGGTGAGCTTACCTAGCAGACGCGCTCCCGCGCCCAGAAAGACGTCGTCGCCAACTTCCGGAGAGCCTTGGCGCGCGCCAGCATGTGCCTTTCCCAGGAGTACATCATGCGAGAGGTAGAGGTTGCGGCCGATTTTGCAGTGCGGATTGATGACGATGCAGCCGGGGTGAGGTATGTACAGACCCGGACCTATGTCGGTGATGGGATTAATGGTTATGCCGGTTTTATGTTGCTGGCGGATGAGGCACAGCGTTGCCAGCTTGGCGAATGGACGCAGCCGGGGGGACTGGTGGCAGTGCCGAGCGATGCGGTACCAGAGCGTCGTGCGAAAACCTGGATGGACGATGTAGGAGTAGAGCATCATACGCCACGTGAGCGGCTTGCCATAGCGCAGGTAATCCGCCTTTACGGTTTCTTTAAAAGTCGAGCTCACGGGTGTGTGGTAAAGTGGTTTGATTTCTGCATGGTGTGGCCTCGAGGGACTGCTTATTGGGATGGGGACCTATGATAGAATTTCAGTAAGGCCGGGCTCTCCTTTTTGTAGCGTGGCCCAACAGCGACAGCGCGATTGTCTGCCGTTCTTTCTCTAAAAACGTGTTTTTGGCGGGCTTGGCCGTACGGTAAATATCCTGATACAGGGGGACGGCTTTTTCGACATCGCAATAAGTGGAAAAAACATGCTCAGAAAACTGACAGGCGCTCTGATAGTCGGATGTTGAGATGATCATTTTGGCAATGGCGTTCAGGGCATCGCTTTCACTGATCGAGGCAGTGGCCCGGTCAGTGAAATTGTGCCGGATGGCGTTCTCGATATTGCTTTCGTCGAGTAGGTATGGGATATCGAGATTGCGGGCTCCGCAGAGGACGGGTTTACCGAAGGCCGTGCTTTCCATGGTGCTACGGCCCATGGAGATCGCGGCATCAGCTGCGGGTATGAACTCCGCGGCTTTCGTGGTGTATTCCTTTGTGGTGAGCAGGCAGGAATGCTCGCTCATACGTCTGCAGACATCGTCATGAACGGCTTGATCGTGTGGGTTGGCTATGATGATCGCCTGGGTTTTAATGCCTCTGCCGTTGAGGCGATCGATGAGATTCAGGCAGCGGTGAAAGATTTGGGCCTTCACGGGTACCAACGTAGAAATCAAAATGAATTTGAAATGATCATCCTTCAGGTGGGGCGACAGTAACCGGAGCCGCTCGGTATTGACCGGCGGGCGTTCTACCCGGTTGGGGATAAGGTGGATGTTGGCTTTGCGGAAAGAGGGGTGGCCAAGGAGTAAATCGTGATCCTGGAGCGTAAAGACGGTGATGTCGTAGGCGAAAGGATAGGTCCGTCGGCAGGGTTGGCCGCCGGGTTTCGTTTCCACCAGGGGAATTCCGGTTTTGGCACTGGCTGCTTTGGCGATGAGGTGAGAGTTCGCATCGAAGGAATGCAGTACATCAGCCTTTTCACTATGCGCCAGTGTTGCGAGCTTCTGGATGTCGCATTGAGAGCTCTCGTGCTCCAGCCGCACGATTTCACCTCTATAGCTATTCAAAGCCGGGCACTCCATGTCGCTGATCAGCACGATCTGGACCTCGTTCTGTCGGGCCATAGCCGAGGCGATGGTCATGAGAGAATAGTAATGTCCCCCGAATCCGGAATTTTTCCCCTTTATACAACTTATAACAAACAGAACTTTCATGGAGCGATAGCGGTGGATTATCAGAAGTGCAGGCCGCACAGGCTTAGTGCGAAGAGGGCCGATACGAGCAGGAAGCCGGCGGGAATCAACATGGTTCTCGCAAGGAATTCGGACATGGATTCCTGTAGTAATCTGCAGCCGATTTGGAGTGGCTTATAATTTACCAGGACAAAGACCGGGAAGTAGCTGCTGACGAGGAAACCCCAGAAAGGATCCATCGGGATCAGCCAAAACGCCAGGAGAGCGGTGGCGGCGGCGGCGGCGAGGTAGCGCTCGACCGCGACGACGTTGTTGCCGACGATCGAGATCATCAGGCTTTTGCGGACGGTCGAAAATAGGGTTTGTGCGATACCCAGGCTGAAAAACAAATCCATGGGGATGAACTGCGTGTCGGAGCCGAGCAGCCGTAGCCCCAATCCAGCGAAAAAACCTATCAGAACGACCCCCGAGACATGAACGATGGAGGATAATCGAAATGCCCGCTCCATGCCTTGGCGGAATTTGTCGATCTTTCCCTCGCCCAGCAGACGCCCAAAACGGGGGGAGTGGCTGGTAATGGGCGTTGAGCTGACATCCTCCAGTGTTTCCAGAACGCGTATGGCCAGAAGAATGCTTGCCAGGCTTACGGGGTCGCAGTGCCGGGCCAAGACGACCGCGCTGATCTTTGAGCCACCCCGGTTGGCCAGCGCCTGGATCATGCCGCGCCAGAGCGGCTGCCAGGCCCAGCGGATAATATCTTTGTGCCAGGACCAGGTCTTGAACGCGCGGAAACGGGGCTCGACCAGAAACATAAGCAGTCCCCACTGGCGGAGCAGGCCGATGAGGATAAAAATCTGCATGGCGAACGCCAATTCTATGATTGAGCCGCCCGCCAGCAGTACGAGGGCCCCGCTGCAGGAGGAAAGGATCGAGAACAAGGCGTTCCAGCGGTTGGTCAGCGCCACCTGGTTCAGGCCTTTGAGGGTCACCTCGTACTTGCGAAAAAACTCGTTGAGGAAATATCCTGCCATGAGGATGGCAAAGGCCCACCAGATATCTCGGGCTCCGTCGTAGTGGCTCAGCATCGGCTGGAGCGAGTAGTAGCCCATGATTGCCGCCAGCAGGAGGCCCACGGAGGCAAGAATGGCATTGAGAGACTGGAGGGTCCCGTAGAGGCGCTCGATCAGGGGCCAGTTCGGTTGGCCGGTGGTTGCGCGGGCTTTTCCGGTGTGCGGGGAGAGGTCGTCGAGTCCGCCATTGGCCATGGCCGTCATTCGCGCCATGACGAGCGCAGTCTGGCGGCTGAGCATTTGCCCGAAAAAGAGGATCGAGCTGAAGAGGAACCAACTCGCCACCTGCGTGTCGTCGAAACGCTTCAGAATGAGCGGCAACAGCACGATCAGGCGGACGGACTGGGTCGCACGGTTGGCCCAGGCGGTGAATGTTGGCGAGTGCCAGAGGCGGTAAACGAGGCGTTTCATGACCTTAGACTTCGACGATGCCTTTCGTCGGGTGGACGTAGCGGAATTCGGGATGCATGGTGACACCCGTTTTATCCCGCACGCTCTGGCGGATTTCGTTTACGAGCGAAAGCACATCGGCGGAAGAGCCGTTACCAAGGTTGACGATGAAGTTGGCGTGAAGGGGGGAAACCTCTATCTGTCCTGCCCGTCGGCCTTTGAAGCCCATGTCTTCGATGATTTTTCCGGGTGGGCCGTAGGCGGCGTACAGCTCCGGCGAGCTCTTGAAGACCGAGCCGCAGCTCGGTAGCTTGCGGGGGAACTTGCGGTTGCGCTCGCGCAGGATGGCGAGCAGCTCGGGGCGTTGTTTGGCGTAGGGGCGGTGGGTCTGGAAGCGCAAGGTGGCGCTCAGCACAATATCCCCGCTCTCCTGAAAGCGGCTCTGGCGGTAGGCGAAGTCGCACTCCCCGTGCGGGTAGGTGCGCACCTGACCTTGCGGGGTGAGGATAGTGACACTCTCGGTGACCTCGCCGATGCCCTTGCGCTGGCTTCCGCCGTTCATGCAAATCAACCCGCCGAAGGAGGCGGGAATGCCGATGGTGTGTTCGATGCCGGAGAGGCCGTGGCGGGCGGCAGCCAAGGCGACGTGAGGAGTCCAGCAGCCGGCCTCGACGGTGGCGCAGTCGCCGTTAAAGCTTATTTTCGAGAGCCCGGGGCCCATTTTAATGACGCAGCCGCGAAACCCGGCATCGTCAAAAAGCAGGTTTGTCCCGCGTCCTATCAGGCACCAGGGGAGGGCATCCTGGCGAAGGGTGCGCAGGACTTGATCGAGTTGTTGGCTGTTTTGGACTTCGACAAACGCTTCCGCCGGACCTCCGATTTTCCACCAGGAGTAGGGTGCCAGCGGCTCATTGAGCCGCACCATGGCGGGGAATTGCTGCTGAAGGCGGTGCATGGTATCAATCTATGATTTTCGCGGGAATTCCCACGGCCGTTTTTTCGGCCGGGACGTCATGCGTGACTAAGGCATGGGCACCGATCCGGCATCCTTTACCCAGGCGGATGCCGCCGATGACCGTGGCGCCGGTATAGATGCGCACGCCGTCTTCGATCACCGGGTAATCACACTCCAGTTCCTTGCGGCCATGGCTACCCAAGGTGCATTGTTGCCAGATCATGACATTGTCGCCGATCTGGACTTTGTCGCCGATGACGATACAGAGTGGGTGTGGCAGACGAAGGTTACGCCCAATGACGGCCGAGGGCGCGATATCGCACGAGGCATAAATGCGTATGAAGCAGCGGATGGCCTGGGCCAGCGTCGGACCCAGGACGGGTTTTTTGTAGCAGGCGTGCATGAGCCGGTACATCCCGATGATGTGCAGGTCCGTACCGAAGAGGTAGCGAAGCAGCTTCCTGTAGAATGCTTTCATGATTGGCGGCTGGCGTTGATCGAGAGGGCGGCGAGCTTGGCCATTAGGCCGCAGTAGCCGCGTTCGATCTGCCAGGCGTTGTGGATGGTGGTTTCGCCGTCGGCGATCATGCCGGCAAGCATGAGGGCGGCTCCGGCGCGCAGATCCAGGGCAGTGACGTCGGCTCCATGCAGAGGGGTGCCTCCGTGGATGCGCAGGAGGTTGTCTTTGACCTCGTGGCGCACGCCCATTTTCGCCAGCTCATCAGCATAGCCATAGCGACCGGGGAAGCGCAGGTCCACGATGCGGGTCTCGCCCTGAGCGACTGCGCCGAGTACGGCGAAGAGCGGTTGCATGTCTGAGTTGATGCCCGGATAAGGGCCGGTGCTGATTTCTACCGGGTAAACTTCCTTGCCGCGGACGATGGCTGTCTCGCCATGTCGAAAGACCTCCACGCCGCTTTCGCGCAGGTGGATGAGCGGGATCTCCAGGTGCTCGAAGGGGAAGTTGTGCATGAGCACGTCGCCGCCGGTGATGGCGGAGCCAATCAGCCAGGTGAAGGCTTCGACGTTGTCAGGGATGACGGTATGGTCGCAGCCCTTGAGGGAGTCCGTCCCGTGAATGATGATCGACTCCTGGCCGCGGACCTCGATCTTAGCGCCCATTTTGCGCAGCAGGTCGATCAGGTCGAGGATTTCGGGGCGGATGTGGGGGTTCCACACGCGGGTGGTGCCGCGGGCGAGGGTGCCGCAGATGATGCTGTTTTCCGTCGCGCCGGTGGAACGGATGGGCAGGTGGATGTCCGCCCCGGTGAGGTGACCGTCTTTGGCCTCGGCCACGAGCATGTCGCCCTCTTCGCTGACGGTTGCACCGAGGGCCTCCAGCAGCATGACGTGGATGTCGTATTTGCGCTCGCCCAGCTTACAGCCGCCGGGGAGAGGAACGGCGCCGCGCCCGAAGCGAGCGGTGAGTGCACCGAGGATCAGGAGGGTGTTACGGATCGAGCGGCCTTCCCAATTCAGAGTCTGGTTGAGGGAGCTCGGCTCTGCGATACGGATAAAATCTCCATCCACGGCGCATGTCTTGCCGAGGGCTTCGAGCATCTGCACGTGGACTTGGGCGTCGAGGATGCCTGCCGGGTAGTTATACAGGCTGACGTCGTCCTCTGTCAGCAGTGAGGCGGCAAGCAGGCGCAGGGCACTGTTTTTGGCACCGCTGATGGTTACTTCGCCTGCCAGGCGGGAGCGGGTGACGGTGAGAGTGGATTCGGGGGAGGTGCTCATGGGGATGTTAGAGCTGGATGTCCTTGATCCAGTCCTTGTTTTGCAGGTGCCACTCGACGGAGCGCTTGAAGCCCTCGAAGGGGTCGATTTGTGGGGTCCAGCCGAGGAGGGATTTGGCCTTGTCGATGTTGGCCCAGGTTTCCTTCATGTCGGCCTTGTGGAAGGGTTTGGCGTTGATGGCGGCTTTCTTGCCCAGGTGCTGTTCGAAGCATTCGATCATGGCGTTGATCGAGACGGGGTTGTTGCCGCCGCCGAGGTTGATGATCTCGTAGCCGAGGGGCTTAAGGGCTGCGATGGTGCCGCGGGCGATGTCGTCCACATAGGTGAAGTCGCGGCTCTGGGAGCCGTCGCCGAAAAGCTCGATCGGGGTGCCCTCGTCGATCCACTTGATGAAGCGCAGGATGGACATGTCCGGGCGGCCCGCCGGGCCGAAGACCGTAAAATAGCGCAGCACGGTCACGTCGATCCCGTAGAGGTGGTGGTAGGTGTAGGCCATGTCCTCGGCGGCCTTTTTCGTAGCCGCGTAGGGTGAGATCGGCGTGTTAACCGGGAGGGTCTCGACGAAGGGCATGGGCTGGCCCGCGTAGAGCGAGGAGGTCGAGGCCAGGACGAACTTTTTCACGCCGTGGTCCTTCATGCACTCGAGCAGGTTGAGCGTGCCGTGGGCGTTCGTCGTCATATAGACGTGCGGGTTCTCCATGCTGTAGCGGACCCCGGCGCGGGCGGCCAGATTGATCACGGCGGAGAATTTATGCTCGCCGAAAAGCTTTTTTACCGAGGGCAAGTCCTCGATGTCCGTCGGGGCGAAGGTAAAGCCCTCGCGGCCCTGGAGCTGGTCGAGGCGGTACTGCTTGACGCGCACGTCGTAGTAGTCGTTGAGGTTGTCGATACCGACGACTTTGTGGCCGGCATCGAGCAGGAGCTCGGCGGTCTTGCTGCCGATGAAACCGGCGGCGCCGGTGACGAGAATGGGCTGGGTCTTGTCCATGGGAAAATGGGTGGAAAGTGGCGTGAGGCGGCTGGTTCAGCCGAGGAATTTGGAAATGAGCGGCAAGAGTTTGCCCGCCTTGTCCTGCCATTGCAGGAGGCTTTCGAGGCGTTGCTGGGCGAGCTTGTTTTCCGGGGGAAGCTGGTCGCGGAGGGCTTCGAGGCGCTCCTTGCCAGTGCGCATGCGGGGGCGCATCTTCGCGTCGATGAAATAGCCGAGCAGGCGGCGCATGGAGCGCTCGGCGGTGAACTGGTTACCGCGCTGGCCGGGGACGGACTGCTTGTGCGCCGCGCCCAGCTCCACCAGCAGACGCAGCCCCTGCGAGGCCGATCCGGCGCTGATCTGGAGCTTTTGGCCGATCTCCTCCTGCGAGAGCGGCCCGTCCGCGCAGAAGAGCACCCCGTAGATCTGCGCGACGGACTTGGGCACGCCGAAGGTGTCGAACAGCCCGACAAAGACGTTCAGCAGCTCGATCTCCCACTCTTCGAGGGTGACGGTGGCGGTCTCTTTCTGCATGATTTAGATATTTCTATAGATTCATTTTTTTATGAAATAAAGAAAAATATGGGTGTTGGAGATGCGGGGGGAGGGGAAAGCTTTCTGTGCGCTGTATTCCCATGGATTTTCTCTCACAAAGGCACAAAGCACACAAAGGTGGGAAAGCCGATCGGCCCTCTTCGGTCTTTTTCTCTGTGCCCTCCGTGCGCTCTGTGTGAAATCTATTTCCTCACACAGAGGACGCGGAGAACACAGGGAAAGAGGGAAAAACAGTCGCAGAACCAAAGCTGCGTCCTTTGTGTACTTGGTGCCTTGGTGAGAGAAGAGAGAATCAAGTCGTGGCGTTCTCTTGGCGCAGGCGGCGCATTTCCTGTTGGATAAGGCTTTCGTACCAGGCGAGGCGGCGGCAGTACTGCCAGGCTTCGGGGCCTTCGAGGAAGCCCCCGCGCAGGATGTAGGTATAGAAGAACCGGAAGAGCGGCCAGCCGGGCAGGCGGCTGACGAGCTTCTTGATCGCCGGGTTGCGCTTGGAGGCGTGGCGGGAAAAAGCCTGCGTGAGCGGCACGTCGGAGGTGAGGCGGGCGCGGGCCTCCTGGGCGGCGTACTTGCGGTGACGACGTTCCCAGACCTCCCAGCCGCCACCGAAGGCGTAGTGCAGGTAGGGTTCCTTGATATAGCCGATCTCGCCGTCCACCTGGTCCTCCTTCTGGCCGTGGCCGAAGTCGGTGAAACGCGCCCGTCCCTTGCGCATGAGCCGGAACTGCCACTTGGGGAAGTTGTCGGCGCGCTTGAGCCAGCGCTGGCCCAGCATGAGGGCCCAACAGCAGTAGTAGCCCGCGAGGGGGGCCGGGGCGTGGGCGGTCTTGTCGGTCAGTTCGGCCAGGAGGGCGGGGGTGACGCGCTCGTCGGCGTCGAGAAAGAGAATCCACCCGTGCCTGACCGGGCAGTGGTCGAGTGCCCAGTTGCGCTGCTGGCCGAAGGACTGGAACGGGTTGACGGAGACGGTGGCCCCGGCGGCGGTGGCTAGCTCGGCGGTGCGGTCGGTGCTGCCCGAGTCCACCACGTGGATGTCGTCGCACCACGCCAGCGAGGTCAGGCAGCCGGGCAGGTCGCGCTCCTCGTTGAGCGTGAGGATGATGACCGAGATGTCGGGCGCGAGCGGCATCAGCGGCGATCTCAAGGGGCCGCCCCGCGCTTGGCAATCCTGGAATCCCGGCATACCTGCGTGCCCGGTGTGACGGTTTCGTTGCCGGGACGTGCGGATTAAAGAGTTGTCAAAATGGCCGATTTGGGGAGCATCTCTGCTTTGCCCCAATCCTCTAAACTCGACCAGATATGAAGATTTGCTGTATCGGAGCCGGCTATGTGGGAGGCCCCACCATGGCCATGATCGCCAAGCAATGCCCGGAGATCCCGGTCACCGTCGTTGACATCAATCAGGCCCGCGTTGATGCGTGGAACTCCGACAAGCTGCCCGTGTTCGAGCCCGGCCTGGACGAGGTCGTGAAGGAAGCCCGCGGGCGGAATTTGTTTTTCAGCACCGACGTGGACAAGGGCATCCGCGAGGCGGACATCATCTTCATGTCCGTGAACACGCCGACGAAGACCTACGGGGTCGGGGCGGGCCGTGCGGCAGACCTAAAGTACGTGGAGCTGTGCGCCCGGCGCATCGCCGAGGTGGCCGAGTCGGACAAGATCGTGGTGGAAAAATCCACCCTGCCCGTGCGCACCGCCGAGTCGATCCGACGCATCCTGGCCGGTTCGGGCAAGGACCTGAACTTCCAGGTCATTTCGAATCCCGAGTTTCTCGCCGAAGGGACCGCCGTCGAGGACCTGATGGCCCCGGACCGCGTGCTCATCGGGGGCGAGGAGTCTGCCGAGGGTGACAAGGCCGTGCAGGCGCTGGTAGATGTCTACGCCCACTGGGTGCCCCGCGAGCGGATTTTGACCACGAATGTGTGGTCGTCCGAGCTTTCCAAGCTGACCGCCAACGCCTTCCTGGCCCAGCGTATCTCCTCCATCAACGCCATTTCGGCCCTGTGCGAGGTGACGGGGGCAAACGTGGACGAGGTCGCCCACGCCATTGGGTGCGATTCGCGCATCGGCCCGAAGTTTTTACGCAGCTCGGTCGGCTTTGGCGGCTCGTGCTTCCAGAAGGACATCCTCAACCTGGTGTACCTGTGCGAGCACTTCGGGCTGCCCGACGTGGCCAAGTACTGGGAGCAGGTCATCGCCATGAACGACCACCAGAAGCGCCGCTTCGTGGACCGGATCGTCAGCACGCTCTTTAACACCGTCTCGGGCAAGAAGATCGCCGTCCTCGGTTTCGCCTTCAAGAAGGACACCAACGACACCCGCGAGTCCCCGGCCATTTACGTCTGCCGCGACCTCATGGAGGAGCAGGCCAATCTCGCCATTTTCGACCCGAAGGTCGAGCCCGCCACCGTCCGCCGTGACCTGGGGCTAGATGAGGAAGACCCGCGCGTGGAAATCTGCGGCGACCCCTACGCGGCCATCCGCGGGGCGCACGCCGTGGCCATCCTGACCGAGTGGGACAGCTTCAAGGAGCTGGACTGGGAGCGTATTTACAAGGAAATGCTCAAGCCTGCCTTCGTCTTCGACGGCCGTAACATCCTGAATCTGGCAAAGTTGCGCGAAATCGGGTTCGAGGCGCACGGCATCGGCCAGGGCGGCAAGCGTTAGGGCCGCCTGTCGGTGTGCCCGGCTGCGGTGGTTGGCCCCGGTGTCGGGCGCGGCGGGGTAGGAAAACATTGCCAAACGTGTTTTGCTCAGGGAAAGATACCGCATGACCAGCCAGGAGCTGTTGGAACATTTTAAGGAAACCCCGGTGTTGGTGGTGGGCGACCTCATGCTCGACCACTACCTGTGGGGCGACGCCACGCGCATCTCCCCGGAGGCGCCGGTGCCCGTCGTGGCCCAGGTGCGCGACACCTACACCGCCGGAGGGGCCGCCAATGTCGCCATGAACCTTGCCGCCCTCGGCGCGCCGGTGGAGCTGTTTGGCTGGACGGGCCGGGACATCCCCGGCGACGTGCTGGCTGGCGTCCTTGCGGCGAATGACATCGTGTACTCGCAGCAGTGGCGCTCCGAGGACAAGCCCACCATCGAAAAGACCCGAGTCATGGTCCGCCAGCAGCAGCTTTGCCGGATCGACCGGGAGGCGCACCGCGAGGTGTACGCCTTCGATAGCGAGGCGTGCCTGGACATGCTGGCCAAGAAGATGGCCGCGGCCAAGGCCGTCATCGTCTCCGACTACGCCAAGGGCGTGGTCACGGAGAAGCTGCTGGCGCGGCTGATCGCGTGCCGCGAGTCCACCGGCTGCCTGATCGCCGTCGATCCCAAACCCAAACGCAAGCTCAACGTCAAGGGCATGGACCTGATCACGCCCAACCGGGACGAGTCGCTCCAGATGGCGGGCCTGAGCATCGAGCCCAACGACCCCTTTCCGGAGGCCGAGGTCGTCCGGGGCATTTCGGAGAACTACGCGCCGCGGCACCTGGTCGTCACCCTCGGGGCCGACGGGATGCTCGTGTGCGACGAGGGCAAGATCGCCCACCGCATCCCGACCGTGGCCCGCGAGGTCTTCGATGTTTCGGGGGCGGGGGACACCGTTATCGCCACTTTAACCCTGGCCATGGCCGCGGGGGCTTCCGTCGAGGAGGCCGCCCATTTGGCCAACCGCGCCGCCGGGATCGCCATCGGCAAGCTCGGCACCGCCACCGTCAGCCCGCAGGAGATTCTCGACTATGAAGGATAAGATTGAAGCCGCCCGGCAGGAGCTGATCGAGACGCTGGACGCCTTCGCCCCGGAAATCGAGCGGGTGGAGGAAACGGGCCGGGTCATCATCGAGTGCCTGCGCAAGGGGGGGAAAATCCTCTCCGCCGGTAACGGCGGCAGCGCCGCCGACGCCCTCCACCTGGCCGAGGAGTTTTCGGGCCGCTACAAGGGCGACCGCCCCTCGCTGGCGGGCCTGTGCCTGAGCGTGGACGCGACCGTCCTGACCTGCATAGCCAACGACTACGGCTTCGAGGCGGTTTTTTCCCGCCAGATCGAGGGCCTGGGGCGACCGGGCGATGTCTTTGTCGGCTTCACCACGAGCGGCAACTCCGCCAACCTGCTGCGGGCCTTCGAGGTCTGCCGGGCGCGCGGGGTGACGAGCATCCTCGTCTCCGGCGGGAGCGGCGGCAAGGCCCGCGCCCTCGTCGATCACGCCGTGCTCGTGCCCTCACGGGTGACGGCTCGCATCCAGGAGGTTCACACCTTTATCCTGCACCAGTGGCTGGAAATGGTCGAGGCGGAGGACTGGACCGCGCCGCTTCCGTGATGGACACGGCGGCGATTCATGCTTAGCGCGTTGTAGTCGTGAGCGAAACTCAGAGACATTCCGCGGACCCGGTCGAGGCCTTCCGCCGCCGTTCCCAGGGCAGCCGTCGCCGACCATCGACCCCGATCCCGGGGCGCGAATGGCGCACCATCGCCGGGCTGGCGTTGCTGGTCACGGTGGGGCCGTGGATGCTGGGCAGCATGAAAATGTGGCCGCAGATCGCGCTCTTTGCGATCAGCCTGCTGACGTTTCTCCAGCTGTTCATCCCCGCGCACGGGCGAGACGAGATTCCGCGCCGGCTGCTGGGGAAGTTGCTGCGCTTCCCGGTCTTCTGGCTGGGGCTGGCGCTGCTGGTATATATATTTATTCAGGCCCTGAATCCCTCCTTGAAGGTCGTTCACAAGGACATCCCCGACTGGGTGATCCGGGAGGGGACGTGGATGATGGTACCCGTGAAGCACATCGACTGGCTGCCGACCAGCGTGGAGGCACCCTTCCGGTACATGAACGCGTGGCGTTCGCTCATGCTCTGGGCCATGCCGCTGCTTGCTATGTGGACGGCGTGGATCGGGCTGAGCAACCGGCGTTCGGTCGTCATCCTGCTGTGGATTATCGGCCTGAATGGGGCGGCATTGGGACTGGTCGGGCTGGCGCAGCAGCTGACCGGAGCGGAGTTGCTGCTGTGGAATTTCGAGATCCCCAAGCACGTGCTGCCTTTCAGTTCCTTTTACTACCGTAACCATGCGGCGGCCTACCTGTATCCGACCCTGGGGGTGTGTTTGTCGCTCTTCTTTTATTATCAGGGGCGCGCGCGACGACGGATGCAGCGGTCGCACCCGGGTATTATGCTTTTGTTATTGGCGCTGACGATCAGTGTGGCCTTGTTCGCGTCCAGCTCACGTGGAGGCATCCTGATGGGGGGGGTGTTGCTGGGAGTCTTCGCTCTTCTGTACCTTCTGTCGGTGTTGCGCAGCCGCTCTCTGCGAGTGGCGTTGGAAGCCGGTGTGCTCGGGCTGGTTCTGTGTGGGGTGGGGTATCTTGCAATGATGCGATTCGTCGATGTTGAGAGCGTCAAGGGGCGTTTTGAGGAGTTTGTGGGAGAGGAGGGTAAGCTGGCGGGAGATAAGTCCTCCGACCTGCGCGTGATGATTTGGAAAGCGACATACGATATGTACAAAGAGCATCCCTGGTTGGGGTGGGGGGGCGGCTCGTACCGCTGGGCGTTCCGCAATTATCAGCTCAAGCCCGAGTATGAGCAGCTTTGGCGCACCTATATCGTCCCGAAGCGAAGCCCACCGTTCTACGTTTATTACTCCATCAAGTACGCCCACAGCGACCTCTTGCAGTATCTGACAGAGCTCGGGGTGGCGGGCGGCGCGCTGCTGGCGGGACTGACGCTGAGCTGGATCGGCCTGGCTATTTACTATATCCGGGCGCTCGACAGCGAGCACGTCATGCTTTTTGTCGGGGGGATAGTCGCCCTGGCGCACGCGAGTTTTGAGTTCAACTTGAGCAACCCCACCGTGCTGATTCTGGTCAGCCTGATCGTCGCGCTTGGGGTGACCTGGATGAAGCTCGCCCCCTGTCTCCGCCAGCCCGACGACAACACCGAAACCGCCTGATTATGCTTTACGATCCCGAACGCCTGCTTTTGATCGCCGGACCTTGCTCGCTGGAAAACGAACGGGTCACCTTCGCCGTGGCGGAGCAACTGGTCGCCGTGGCGGCCAAGCATCCGGAGCTGAACCCGGTTTTCAAGGGCTCTTTTGACAAGGCCAATCGTACCTCCCTCGGCAGCGACCGCGGGCCCGGCATGGACGAGGGCCTTGCCCTGCTGACCAAGGTCAAGGCAGAGACCGGTCTGCCGGTGACGACGGACTTTCACCTGCCCGAGCAGGCCGCGCCGGTGGGCGAGGTCTGCGATGTGCTCCAGGTGCCCGCGTTCCTGTGCCGCCAGACGGACTTGCTGGTGGCCGCCGCTGCGACAGGCCGCGTCGTCAACGTGAAGAAAGGGCAGTTCCTTTCGCCGACGGAGATGCGCTTCGTGGTGGACAAGCTGGAGGGCGCCGGGGCCGCCGAGCTCTGGCAGACCGAGCGCGGCTCGACCTTCGGCTACCAGAACCTCGTGGTGGACATGCGCTCGTTTTCCATCATGAAGGGTTACGGGCACCCAACCGTTTTCGACGCCACCCACAGCGTGCAGCTGCCCGGTGCGGGCGGTGGCAAGACCACCGGCCAGCGCGAGTTCGTGCCCGCCCTGGCTCGCGCGGCGCTTGCCGCCGGGGCTGACGGCCTGTTTTTTGAAACCCATCCGGACCCGGACAAGGCCATCTCCGACGGGCCCAACCAGATCCCGCTGACGCAGTTCCCCGCGCTGGTGGAGGCGTGTCTGCGCGTCTGGTCCGCCGTCCGTAACCTTAGCTGAGGAGTTTTTTCATGACCGACCATTTTTCATCCGCCCGCGATGTCTTCGACCGGGACCGTCAGGCCCTGGCTGAAACGCTGGAGCGCATCCGGCCCACTTTCGACCGCTTTGTCGAGGCCCTGCTGGCGGTGCGCGGGAAGGTCGTGCTGACCGGTATCGGCAAGTCCGGCATCGTCGCCCACAAGATCGCTGCCACCTTCGCCAGCACGGGCACATCCGCAGTTTATATCAGCGCGGCGGAGGCGCTCCATGGCGACCTCGGGGTAGTGGCCCCTGGCGACGTCGTGCTGATGGTTTCCAACAGCGCCGAGACAGTCGAGATGATCAAGATGCTCCCCTCGATCAAGCGGATCGGCGCGCAGGTATTGGGCATTTTCGGCAAGACCAACACCCGGCTGGCCGAACGTTGCGACCTGGTTCTGGATGCCTCCATCGAGCGAGAGGCCTGCCCGCTCAACCTGGCCCCGATGACCAGCGCCACCGTGGCCCAGGTCATCGGCGACGCCCTTGCCGTGGCCATGATGAACGCCCGCCACTTCCAGCCGGAGCAGTTCGCGCTCTTCCATCCCGGTGGCACGCTGGGCCGCCGCCTGCTGCTGACCGCCTCGGACGTCATGCTGACCGGGGAGACCCTCCCCATGGTCGGGCCGGAGGCGAGCTTCGAGCAACTGATCGCAGAGATGAACCGGCCCAACCTCGGCGCTGTCTTCGTCGTGGACGAGGTGGAAAAGTTGCTGGGCATCATCACCGACGGCGACATCCGCCGCGCCATGCTGCCTGGTGGGCGCGGCCCGGCCAAGGCCGGCGTCCTCATGACCGCCGGGCCCAAAACCGTCCGCCCGGACACCGCCGTGGGCGAGATCATGGACCTGATGGAGCGGCACAAAATTTATGTCGTGCCGGTGGTCGATGCCGAGGGCCGCGTCGCGGGTATCCTGCGCATGCACGACCTGTTGAGCTAGAGTGTTTCAAATAAAACTGTATCCGAAATGGGTAAACCAGCCCCGGACATCGTTGGTGGATACGTCCGCCAATGCGTTAGCGATGGCGTCGAGTAAATGGGGATAGTTTCGTGCCTGGAACTTTCGCAGGATTGCCTTGAGCTTGCTCCACATCATTTCGATGGGATTGAGGTCCGGAGAGCGGACTTGGGCCTTTGCCTGTCGGATCAGATTGAGGGTGTCCTCGTTTTTATGGGCGCGCAAGTTGTCCATGATGACGATGTCTCCGGGACGCAGGGAGGGGACGAGGATCTGGAGCACATAGGCTTGAAAAGACCTCGGTGTTAGCTGCGCCCTCAACAGTCATGCAGGCGGTGGTGCCGTCTAGGCGCACCGAGGAGATCATCGTGGTGGTATGCCAGTGCCCATGCGGAGCATGGCAGAGCAGACGTTGGCCCCGAGGGGCGCGACCCCGTAACCGGGTCAGGTTAGTCTTGGCCGCCGGGTCGAGGCCGCCTTGGCTGCGCTTCCAGCGGCGGCGGGCTTGCGCGATCTCGGGGCGGTTTTGCTCGGAGGCATGGAGCGTCTTTTTTTATATGTCAGACCCAACTGGTCCAGGGCCCAATGGATCGCTCCGACCGTATAGCCTAAGTCCAGACGCTCCTTGATTTCGGCCAGCGTCAAGTCCGGATGCTGCCCCACTAGTGCCTTTAGTTCCTGCCCATGATCAGGCAACAAGCGAGCCTTGCGGCCAGAAAACCGATGGCGCGCTTCGATCTGGCCAGTCCGGCGCCTTTGCTGGATCAGCTTCTTCACCATCCCCAACGACACCCGGAAACGCTGAGCCACCTCGGCCTGCGTGCACTTGCCTTCATCGTAGCTCTCCACGATCCGCCGTCTCAAATCCAACGATAGCGTTTTCATCACTACTCTCTAACAGATACCCCATTAAATAGCTATAGCTTTATTTGAAATACTCTAGGTTTTGTGAATATTTATAGCCCCAAAACAATTTCGCTTCGATGGTTTCAAGCGAGTAACACCTTAATGTTCTATCTGAACACGCCCTAGCTACGCTGCTCGGCGAGGCGGCATCGGCTAGCTCCTCCACCCCTCCCCCGGCAACTCGCCCTGTTTCTGCGTTATATACCTTTGATAGCGGAGGGTTCCGTTATCTGAGACCCGGCGTGGATCGACCGCAGGCCGGGTCTTGTTGTATCTGGACGGGTCGATGAACCAGAAAGGAGGCCCTCATGGCAATCGTGCTGGAGGCCAACTATTGCAAGAAGCTCGGGCTGCCGGGGTATTCGTCGCACCAGTACGGGGTGACGATCCGGGCGGAGCTGGGCGACATCAACCAGGTCCCGGAGGAGTCGGAGCGGGTGTACCGCCTGCTCCAATCCTCGGTGGACCGCGAACTCCAACAAACCGGCTGGCTGCCGCAAGGCGGACAGCCGCAACCCGGTGCTGCCACGAACACCGGGTTCACCCGACACCGGACACCTACCGCCGCCAGCGAGGCGGAGCCCGACGGGACCGACGCCTGGGCCTGCTCGGACAAACAGCGCGGGCTCATCCTCAAGATCGTGGAGGAAAACACCCTCGACCGGCGCGAGGTGGACGAGCTGGCCCGCGAACGCTTCGGCAAGGGCGTGCGCGCCCTCAACAAGCTCGAAGCCTCCGGGCTGATCGACGAGCTGCTGGAGCGCTACGGGGGCAAGGGCACGTCCTCGCGCCCGCCGCGCCGGGACGGTGCCCGCCGCACGGCCCCAGCCGGGAGGGTGCCATGATCCGCCCCGCCGATCCCGACAACAACCCGCCGGGAGACCTGGTGGCCTTCCCGCTGCGCAGCAGCGACGGGGCGCTCCACCATGTCAGCCCCTCGGCCATCCGCGACTACCTGCAATGCTCCCTGCGCTTCTACTTCAAGCGCGTGCTGGGTCTGCCGGAGCCGGGGAGCGTCAGCCTGCACCTGGGCAAGGCCGTCCACGCGGGCATCCAGGCCTACTGGCTGGCCCGTTGGAGGGGCGGGGACACCTCGCCCGACGTAGTGGTTAACCACTACACAGCGGCCTTCGCCGCCCAGGAGCAAGAGGCCCCCGTCCCCTTCGCCGAAGGGGAGCGTGAAATCACCCTGGCCAAGGGCGAGTCGCTCCTGCGGGCCTACTGCGAGAGCGACCACGCCCAAACCGCGGCCAAGCCCCTCGGGGTCGAGGTCAAGCTCCAGGAGGACTTCCCGGAGCTGCCCTCGCCGCTGCTGGGCTACGTGGACCTGGTCCTGCCCGCCGAGGGCGGCCCTGTCGTGTGCGACTTCAAGACGGTCAACGCGACGCCCAATGTCGAGCTGGAGGCCTTCCTGCACGAGGCGCAACTGTGCGCGTACCAGTTGCTCATCGAGGCCGCCACCGGCCAGCCGGTCTCGGCCCGCGAGCTTGTCTTCCTCGTCAAGACAAAGACGCCGAAGGTCATCGTCCATCGCCTCCCGCCCGCCGACCTCGCGGCCCGGGAACGCTTCTGGAGCATGGCCCAGGCCATGGTGGACGGGGTCTATCACGAGCGCTGGCACCCGCAGCCGGGCATGCACTGCGGCTGGTGCCCGTACCGCGGGCCTTGCGCCCGCTGGAGGGGGGCTTGCGATGTGGCCTAACCTCATCCTCGCCCTGCTCACCGTGGGGGTGGCGGTCGCCTGCCGGGGCACGCCGCCGCCCTCACCGCCGCCCCCGGTGGACTTCGGCCCCCTCGCCGGGGCCTTGAGAGTCCTCGGGGGCTCGTCGGTGCTCTGCTCCCTGATCTGGGGAGCGAGCCTCATCACCCAGGCTAAACTGAAACAACTCAAACACAAGGACACCCGTGAACCTGATCCTGCGACTGCTGCTCGTCGGACTGAGCTGCTACACCCTCGGCACCCTGATCGGCCCGCTGGCCGTCGGGGCCGTCGATGAGGCCAAGGAGACCCTCAGTCCCTTCCTGGTCATCTCCGTGGCCATCCTCATCGGCTCCATCGGCTACGCCGTGGGGGCGGTGCGGCGCTCGCCCTTCGTCCCCGAGTACCCGGAGCGCGAACACCCCTACCGCTGAGCGGTAGGGATCGTATCCGAAAACCACTACAGCCCCGCGTCGGTCTCTCCGGCGCGGGGCTTTTGCTTTCCCCAAACAATCCCCCACCAACCCTCAACCCAAACCACAATCACCAACCGAAAGGAAACTGAAACCATGATCAACACCCTGCTCGAACCATCCGCACCGACGATCACTCCGAAAACCCGGTGCAACCTCCTGCTGCATTGCGGCGCCCAAGCCGCCACCCGCAGCCGGATCGCGGAGGCCCCCACGCCTCCTTCCACCCGCACCTGGCAACCCGTCCCGCACCTCACAGTGCTCAACGCGGTCGAAGTCGCCCTGCTCGCACGCGGCCTGCGCATCGTCAACTCTGCCTACGCCCTCAACCGGGAAGCCAACCGCTTCTTCGGCTTGTTGGAAATAGGCACCGACGACGCCGGGCGCGACTACCGCTGGGTCGTCGGCATCCGCAACTCCCACGACAAGACCTTCCCCGCCGGCATCGTCGCCGGCACCCAGGTCTTGGTCTGCTCGAACCTCGCCTTCACCGGCGAGATCAAGCTCGCCCGCAAACACACCCGCTTCATCCTGCGCGATCTCGACACTCTGGCCGGTAACGCCGTCCAGCGCCTCGTCTCACGCTTCGACGAGCAGGACCGTCGCATCGAAACCTACAAACAAACCCGCCTGCGCGACACCCGTGCCCACGACCTCATCATCCGCGCCGTGGATGCAGGCGTCTGCTCCAACCAACACATCCCCCGGGTTCTCCAGGAGTGGCGCCACCCCGCCCACCCCTGCTTCCGTGATCGCACCCTCTGGTCCCTCCAGAACGCCTTCACCGAAGCCCTCAAAGGAAACCTCAACCTCCTGCCCACCAGAACCGAGAAGCTCTATTACCTCCTCGATCATCAAGTCGGGCTCAACTGAAGGTGTGAATGGGGACAACGTGCCTACGGGCGGTTTACCCTTCTCCTCCTCCCCCAGCCTCAAGTCGGAGGGGGTATTAAAAAGAAGCCGCACAAGGCGGCTTCTTTTTACCTGGGAGTGGAGGTGGTCTAACTTTTTGAGGAAATTTACGTCTGTTGTCTACGTTCACCAATGGATCAACCAAGCGGCAACGATTGCCACTATAACTGTAGCTTCACCGCGTTGGTAAGAAGAACCTTGAACATCCATGAACAATGTATGTCTTCTGCATTTCTATGGCATGTATATAACGTGGCAGCACTGCCCCGTTTTTCTCCGTCCGAATTCTTCCCGATGCCCTTGCGGTCCCACTTATCCAGTCTGTTTGCGGCCAGCCTCCTGCTGGGGGCGCCGTTGGCGGGCCGTGGCGAGGCGGGGGAGCAGTTGGTCATCGTTGAGCTCGAGACCGCGCCGGAGTTGGTGAGCGAAGCGGCAGCGCTGCTGGCCGACACCTTGGGAGAGCTTTACCCGGGGCACGTCGAACTTGTCAGCGCCGCCGAAGCTCCCGCGACCGGACCGCGACTCTTTGTCGGGCTGGAGGGGGCGGGCTATGGCCGCCGCGACGAAGCCTGCGGCGGGGAAGCCCTTGACCCGGACGGTTTTCGGCTGATCCGTCACCACGCCTGGCGTCCGCGGGTGGGGCCGCGGCGCTTCCCGGCAGCCCCTGTTAGGCGCAGCCCCGAGGCGGGCAACGAGTGGCTGGCCATTGTTGGGGCAAGCCCGCGCGGGACTTACTACGGGGCAGCCTGGGTGCTGCGCGAGCACTACGGGGTGCAGTGGCTTTTTCCGGGCGAGGATGGCGTGGACCTGCCTGCCGGGCGGGCGGCGCTGCTGCCGGAGCTGAGCGGGACGGTGGAGCCGTCATTCGAGGAGCGCCGGGTGGGCCATGCGCTGACTCCGGAACAGGAGGCGTGGGCCCTGCGTAACGGCCTGGGCGGGCGGTATTCGTATAACCATGCCTTGCACAAACTGAGTGAGCCGGAAGTGTTCGCGGAGAATCCCGCCTGGCAGTCCACCATCGGCGGTGTCAAGCGCACGCGCCTGACCGGGCGCGGTCCGCAGCCCAACCTGGCCGACCCCGGCTACGCGGCCTACATCGCCGAGCGGGTTCGGGCGTATTTCCAGGAACATCCAGATGAGCCGAGCGCCTCGCTGGGCACGACCGACAGCTCGCTTTTTGACACCGGCCCGCAGACGCGGGCGCTCGTCGAGCCCTTCCGCTACTTCCGGGGCTCTCCCGACTACAGCGATCTGGTCTTTACCTTCAGTAACGCCGTGGCCGAGCGGCTCTTTGAGGACGAACAGACCGCCGGGCCGGGCGGGGACAAGCTCCTGAAGCTCCTGACCCAGCTGGCCTACCTCACCGCCGAGGACGCGCCCACCTTTGCGCTGCACCCGCAGATCATGCCGTGGCTGACCTCCGACCGCGCCCAGTGGTTCGACCCGGAGTACCGCGCCGAGGACCGTGAGCTGATCCGCCGCTGGGCCCGCACCGGGGTCAACAAGCTCGGGACCTGGGACTACTACGAGGGGGTGCCGTACTTCATTCCGCGCTATTACCCGACGATCATCGGGGAGTCCCTGCCGTACCTTTACGCCGAGGGCGTGCGTTCGTTTTTCGCCGAAGGGGTGCGCAACCCCGGCCTCGACGACCCAAAGGTCTGGCTGGCGGCCCAACTGCTTTGGGACGTGGACCAGGACCCCGACGCCTTGCTGGATATGTACTTTACCCGCTGTTACGGGGCCGCCGCCGGGCCCATGCGGCGCTTTTTCGACCGCTGCGAGCAGGCCTGGATGGACCAGCCTCCGCCCGGGCGCTGGCTCAAGTACTACACCGCCCCCTCGCAGGCCACGCTTTTCCCGCTGGAGCTGTGCGACGAGCTGACCGAGCTGCTCGACGAGGCCAAGGCTCAGGCTGACAGCGACCTGATCCGCCGGCGCGTGCAGCGGGTGGCGGACAGTTTCGCCTTTACCGTGCGGATGGTGGAAACCTACCAGACTTGGGCCCGACTGGCTGCCCAGCCGAGATTGTCCTCGGCGGACGCGGCCGAGTGGCTGGCTGCCCAGGCCGCCCTGGAGCCTGCCGTGACCGGGCGCTGGCGGGCTATGTCCTCGGTGCTTCTGCTCCTGCGCGCCAGCCCGGTTAACCGCGGCATGGCCCTGCCCTCAGGCGAGCCGCTCGTGCGCGAGAGGTTCGACCAGCCCATTTTCGGGGACGAGGTCGCCACGGCGCAGACGCAGCCGGGGGTGAACCTGAAAGGCGTCGGCGAAGGACAGTGGAACTTTTTCATGGGCCATACCGAGGCCATGCGGCTGGAGCAATCGGCTCAAGTGGGCCGTGATGGCTCCGGATTGCGGGTGGCGGGCAGCACGTATTTTGAAATGGACCGCCGCGTGCCGGTCCGGCCCGGCGAGCGTCTGACTCTGCGGGTCTGGGCGCGGGGGCGGCTGAGTGGCGACGCGCAGGCTTATGCCATCCTTCGCCTGCGCGCGGCGGACGGCTCGGTGCTGGGACGCTTGCAGCTCGATGCCCTGCCCCCCGGCGAGTACGGCTGGCTGCCGCTGACGGTGGTGGCGGAAACCACTCCAGAGACTGCGCAGGCGGAAATCCGCCTCGTCATCGAGCAGCAGGGCCCGGGCGACTGGGTTGACCTCGACGAGATTGTGTTCTATGCCAGTCCCCGTGAATAGACGCCCGCAACGGGTTTACCTGAGCCCCAGCCCGCGCGTCTGCCTCGCTTTGCTCCCATGACGATCCTCATCACCGGCGGTTGCGGTTTCATCGGCACCAACCTGGTTCGCTACTTTCTGGAGCGGACGGCGCACCGCGTCGTTAACGTAGACAAGCTCACCTACGCGGGCTCCGAACCGGCCCCGAAACTGGTCAACGCCGCCGACCGCTACCGCTGGGTGCGGGCCGATATCGCCGACGGCGGGGCTCTGGCGGCGATTTTCGCGCAGGAAAAGCCCGACGCGGTCATCCACCTGGCGGCGGAGTCGCATGTGGACCGCTCCATCGACGGGCCGGGCGCTTTTATCCAGACGAACATCGTCGGCACCGGCGAACTGCTTCAGCAGGCGCGGGCGTATTTTGAGACGTTGGCCGCAGAAGAGCGGGAGCGGTTTCGCTTCGTCCACGTCTCGACCGACGAGGTGTACGGCTCGCTCGGGGCGCAGGAGGCGGCTTTTACGGAAAGCTCGCCCTACGCGCCGCGCTCGCCCTATGCCGCGAGCAAGGCCGCTTCGGACCACCTCGCCCGTGCCTGGCACGCCACCTACGGCCTGCCGGTCATCGTGACCAACTGCTCGAACAACTACGGCCCCTATCAGTTCCCCGAAAAACTCATCCCGCTGACCCTGCTCAAGGCCCTCCGCGGCGAGCCGATCCCGGTGTACGGGACGGGGGAAAACGTCCGCGACTGGCTCTACGTCGGCGACCACGCCGCGGCGCTGTGCGCGGTGCTGGAGCGTGGGCGCGTGGGCGAGACCTACAACCTCGGCGGCGGGGCCGAGTGCCGGAATATCGATCTTGTGCGGCAGCTGTGCGCGTTGCTGGACGAGCTGTGTCCGGCGGCGGACGGCCAGCCCTACGGGCGGCTGGTGACCTTGGTCGAGGACCGGCCCGGCCACGACCTGCGTTATGCCATGGACTCGGCCAAAGCCGCCGCCGAGTTGGGCTGGCGTCCGCAGGAGAGCCTCGAGAGCGGCCTGGGCAAGACCGTCCGCTGGTACCTGGACAACCGCCCATGGTGGGAAGCGCTGCTGGCGCGGGGCGATCCGCTGACGCGGCGGGGCCGGGGCTGAGGCTGAGGGAGGAGGTTTATATTAACCACAAAGACACAAAGGCGCAAAGAGGAGAAGAAGAGAGAGCAAAGGGCTGCGTTTTTCATCTGCCGATGATTTCCCTCCGATCCGTGTCCATCCGTGTCATCCGTGGTTAAAAAAACAAACGTTTAAAAACTGTGCGTTTCGGCGGGGGGCAATGGAATCATTTTCTGTTGTGAAAGGGCGGCGGATGCGCGAGTCTGGATGGTGATCCACCCATGAAAGCGAGAAAAGGCATCGTGCTGGCCGGAGGCGAGGGGACGCGGCTGTACCCGCTGACCCTGGCCGTGAGCAAGCAGCTCCAGCCCGTCCACGACAAGCCGATGATCTACTACCCGCTGTCGGTGCTGATGTTCGCGGGCATCCGGGAGATCCTCGTCATCACCACCCCGCAGGACCGCCCGCTGTTCGAGCGGCTGCTGGGGGACGGGGCGGCGTTCGGGCTGAGCCTCTCCTACGCTGAGCAGACCGAGCCGGGTGGGCTGGCCGAGGCGTTTCTTATCGGGGCGGACTTTCTGGCCGGGGCGCCTTCGGCTCTGGTGCTGGGGGACAACCTGTTTTACGGCCACGACCTGATCGGGATCGTCCGGCGGGCGGCGGCGCGGACGGCGGGGGCGACGATCTTCGCCACTCGAGTGGCCGACCCGCGGGCTTACGGCGTGGTGGAGTTGGGGCCCGGCGGCGAAGTGCGCTCGCTGGAGGAAAAACCGGCGAGACCGCGCTCGAACTTCGCGGTGCCGGGGCTGTACTTTTATGACGATCAGGCGGTGGCGCTGGCGCAGACGCTCCAGCCCTCGGCCCGGGGGGAACTGGAGATCACGGACCTGAACCGGCTTTACCTGGCGGCGGGCGAGCTGCACGTCGAACAGCTCGGGCGGGGCACGGCCTGGCTGGACTCGGGCACGCACGCCGACCTGCTGGCGGCGGGCACCTTTGTCGAGACGATCGAGAAACGCCAGGGCCTGAAAATCGCCTGTCTGGAGGAAATCGCTTACCATCAGGGTTGGATCGGCGAAGACACCCTGCGCCGCCAGATCGTGCGCATGGGCAGCTCCTCCTACGGGGAGTACTTAAAGACGCTGTTGGAGCGACCGCTATAAAAGGCTTGGGGCCGGGTGAGCAGGAGGTTTTAAGCGACAGATTAGTGAAGCTTGTGTCGGGCGGGTGTCCTTCGTGAATCTTGGCCTGTTTCCAGAGCGGCTAGGGTGTTTTTGCATCGACCGGGGGCCGTTTTACCGTTGTAAAACCGGTTTTGGCTTCTCACGCGCCACGCCATGCACTGCACGATCCTCAACCGCAATTATCCACCCGGACCGGGGATGACCGGCCACTGCGCCAACGAGCTGGCGGGCTACTTGCGCCAGCGGGGCGTCGAGGTACATGTCGTGACAGTCGAGGCCCGCTACGCCGGCGGGGCCATGCCCGAGGGCGAGGTGCACGGCACGGTCCACCGGCTCCCCGCCGTCTATGACGGCAAGCACAAGCTGCGGCGGCTGTTTTCCAGCCTGTGGGAAGGCCGGCGCATGGTGCGACGGGCCCGCGCCCTGGGCAAGGGACCGTTCATCGTCATGAGCGACCCGCCGCTGTTGAATTTCTGGGCGGCCCGCCTGCTGGGTGGCTCCCGGCGGCCCTGGATCTACTGGACGATGGACTTGTACCCTGAGGCTTTCTGCTCGGCGGGGCTCGTCTCCGAGGGGCACCCGGTTTTTCGCTGGCTGCGCCGGCAGGTCTATGGACGGCGACCCGACGCGCTGCTCGCCCTGGGCCCCCGGCAACGCGATCACCTGCTGGGATGTTACGGGCCGATCGCGCGGACAGCGGTGCTGCCTGCCGGGGTCTCCCGCCCGCAGGCCGACCCGCAGCGCCCGCCCTGGGCTCAAGGGGACAAGATCGTCTGGGGCTACGTCGGCAATATCGGCGAGGCGCACGACCTGGAGTTCGTGCAGGAGACGATCCGCGCGCTCGATCCGGCGCGGCACCGGTTTATCCTGGCCAGCTACGGCGTCCACGGGAAACGGCTGCGGGAGTTTGCCCGGGATTTTCCGGTGGTGGAGGAGTTTGACAGCGTGCCGCACGGCCAGATGGCCTATGTGGACGTGCATGTGATCACGCTCAAGCCCCGCTGGGACCACGTGTGCGTGCCGTCCAAAGCGGTCAGCGCGGTTTCCGGCGGCGGGGCCATCCTCTATCACGGCAGCGCCGGGGGGGACAACTGGGACCTGCTCCAGGGGGCCGGGTGGCGGATCGATCCGGATAAGCCCCGGGCCGAGGCCGTCCGTGAGACCGTGGCGCGAATCACCCCCGAGGCCGTGCGGGAAAAGCGTGCCCAGGCTGCGAAAATCTACGGGGAGCTGGTGGCGATGCGCGACCGGGCCTTCGAGGAGGTGTACGGGTTTGTCCGGGAGCTCCAGCAGTAGGCTCGTCAGCCTTGCTTAGTGAAACGCTTTACCCGTGCCTCTCGGCTCTGGGAAAATGCAGCCTGCGGTGAGCTTCGGCTTGTTGCGGCGGGCAAATCCTGCGAGCATTTCCCGCGTTTACCCATGCTCAAACGGCTCTTCGATATCGTGGTTTCGGCGCTGGCGCTGCTGGTCTTGTGGCCGCTGCTGCTTGTGCTGTGCCTGGTCTCGTGGGTGAAGCTGGGGCGTCCGGTGTTCTTCCGGCAGGAGCGGCCCGGGCTGCACGGGAAGGTCTTTCGGCTGATCAAGCTGCGTACGATGAGCGACGCCCGCGGACCCGACGGTGAGCTGCTCCCCGACGAGCAGCGGCTGGGGCGCTACGGGCGTTTCCTGCGCTCGACCAGCCTGGACGAGCTGCCCGAGCTGATCAATATCCTGCGGGGCGAGATGAGCCTGGTCGGGCCGCGCCCGCTGCTGGTGCGCTACCTGCCGCGCTATTCGCCCGAGCAGGCGCGCCGTCACGACGTCCGGCCCGGCCTGACCGGCTGGGCGCAGGTCAAGGGCCGCAACGCGGTTTCCTGGCCCGAACGTTTCAAGCTGGACGTGTGGTACGTGGACCACCGCAGCTTCTGGCTGGACCTGAAAATCATCGCCATGACGGTCGAGGCCGTGCTGTGCCGCCGGGGGATTTCCGCCGAGGGCGAAGCCACGATGTCCGAGTTCATGGGAAATGAACCGCAGATGGACGAACGCGACGGGCGCTAGGGCTCGTTTTCGAGAGGCTGGATGGGCGCAGGTAGAAACGTCGCTACGCGACGTGACATTCTTCCCGGTCGGGTGAACCGTGGGTTGAAACCCGCGGCTAACGCTGTTTCGTCGCACCGCGACGAGTAGGGGCTCTGGCAGTTGACGCAGCGGGCGGTTGTGCTAGGCTGCGGGCACTATGGCGAAGGAGATCATCCGGTGTGGCTGGGCTGAACACGGCGAGCTTGAGCGTGCGTACCATGACGAGGAGTGGGGCGTGCCCGTGCACGACGACCTGCACCTGTTCCAGATGCTCCAGCTGGAGGGGATGCAGGCCGGGCTGAGCTGGTCCACCATCCTGGCCAAGCGTGAGTCGATGCACGCCGCCTTTGCGGATTTTGTCCCCGAGAAGCTCGTGCGCTTCGACCAGCGGAAGGTCGAAGCGCTGTTGCAAAACCCCGGGATCATCCGCAACCGGCTCAAGGTCAACTCAGCCATCACCAACGCTCGCGCCTACCTCGAGCTGGTGGAGCAGGAGGGCCCGCTCGACGCGTTTCTGTGGCGCTATGTGGACGGCAAGCCCATCGTGAACGGTTGGACCGAGCTGAGCCAGATCCCGGCGAAGACGCCACTGTCGGACACCATCAGTCGCGATTTGAAGAAGCGGGGCTTCAAGTTCGTGGGCTCGACCATCATCTACGCCTTCATGCAGGCCGTGGGCATGGTCAACGACCACATGGTCTCGTGTTTCCGCTATGGCTGCTGCCAGCAGGCGGGGAAATGATCCCGATTCGCGCCACTTTCTGGCGTCCCTGTTAAATATCCTGGCTCAGGTCGCGCTCGGCTGACCGACGGGAGGCGGCGGAGGCGGGGCCAGGGTCAGGTCGGCCAGCTCCTGCATGAGCTCGCGCATGCCGGGATCGACCTGGAAAAGGTCGCCGAAGGGCTTGTTGCTGGAGATGCGGATAAAGAACTGCTCCTGCATCTGGTCGAGCCCGTAGCGGAAGATGGTCTTGATCGGGTCGAGGCGGTCCCAGGTCCCGAGCTTGGTGCTGCGGTTGACGTAGAGGGTGTCGCCCACGGTGTGCCAGTAGTAAACGTAGGTCAGGGGGCCGCCGTCCTGGGTGTTGTAGGCGCGGTATTCGGCCGGGAACAGCTCCGTCTCGCCGACAGCCATGGGGACGCCGGGTTCCATCTCTCGGCGCTTCCAGCCGTTGTGCACCCAGCAGATGTCGGGGGTGTGAGCCTCGACCATACGCACGGGCATTTGCTTGGGCTTCCAGTAGGCCACGTACACGCCGATCTCGCGGTCGCCCTGCTTGTAGACACGGTAGAGGGCCTCTTCAAAATTCAGGATGTCCTCCGTGCGTTCCTGCATTTCGGGTGAGTTGGCCAGGGGCAGGTCCTCACTGGTCCAGCCGGGCAGGTCTGCCGAGATGACGTTTTCCAAGGGCTCGGTCAGCGTGATCTTCGGGTGGTAAAAGAATTCCTGGCGGATGATCACGCCGACGAGCGTCACGGCGATGACGGCGGCGAGAGTGATGAGGATCTTTTTCATACGGGACAGGAAAGGGTTTGAGTTAGGGGACAGGGGAAATACGCTAAGGTTCGTTCCCCTTTTTTTCAAGCGTAACCCAAACCATGAGCGCCGAGCGCATTTACCTCTCCCCGCCGGACATGTCCGAGGCCGATCTGGTCGCCCTGACGGATGCCTTCCGCAGTAACTGGATCGCCCCGGTAGGCCCTGCGCTGGCGGCGTTCGAGGCGGAAATGTGCCGCCAGACCGGTGTGGGGCACGCGGTCGCGCTGGCTTCCGGCACCGCCGCGCTGCACTTGGCACTGAAGGAGGTGGGAGTCGGTCCGGGGGACCGCGTGTTCTGCTCCAGCCTGAGCTTTGCCGCCTCGGCCAACGCCGTGGTCTACTGCGGGGCAGAGCCGGTTTTCATCGATTCGGAGCGCTCCAGCTGGAACATGGACCCGCAGCGTCTTGAGGACGCCCTGCGCGAGGCCGATGCCGCGGGGGCCCTGCCGGCGGCGGTCGAGGTTGTGCAGGCTTACGGCCAGTGCGCGGATATGGCGGCGATCGGCGAGCTGTGCACGCGCTACGGCGTGCCGCTGGTCGAGGATGCGGCCGAGGCGCTGGGGGCGACCTACCGGGGCCGTGCCGCCGGTTCCTTTGGCCGGGCGGCGGTTTTATCGTTTAACGGCAACAAGATCATCACCTGCTCGGGCGGGGGGATGCTCCTGACCGACGAGGCCGCACTGGCCGCGCGGGTCCGGTATCTCTCCACCCAGGCCCGCGAGCCGGGGCGCGAGTACCTGCACCGGGAGGTCGGCTACAATTACCGCCTGAGCAATCTGCTGGCCGCTCTCGGCCTCTCGCAGCTCCGGGCTCTGCCGGGCAAGGTCGCCCGCCGCCGGGAGGTTTTCGCCCGTTACGTCGAGCGGCTGGGTGGGCTGCCGGGGGTGACGTTCATGCCCGAGACCCCGGGCGGTACCGGCACGCGCTGGCTCAGCTCCCTGCTGATCGATGCTGGCGCTTCCGGGCTGACCAGCGGACAGCTCCTCGACGCCCTTGAGGCAGAGAATATCGAGGCCCGTCCGCTCTGGCGGCCCCTGCACACGCAGCCCTGCTTCGCGCATTGTCGCAGCTACGGGGGCGAGGTGGCCGAGGAGCTCGCCTCGACCGGCCTGAGCCTTCCCAGCCAGTTGACGGAAGCGCAGCAGGAGCGCGTCTGCCGTTGCGTGGAGAAGGTTTTCGGGCGCTGAGCGTCCGACTCCCGGTAGGGCACGTCCTGCCTAGAAGCGGTACGGGAACGCGCCGCCGGTGGAAAGCAGGCCGCGGTGGCGGGGTTTGTGGCGCTTCTTGAGGAGCTCACGGATACGCAGGTAGCGCAGCCGCCAGACCACATAGACGATGTAAACCCCCGCCAGGAAAAGGATGAGCACCGCCAGCCAGTCGTTGGAGAGACTTAGCAGGATGGCGAAGGCCCCGAGCACGAGGTTGATGGAGTACAGGCGGAACACCGCCGTCCGCTGGCTGCCGCCGAAGACCCGGCGTACACGGTGATGCATATGGTCCTTGTCCGGGTAAAAGACCGGACGACCCCGCAGGTAGCGGCGGGTCATGGACAGGAGCGTATCAAAGACCGGCAGCCCCACGGCCAGGATCGGCACCATGTACATGAAATGGTTGTACCCGAGCGTGCTGGTTTTCAGCGAATAGCAGGCGATGACGTAGCCCAGGAACAGGCTGCCGGTATCGCCCATGAAGACCTTGGCCGGGTGGGTATTGAGCGTGAGGAAGCCGAGGACGGCCCCGGTCAGGCAGAAAATGAAGACCAGGTCCAGCGTGCTGCCCAGCAGCCAGTAGCAGATGGTCAGGGTGAAGAGGGAAATCATGAAGATGCCCCCGGCCAGTCCGTCCATCCCGTCGATCAGGTTGACGGCGTTGATCACCCCGATGATCCACAGGAAGGTGACCGAGATCGAGGCCATCGAGGCATACCCCGGAAAAATCCAGAAATCCAGCTCCAGCCGGTAGCCGGCCAGGATGATATAGACGGCGATCAGGCACTGGGCGACCAGCTTCTGCCGGAAACTGATGCCACGGAAGTCGTCCACCAGCCCCGTTACGGCGATCACGATGCCCCCCGTCATGAAGTAGATATTAGGCATGGGCATAGCCCGGAAGTCCGCAGGCCAGAATTGCCGCACCAGGGAGTAATAGAGCAGCGCGCCCATCAGCCCGGCGAAGATACCCAGCCCGCCGATGCGCGGGATCGGGGTACTGTGGATCTTGCGGTGGTCGGGGGTGTCGATCAGGCCCAGCCGCTCCGCGTGCTGCCTGAGCGCGTACGTGGTTGCCAGTGTCAGGGTAAAGGCTACCGCCAGCCCGCCAAAGAGCAGTAGGATTGCGTACGCGTCAATATCCATGGTGACAGAGAGAATGGATACCCTAACGGAACGGGGCGGGGGCGGTCAAGCTGGATGCGGCCCGCCTGGGTGAGGAGCCTTTGGGCTTGTTTTGGCGGTTGGCGTACGCTAGAGCATGAGGTTTCTAGCTGTCCGGTGAATCCCCTCAAAATACTCTCATTCCATGGCTAAAAAAGTTAACCGCGAAGGCCTTGTTTATGCCGCACTGATCGTATTCCTGTGTGTGGCGGGCTTTTATTTTGCCAATGAGATTCGGTGGGAATTTCAGGTGCCGGACAACCATCAGCGACTGCGGGTGGAGATCATGCTCTGGCTCATCCCGCTGGAGGTCGTGGTGCTGTATGCTTTCGGACAGTTCGAGGTTACGGCGGCACGGTTCCGCAGCTATGACTTTTTCCAGTTGGCGATGGCCTTGGGGGTCACGTCGATGTTCCTGATGTACCTGTGGTACGTCTTCGACGGCAAGGACTGCCCCTCCCGCGGCGTCATCCTGATCAATTTCATGCTCACGCTGCTGGCGCTGACGCTATTCCGCGGGCTGATCCAGTATGTGCGCGGCGACGCGCTGGGCATCGATGAGCGTTCGGGCTTCCGTAATAACCGGGTGGCCATCTACGGGGCGGGCTTCCTGTGCGACTCGCTGATCCAGGAGCTGCAGTCCAAGCGCGGCTTCGGGATGCAGCCGATCACGATTCTCGACGACAACCCTGCCGTTATCGGGCACAAGTACCACGGGCTGCGGGTCTTCGGCGGGATCGACACCCTCAGCCGCGCCGTTGCCCACTACGACCTGGACCGGGTCATCATCGCCCAGCCGAATATCTCTCCGTCGGCGATTCGCGAGGTCCTGCTACGCACGCGCCGCGAGCGGCTGGACACGCTCATCGTTCCCTCGCCACAGGAGCTGCTCTACGGGCAGGTCCGGGCCGAGCAACTTCGCCCGGTCGAGCTGGAGGATTTTCTTGGGCGCACCAGTCTCGACACCAATGCGGTTGAGATTCACCAGCTCATCTGCCAGAACGTGGTCATGGTGACGGGGGCCGGCGGCAGTATCGGCAGTGAGCTTTGCCGTCAGATCGCAGCAAAGAACCCTTCCCGTATCCTGCTGGTCGAGCAGTCCGAGGCGGCGCTCTTCGTCATCGAACAGGAGCTGCGTTCCGAGGGTTTCGGTTCGATCGTGTTGCCCTTGTTGGCCGATGTGAACGACCCGGGACGGATGGAGTTCATCCTCGATCGTTACCGGCCGACCATTATTTTCCATTCCGCCGCGCACAAGCACGTGCCCATGATCGAGCTCCAGCCCGGCGAGGCGATCAAGAACAACACCATGGCCACGGCGAAGTTCGCCCGTCTGGCCAGCCGGTACCACTGCAAGCGCTTTGTCTTCATCTCCTCGGACAAGGCGATCAACCCGACCAGCGCGATGGGGGCCTCCAAGCGCCTGGCCGAGCTCTACCTGCAAGCCCTCCAGGGCGAACCGGAAAACAAGACGGTGTTCCTGGCGGTGCGCTTCGGCAACGTGCTGGGCTCCTCCGGCAGTGTGGTGCCGATCTTCAAGAAGCAAATCCGCGAGGGCGGGCCGGTCACGGTCACGCATCCGGACGTGACGCGCTATTTCATGTCGATCCCCGAGGCGGTCGGACTGGTCCTGCAGACGGCGGTGCTTGGGGTCGGGGGGGATATCTTTGTCCTGGACATGGGGCAGCCGATCAAGGTCGTCGATGTGGCCCGCCAACTGATTGAACTCAGCGGCTTCAAGCCCGAGGTGGACATAGAGATCCGCTTTGTCGGCCTGCGACCCGGTGAGAAGCTCTTCGAGGAGCTCCAGCACAAGGGGGAAGAGTACGTGGCCACCACGCACCCGCGCGTGCAACGCTTTATCTCCTCTCCTTGCAATCTGCCCGAGCTCGACGCCAAGCTCGGCGAGCTGATGGACAAGATCGAGCGCCTTGACCGCAACCAGATCAAGCAGACGCTCCAGCAGATGGTGCCCGAATACTCGCCGTACCTGGACTGAGGCCGGTTCGGCCCACCAGTGGGCGAGGACAGGTATTTAACAGGAAGAGCGGAAAAGACGAAAAGAATGGTTTCCGACCTTTCTCTTCATCCCTTCCGTGCTTCCCGGTAAAAAGGACCTGCCGATAAGCCTGCTTTTCGGCTTCAGCGGTCCAGACGGGGAGCGCTCTCAGTAGTCCTTTTCGTAGAGGATGCCGTTGACGTCACGGAAGGTGAGCACACCCAGGTCCAGATCGTGACCGATCCACTCGATGTACGGATCAGTGCTGACGGTGTCGCCGAGGTGATACGTGGTCCCGCCGAGGATCATGCGGTTACCGATGAGGGCGTTAAAGCGCATTTGCTCGACCCATGTGGCAACCGCCGGGTCCGGCTTGCCGGGCTCAGGAGAGGCCAGGGTGGGCTTGGTCGGCACCGGCTCGGGCTCGTCCAGGATTTCCAGCGGCCCGGGGACAACCGGTGCGGGAGTGGTGGCCTTGGGCGCGGTGGGCTTGGGCTGGTCTGGCTGGATGATCGCGGATCCGGGGGTATCGGGCTCGACCTCGGCGGAGAGGGTGTCCTGCTGGAAGGCCTGGCCATCTTCGGAGGGCGAAGCCAGCAGTATCCACAGGGCATAGCCGATGCCCCCGAGCGCTGCGAGGAGGATAACGAAAATTACGATGACGCCGACAACGCTGCGCCCGCCGGGTTTGGTTTTGACCGGTTTGACATCCAGGTCGTCCATCAGCAAGCCTGCCGGGGCGGCCAGTGGAGGCGGGGCATCAGCCGGGGCGGATGCCTGCCCCATGACCGGCGGGAGTACGGGGGGAAGTTCGGGTGGCGGGCCGGATGGCGCTTGGGGGACGGTTTTGGCCGGGGCGACCGGCGCGGGGTCGTCTTTGACGATTCTGACCCCGGGCGGCGGCTTCGGAGCCGAAGGGGGAGGGGGCGTCGCTTCCTCGACCGGGGGCGGGGGAGGCGTTTCCTCTGTCGAGGTCGTAGGAGAAAAACTGAAGGGGAGGCCTGCCTCTGGTGTTTTCGGGGAGGGCTCGGGCGATTCGGAGGCGGACGTTTTGAGCTTGGGCTTGTTGGCCGGTTTGTCCGACGCGGGACGTGCGGACTCCAGCGGAGTGCGGGGCACGAGAGGCTCTTCCGGTTTGGCAGGCGGTTTTACAGATGGCTTGGCAGCGGGCGGCTCGGGCTTGTCCTCTGCCCGGGGACTGAACTTCATCCGGGGAGTGGCTGGGGACGCCGAACCGGCGGCGGGAGCGGACTCGTCGCGGGCGGTGGGCTTGCGCTTGAGCGTCAGCCTTTTCTTAGCGTTGGAATCGCTTTCGGTATTCGAGTCCTGACTCATCGACAAATTCGATTTCGCTGTTCGTTATAGCTTTGATGCGCAAGCGGCTTTGCGGGTCAACCACGGAGCCAATAAAAAACACTTGGTTGTTCATGAGTACACGGCTTTGTTTCCCCGCGACTTTGACCCCCGCGATGCGGGAAGCTTCCAAGAAGGCGATGATCGCCGGGTCCGCGCCAGCCTGGGCGGAGGCGGTGGCATCCGCGGCGCTTTCCCCTCCTGCCACGGTGACGGGCTGCTTGGGAAGGGCGAAAGCGATCGCCATCGGCCCTTCGGGCTCGGTCTGGGCGGCGGGGGCGCTTCCGGTTGCCGGGACGCTGGTCGGCTCCCCTGACGATTGCCCAGGGCTGGCTGCGGTGGTCGCGGTCGCTGGACTCGTGGGAGCAGAAGTGGCCCCCGATGACGGGGAGGGTGGTGCTGTTGCTACCGCGCTGCTGTCAGCCGTTGGGGCAGTGGGCGAGGCGGGGGAAGAGCTGTTCGCTGTTGCTGCCGGGCGAGTCTGCGCGGCGGAAGGCTGCGCATCCGCGACAGGGGCGGTTTGAGCGGCAGCGGGTGTTGGGCTGGTCGGGGTTGCCGACTGGCTCGGCGGGGCGGAAGCTTCCGGGACGGTGTCGTCGGCTAGCTTGAAGGCGATGGCCGGTTCCTCCGCCGGGGTGGGAGCGGCGGGCGGCGTTGAGATATCGCCGCTAGAGCTGGGCGAGGCTCCCCCGGTGGGGGCATTGAGTGCCGAAGTGGCAGAAGAAACGGGCGTCGGGGCGGCCTCGGGGGGGCTGCCGGGCAGGGTCGAGGCGTCAGGATGACCGAGTTTGATATGGACGGCGACCTCGCGGGGCGGTTCGGTCTCGGGGGCGGGCTCGGGGTGGATGAGCGTGCGCATGAACAGCAGCGCCGCGGCGATCCCGGAGAGGACGAGGGTCCCGGCGATGATCGTCCGCATCCACCGGAAGGAGCGGGAGGCGGCCGGGTTGCCGGGGCGGGGCCCGGCGTGCGCGACCGGGGTATGCGCCGGAGCGGAGGCGGACTCCTCCTTACCGGCGGTTTCGCGGTCGCGTTGGGCCTTTTTCAGGGCGTCGTTGATCAGGCTCATGCGTGTTCGAGGCGTTTGAGTTCCTTGACGGCGCGCCGGACGTCCCACCAGTTGACGTCGTCGGCGTTGCGGATGTAGGCCGAGAGCAGGGCCTTGTCGCAAAGATTGTTGATCAGGCGCGGGGTACCGCCGCTGGTGCGGTAAATCTTGCGCAGGGCGCGGGGGGTGAAGCGCGGGCGACCGTTGGCCCCGGCCAGGGAAAGGCGGTGCTGGACGTAGGCCTCGGTCTGGGGGCGGTCGAGCTTGTGCAGGTCGTAGTACACCAGGACGCGCTGGCGCAGCTGGCGCAGGCGCTTCTCGCGCAGCTTCACCTTGAGCTCAGGCTGGCCCATGAGAATGATCTGGAGAAGCTTCTGCTCGTCGGTCTCGAGGTTGGAGAGCAGGCGGATCTGCTCCATCACCTCGAAGGACAGGTTTTGGGCCTCGTCGATGATCATGACGATCTCCTTGCCCGCGTGAATGCGGCGCAGGAGGGCCTCGTTCAGGCGGCCCGTGCGGTCGGCGTGGGTGTGCTCGTCCACCGGCTCGCCCAGCTCGCGCAGGATGGCGAGGATGAGCTGCTCCTCGTCGATGCGCGGGTTGAGCAGCAGGACCGACTCGTAGCGCTCCTCGTCGAGTTCGTTGAGCAGGGCGCGGCAGAGGGTGGACTTGCCGCAGCCGACCTCGCCGGTGAGCACGATGAAGCCCTTGCGCTCGGCGATACCGTAGCGCAGGTGCGAGAGCGCCTCCTGGTGGGTCGGACTGAGAAAGAGAAACTTCGGGTCCGGCGTCACGTTGAAGGGCATCGCCTGGAAGCCATAGAAGTGCTGGTACATAAACAGGGCCGGGCGCGCGGGGGCGGTAAGCGCACTTGAGCCGGATACCTTAGGTAAAATGCCCGCCCATGGCCAGAACTTTCACGCCTTCAAGGGGTAAGGGACTTGTAAAAGTCGGACTGATAACGTTTGGTCTTTACCGAACAAGTTGTCTGTGTTACTACTTAGCTGAATTAGGAATGCGTTTATCCCCCAAGTTCTTGCACCAGTTTCTGGCCGGTTCGCTGGCCACGGGCCTGCTCGTGGTCGTGGTGGTGTTTGCCCTGCTGTTGCTGCGTACCTGGCGGGAGTATTCGGTGCACCAGACCCGCGAAGCTGCCCTCCAGCAGAGCATCGACCGGGCACAGGCGGAGCGCACCTACAAGCAGGCTTACCTCAACAAGCTGCTGACGGATTCCGACTTTTTCGAGCGGGTGGCCCGCGAACGGCTCGGCTACTCGCGTGAAGACGAGATCATCATCCGTTTCGAGGAGGAATAAACCAGAAAGGCTGAGTTCATACTTTTGACCCTTGCGCCGGACGCGCCGACTAAGGTCCGGATGGGTGGATAAAGGTAAGCTGATGCCCTTGAAAAGGGGCGGATTTGCGTGTAGTTTACCGGCACCCCCCTGACCGACAGGACGCCCGGCGCCCTAACCCAAATCGTTGTCATGATTACCCACCGACTCCCCTTTGGCAACTTTACCATCCACGACCGCTACATGGTCGGGGAATTCGCCGAGGGCGTAAATTTCGACCTGCCGATGCTGGACACGCTCAGCTCGATCGCGCAGGAGCATTTCACCGCGCCCTTTGGCTACATCGCCAACCGCGTCCACAGCTACTCCATCGATCCGCGCATTTATAAACGGCTCGACCAGGTGCCGCTGCTGCGGGCGATGGCGATCGTCACGTACCGGACCGCGACCTGGCAGGCGCTGCAAGTCGAGCGCGGCTTCATGCCGAAGATGCCCGTGGGGATCTTCTTCGACCTGACCGCCGCCCTCAATTGGATCGAGTCCATCCTCGACCGCGAGCCGAGCGTCAACCCGCAGTTGTAGGCGTGCGGGCGGAGGCCGGGGCCGTCCGCATACCTTCCAGGTTGTCATCCTGAGCAAGTCCGCTCGCGGACGTGTCGAAGGATCTCCTCGTACGGCTTGCCGGGCGATCTCGTAAAAATCCGCACCGGGAGATCCTTCGACGCGCTACGCTTGCTCAGGATGACAACGTGTTTGACTGCGACTGTCTCAAGGGGATAGGGCCCGGCTACGTCCTTGCAGAGGCCAGTTCCCAGCCGGCCTTCCTCAAACAGCAGAAAGGCCGGAGCAACCTTTTTCGGTCATTCCGGCCTTTCGGTAAAATCCCACTCCCGCGAAAGCTTGGGCGCTTCCGGTTGAGGGTGAAACGGGTCGTTTGCCCGCCGCTGGGGCGCTTGGGGACTAGGCCTTTTCCGCGCGGGCGCGGGCGTCGGCTTCGAGGGCCTGCTTCATAGCGTCCACCTTTTCGAGGGTGGCGGCCTTGACGGAGGCGAGGGCGTCGGCCTCGTCCACGGGCTCGTGGGCGAAGCAGTAGAACTTGATCTTGGGCTCGGTGCCGGAGCCGCGCACGGCGTAGCGGTAACCGTTGTCCAGCTCGACGAAGTAGAAGTCTTCCTTCGGGATGGGCTTGGCGTCGGCGTCGGAAATCTCGTCGCGGCCGAAGTCGATCAGCTTGACCACCTTGGCCCCGGCGATCTCCCTGGGCGGGTTGGTGCGGTAGCTGTCGATGATGTTGCGGATCTTCTGCGAACCGGCCGCGCCCTCGAAGTAGAGGTTGAGCAGGCTTTCGGCGTAGTAGCCGTACTTGAGGTAAAGGGCGTCCAGGTACTCGGCCAGGGTCAGGTCCTGCCCCTTGAGGTAGGCCATCAGCTCGCTGAACATGAGGATCGCGCCGGTGGCGTCCTTGTCGCGCACGCGGTCGGAGGCCAGGTAGCCGTAGCTCTCCTCGCCGCCGAAGACGTAGTACGTGCTGTAGTCCATCAGCAGGCTGACGCGGGTGGACAGGTCGGTCTCGTCGTAGTTGATGGCGAGGCCCTCTTCCTCAAAGAGGCGGTCCTCCAAATCCTCCTCGTAGTGCTTGAGCTTTTCGCCGATCCACTTGAAGCCGGTCAGCGTGTTAATGCACTTGAGGCCGTGGGCCTGCGCGATGGCTTCCTGCATCGGCGTGGTCACAAAGGTCTTGATCAGGGCGGCATTTTCGCTGCCTTCCAGCGGGATGATGCCGATCTCCTTGAGCTTGGAGACGCGGTACTCCGCCAGGCAGGAGCCGAGCTGGTTGCCGGTGTAGAGGATCATCTCGCCGGCGGGGTTGCGCGCCCCCACGCCGAGGCGGTCGGCGTCCGGGTCGGTGGCGATGACAGCGTCGGCCTGCACGTCCTCGGCCAGCTTGAGGGCGTGGTCGAAGGCGCTCTTGACCTCGGGGTTGGGCGAGACGACGGTCGGGAAACGCCCGTCCTGCACCATCTGCTCCTCGACCGGGTGGACTTCCACGCCGAAGGCCTCCATCAGCGGCATCGCGCTGATCGCGCCGGTGCCGTGGTTGGGCGTGAAGACGAACTTCGGGGTGGCGGTTTCAAAAACTTCCGGGTCGAGGACGTTGTCCTCCAGGGCCTCGTAGTACGCCTCGTCCACGGAGACGGGCAGCTCGACCACGCCGGTGAGGTCTTTTTCCAAAAAGGCGGGCAGCTCGCCCAGTTCGACGGCCTTGAACTGCTCGATAATGGCCTCGGCGTGCGGGCTGACGACCTGTGCCCCGTCGTTGAAGTAGGCTTTGAACCCGTTGTCGTGGGGCGGGTTGTGGCTGGCGGTGATGACGACCCCGGCGGTGGCCTTGAGGTAGCGCACCGAGAAGCTCAGGTGCGGAGTGGCGCGGGGGCCGTCGAAGATCATGGCCAGGCCGCCGAGCTTCGTCCAGGTGGAGGCGGCCAGCTCGCAGAAGTGCCGCGAGTAGTGGCGCACGTCGTGGCCGATGACGAGCTTGGGCGTCTCGTACTGCTCGACCTCCGCCAGGTACTCCTGACAGTGGCGGAAGAGGCCGATGGTGGCGCGGATGAGGTTAAAGTCGTTGAGCATGTTTGTGCCCACGGCGGGGTGCTCGGGGGCGCCCTGCGCGGTCGGCGTGCCCTGCTCGGCGGCGGGGGTGATCTCGCCGATGGTGCGCGTGCGCATGCCGCCGGTGCCGAACTTGATCAGCTGGTAGAAGCGGTTGTTGAGCTCGTCCCAGGCCTCCTGGGCGACCAGCTCGTCGATGGCCGCGACGGCCCACTCCGGCAGGAAACCGCCCTCCAGCCAGGCGGTGATGTTCTCGACGCTTGAGGGCAGCAGCTTGCCGGCTTCTCCGGCCTGCTTGACGGTATCCAGTGTGCTCATGGGCGGTATGCGAAAGGTGGTGATGTGTGTTTTATAAAGGGATGAAAACACCGCCACGCCGGGGGCGTCCCGGCGGGCGGCGGAAAGCGGGCTTACTCGATGACAAGCCCTTCCACGATGGCGGGCGGGTTCTCCAGCTGGCCCCAGGCCTCGACGAAGGCGTCCTGGCTGTCGGCAAACAGCGGGCTGATCTCGAAGCTGACGGCGGGCAGGCCCGAGCCGTCCTGCTCGACGGTGACCCCGGCGGCGGCGAGCCAACGGGCGTACTCGCGCAGTTGGTCCTCGCGGCTGGTTTTCGGGGAGTCGTCGCCCTCGGCGTTCTTGACCGGGCTAAAGTCGTCCGCCCGCGCCGTCTCGATGATAACCGGATTTTGCGCGAAGGGCAGCGCGTCGAAGACGAACATCTCGAACTTCACGCCGTTGGGGGCGTCGGGCTTGTGGGTGTGGCCTTCGCTGGTGACGACGGGGATCTTCTTGTCCGCGCGGTGGAAGGGGAGGCTGGCCTCGGGGTTGTCCCCGCCCATGCGCCCGATGAACTCGCGGCTGAGGATGTGGATGGCGATGCTGCCGCCGAGGAAGCGCAGCTGGCCCTTGTCGTCGCGGGCCTCGGCCAGTTCGTCGGGCATGTCGCTGTACTCGACAACCACGGTCTTGCCGCGCTGGACGCAGAAGTGCCCCACCTTTTCCTTGGCGTGCGCCTTGGGGAGCATCTTCGAGGACATCTCGGACTGGCCCTTGAGGTGGAAGCCGATGAAGGCCGGGTCGATGATCTTGATCAGCGGGTTGTCCACCTGGAAATAGCTGATGGTGTCGATGCCCATCTTTTCCATCGTGGCGAGCGCGCCGGAGCGCACCAGCGCCCGCAACGAGCCGCCGTGCCCGTCCGGGCTCATGGCGATGGTGCCGGGGGCTTCGAGGATGACCTTGCCGTCATAGTCCACGGCGGGCATCAGCCCCTGCTGGAAGAAGTGCACATGCTCCTCCTCCAGGCCGAAAAACGCGTGCTGCTCGAAAAACTTCACCGTGGCGGCGTGGTTGATGTGGCTCGTCATGATGAACCACGGCACCGGCTTGCCGTAGCGGCGGCTGGCGGCGAGGATTTTTTCCGCAAAAACCTGGAAAAGCGAGTGCTTGCGCACAGGGGTCACCGGGTAAGTGCCCTTGGGCCCGTCAAAGCCCAGCCGTGTGCCTTGGCCGCCCGCGACCACAAAGGCCGCCACGCGCCCGGCCTTGAGGGCCTTTTCGCCCAACGCCTTGGCCTCGGCCCACTCGTCCGCCTTGCCGCCGTTGGCGGGCAGCGGGGTGTAGGGGGCGGGCTCCAGGTCGCTCAGGTCGATGCCTTGGGCCCCTTTGCCGAAGACCAGGTCGGCCACCAGGCGGTCGATCTCCTTCAGGTCGATCTGCTTGGCCTGGGCGGCGAGGGCGTCGCGCTCCTCAGCCGACAGTTGGTCCCAGAAGCGGAACACTTGCTCCTGCCCGGCAGCTTTAAATTTTTCCCGTAACGCAGCATGTTCAGACATGCCGCCGTGTGTAAGCGCCCCCCGCAGTCAGGGCAACGAAAAAGGCAGGACAGTGCGTGACCGCACTGGACATTAAGGGGCTGCGCCCCTGCGCCGCCAGGCAGGCGGCTACCCCGGGCAACGGGTGTTCGTTGGCCGGGGGAGGAGTTCGGATGGACAGGGAATCGCCCAGTCCATCGGCACGACTACTTCCCGTTTCCCCTAAACGCGCGTGGCAGTGCCCCTGCTTGAGGGTGCGCCTCGGCAGAGGCAACCCCAACGGGGTTGCGCAGTTGCAGCCCGGGGTTGCGAAGCTACCCCGGGTGGAGCGAGAGGAGCGTTGTCTTTATCTCCAACCCCAACGGGGTTGCGCTTGAGCTCCCATCGCGTACATGCGCAACCCCGTTGGGGTTGGAAAAAAGCCCCTCTTATCGATCCCAGGGTAGTCCCTCGCTACGCTCGGGGCAAGCCTGGGCTAGGATCCGGAACCCCGTTGGGGTTCATGCTTCCTCTGGGCCGGGCGTTGGTCTGATCGCCGGTTTACGCGTAGGAGCAGCAATAGTCCGCGCCGTCGCCGCCGATCTTCAGGGAAAAGCTGGAGTTGGCGGGGACATCGTAGGACTGGCCCACGGTGAAGGTCTGCCACTCGGACTGGCCGGGCAGGAGGACGACCATCTCGCCGCCGAGCACTTCCATGACCTCGGCCGCGCCGGTGTCGAAGGTGTACTCGCCGGGCAGCATGTAGCCCAGCGTCTTGCGCGTGCCGTCGGCAAAGCGGACGGTGCGGCTGACGACCTTGCCGCCGAAATAGACATTGGCCTCGCGGACCACGGTGACATTCGAGAACTCGGACATAATCAGCCGGATATGGCGCTTTCGCGGGCAAAGGTCAAGCGGGCCGTGCGTACGCCCGGCGAAATCTCCGCGAATCGGTCTGCGCGCGCATTTCTCATTCGTCTGCTTGACTTTAGGGAACAGACCCGGCTAACTTTAGCCGTGATGAAGCCGGTTATTCTCCTCACTGCGTTGGCGGCCTGCCTGCTTGGAACGGCCGGTTGTGACTCCTACCCGGACGATGTTGGCCGGGACCCGATCCGCTCCACCCTCACGGGTGACCCTAACGAGGCGGCGACCTACGCCGACCGTGTGAAGGCTGCGAATGAGAAGCGCACCGCCGAAGCGGCGGAAAATCCGATGCTCAAGGAAGGCCACTCCTCGGGCTCGAACTTCGAGAATCCCGTTTACGACCCCTCTCAGCGCTACCAGTAGGCTTACCTTTCTTACGGGGGGCGTGAGTTCTGAAACAGCCGCTCAGGCCGGCTCATCCAGAAGCTGACGGATGGTCTTAGTCAGATCGGTCAGCGAGTAGGGCTTCATGATCATCTTGGCATTGCCCAGGGCCTCGATGCGCTCGGGCGAGACGGTGCGGCTGAAGCCCGTCATGATGACCGCGGGCATATCCTTTTTGACGCGACGAACATTCTCGATCAGCTCAAGGCCGGTGAGATTGGGCATGACCTGGTCGGAGACGAGGATATCGAACTCGTCGGGGGCCGCCATGAAGGCCTGGCTGGCCTCGGTGCTGTCGGAGAAGATCGTCACGTCGTAGCCCAGGAAAGTCAGGTGGCGCTGCATGACGTTGATGATCTCTTTCTCGTCATCAACCAGCAGGATGCGCTCGGAGCCGCTGCGGGGCTTTTCCTCGACTTCGGGCAAGGCGGCGGGCTCATTGTCCTGGATGCAGGGGAAACGCAGCAGGAAGGTGGCGCCTTCGCCCGGCGCGCTCTCCACCGATATCTGGCCGCTGTGGGCGGTGACGATGCCATGAACGACGGACAGGCCCAGGCCGGTGCCCTCGCCGACGGGCTTGGTGGTGAAAAACGGCTCGAAGATGCGCGACAGGTGCTCTTTGGGAATGCCCGGGCCGGTGTCGCAAACCTTCAGGCACAGGCAGTCGCCGCCGGGGAAGGCCGCCGGGCTGTCGGGTACCGCCTTGGGGTAGGTGCAGCGGCTGAGAGTGACTTCAAGCTCGCCACCATCATCGCCCATGGCCTGGGCGGCATTGGTGCACAGGTTGAAGATGACCTGGTGAAACTGGCTCGGGTCGGCCTTGATCATCCCCTGGCCCTCGGGGATGTTCTTCTTGATGATAATGGTGGTCGGGATGATCGAGCGTAGCATGTTCATGGCCTCGTTGGCGACCATGGCCGGGTCCATCGGGATCATGTTGCCGATGCTCTCGCGCGAGAAGGTGAGGATCTGTTCGACCAGGGCGCGGGCGCGTTTGGTCGCGACGAGGACGTGGCGCAGGTCCTCCATGGCGTTCTCGTTGCCGTCGGCGTGGCGCTGGGCCAGTTCGGTCCAGCCACGGATGGCTCCGAGCAGGTTGTTGAAATCGTGGGCAATGCCGCCGGCGAGAGTGCCGATGGTCTCCATGCGCTGGAGCTGGAGCACCTGCTTGTTGAGTTCCTCGCGCTTGACCTCGTTTTCCTTGAGTTCGGTGATGTCTTCCTTGGCCGCGGCAAAGTGCGTGATCGCGCCGTTGCGCCCCTTGATCGGGAAGATGATGGCCCGCTCCCAGTAGTACTCGCCGTTTTTCTTTTTGTTGAGGAATTCCCCGTGCCACTCGCGCCCCTGGGTGATGGTGTTCCAGAGTCGGCGGTAGTGCTCCTTGTCCATGCGGCCGGACTTGAGGATGCGCGGGTTTTGGCCGAGGGCCTCCTCGCGCGTGTAGCCGGTGATGCGGCAGAAAGTGTCGTTGACGTACTCGATGTTGCCCTGCGGGTCGGTCAGGACGACGCAACTGGGGCTCTGGTTGGTCAGGCGCTGGAACAGGCGCAGCCGCTCCTCGGCGCGCCAGCGTTCGTCGATGTCCCAGACGTTACCAACGATCTGGGTGAGCTTGCCCTCGTTGTCGTGGAGGGCCTGCGCGCGGATGAGCACGCGCCGGTAGCTGCCGTCGGCGCAGCGCACGAAGCACTCGTCCGTGAGTTTCTGGGCCTGGCCATTGAGCAGGCGCTGGAAGCTGAACTTCAGCTGGCCGCGCTCGTCCTCGGGGATGAGGTTGAGCATGGAGTCGATCTGCCCGAAGTCGTCCTTGCGCGAGTAGCCGAAAAGCTTGTACCAGCTGTCCTCCAGGATGAGGCGCTCCTCCTTGACGTCGTAGTCCCAGACCGCGAGGTTACCCAGCTCAATGGCCATGGCCAGGCGCTGGCGGCTTTGTTCAATAGCCTGCTCGATGCTCTTGCGTTCGGTGATGTCCTGGACCGCGCCGCGCAGGCGGATGCACTTACCGTTTTCCAGCACCGCCTTGCCGAGCGACCTTACCCAGATCAGGCGACCGGCGGCAGTGAGCAGTGGGGCCTCGAAGTCGAACGGCTCGCCGGTGCGTGAGGCATGTTCGATGCACTTGGTGACAAGGTTACGGTACGGCGGGGGGTAAAACGCGATGGCGCTTTCCAGGTTGGGCTCGTAGTCCTCGGGGACCTCGTGCATCTGACGGGTGATGTCCGTCCAGGAAACTGTCTGGCGCAGGACATCCACCTCCCAGCCGCCGACCCGGGCGATCTCGCCGGTGGCGTGCAGCAGGCCTTCGCTGCTCTTGATCTTTTCCTCGGCCTCGACCTGCTCGGTGATGTCGCGCTGGATGACGATGTAGTGGGTGAGGGTCCCGTTTTCGCTGTAAACGGGGTCCAGACGCAGCTCATTCCAAAAGACATGTCCACTTTTGCGGTGACTCTTGAGCGTGGTGGTAGCGCTGCGACCCTTGGCCATGGTCTCGCGAATGGACTGAAGCTCCTCGGGGCGGGCCTCCTCCAACTGGAGAAAGAGGCTGTCCTGCCCAATAATCTCCTCCATGGTGTACCCGGACATGCGCAGAAAGGCGGCATTGGCCCAGGTGATGGGGTTGCTTTTGCCGTCGTAACGGCAGATGACGACCCCGTTGTTCGTACACTGGAGGGCGCGGTCCTGGAGGTTCAGAGTTTCCTGGGTGGCAATCTGCTCGCTGATGTCGAGCAGACCCCCGACCACAAGCCAGCGCTCGCCCAGTCGCAGGCGGTTGAGCGTGACGGAGTAGTGGATGGGGGTGCCGTCGCGGTGCTGGTGGACCCAGCGGAAAGTCGGTTGGCTGGCGGCGGCGGCATCATCGTAGAGGCGGCGGGCCAGCTCCACGGAGGGGCGCATGTCGGGCTGTTGCGGTGGCGAGAATTCGCCCGGGGTCTTACCCACGATCTCTTCCTTGGAGTAGCCCCACTGGTCGCAAAGGGTCTGGTTGCAGTCCACGATGATGCCCTTGCTGGTGAGCATGTACCCGGTGGTCGAGTTTTCCCACAAGGTCTGGTAGCGCAGCTGGCTTTCGCGCAGAGATTTCTGGGCGACGCGGATTTCCTGGCGGATATCCGCCTCCCGCATGTTACGCAGGATGACGCTGGGCAGGCGCTTGAGATTCTCCTTGAGGACGATGTCGTTGACGCCCAAGCGCATGATATCGGCCGTGGCCTCGTCTCCGATCGCACCGGTCACGAGGATAAACGGGCGCATGGGGTTGTTCTCCAAAGCGATGGAGAAGGCCTCCTCCATCACTAGGTCGGGCAGATTGTGGTCGCACAGGATCAGGTCCCAGTCGCGCTCGGACAGGGCCTGCTGCAGCGCGGGGAGTGTATCGACCCGTTTGAGATCCACCTCGAACTCCAGCTCCCGCAACGCCCGGCGCACCAGGAGGCTGTCGTCTTCAGAGTCCTCGATATGGAGTATGTCGAGAGCCTTGCTCATGAGGGAGAGAGTATCGGTAGGGGAGGGCCGTGCCGCGTCAGTAAGTCTTGGGAGGGGGTTCGTTGATGAGCAGCCAATACAGTCCAAGCTGGCGGATGGATTCGCTGAACTCCGCGAAATTAATCGGCTTGCACACGAAACTGTTAACCCCAAGTCGGTAACCCTTGGTCAAATCCGACTGTTCCTTGGAGGAGGTGAAGATGACCACAGGCAGGGTGCAGGTCAGCTCCTCGCGGCGGATGATCTCAAGGACTTCGAGCCCGTCGAGCATGGGCAGCTTGAGATCCAGCAGCACCAGTTGGGGGAGGTCTTTGGCGTCACGATCCTGAAACTTCTCCCGGGCGAACAGGTAGTCCACCGCGTCCTGTCCGTTGCGGACGACATCGACTTCATTGACCACGCCGCATTTGCTCAGGGCTCGCAGGGTCAGGGCTTCATCATCGGGGTTGTCTTCGACCAGCAGGATTTTTTTGGCTTTCATGAAGGACATTACGCTAATTGATCCAGGGTGAAGTAGAACGTGGCTCCTCGTCCGGGTTCGCTGTGCGCCCAGATCTGACCGTTGTGACGATGGATGATTCTTTCCACGGTGGCCAGTCCGATTCCCGATCCTTGGAATTCTTTTTCCGTATGAAGGCGCTGGAAGGGACGGAAAAGCTTGTTCGCGTAGGTCATGTCGAAGCCCGCGCCATTATCACGGACGAAGAACGCCTCGATTTCCGCGGTCTCCTCGCCGCCTTCGTCGGGCGGACGGGTCATGGCGGACCCGATCTCGATCTGTGGGTCGGCTGAGAGCCGGGTGTACTTCCAGGCATTGCCGATGAGGTTCTCCAGCACATTGCGGATGAGTCGGCTGTCGCCCTCGGCGTTGAGATTCGGGGCGATCTGGACCTGAGGTCGGTGATCGGGACTGGCCGAGCGCAGGTCGTCCACCACGTCGGCGGCCATTCTTGAGAGGTCCAGGGGGACGACTTTAAGCTCGCCGGTGGTGGAGCGGGAGAGGCTCAGGAGACTGTCGATGAGCTCGGCCATGTTGCCGGTGGCGCGGTGAATGCGCTTAATGTAATCGGCGGCGGTCGCATCGAAGCTGTTTTCGTATTCCTCCTTGAGGGCCTCGCTGAAGCCTGCCATGGCCCGCAGCGGGGCGCGCAGGTCGTGGGAAACCGAGTAGGCAAAGCTCTCCAGCTCGCGGTTGGCCAGCTCGAGCTGGGCGGTGCGCTTGCGCACCTGGGACTCGAGTTCGGCGTTGAGCTGTTTGAGGGCCTCGGAATTACGCCGGTCCTGGGTCACATCCTGGTGGATGCCGACGATGCCCTTGGGCTCACCCTCGTCGTTTTTGAGGGGGCACTTGAGGTAGCGGATGATGCGCTCCTCGCCATTCAGCATTTGCGTCTCGTACCCGGTCAGTGTGATGCCCTCCTCCAGCACACGCTGGTCGTCGTTGATGTGCTTACGGGCGACTTCGGGTGGGAAGATCGCATGGTCGCTCATCTCGGGGATGCTTTTCTTGTCCACCCCATAGCGCAGGTAAAAGTAGCGGTTCGCGGTCAGGTAATGGCCATTGCCGTCTTTGAGGAAGACGCAGAGCGGGACGTTGTCCATTAGTGTCCGGTAACGGCTCTCGCTTGCGGCGAGCTTGCCGATGATGCGGTGGCCCTCGCGCCAGCAAAATACGCCGCTGCCGATGATCAGCAGAGTACCCACCAACAGGGTGATGATGGCTGCCCGCCGGTATGGAGCGCTGAACTCGGTCATGTCCATTTTAACCACCATGGCTGCGCCTAGCTGGGGCAGGGGGACGAGGGCGGCAATGACTCTCTTGCCCCGGTAATCGCGGGCGATGATCGTACCGCTCTCGCCGGCCAGGGCGCGGCGCAACGGCTCGTCCATCTCGGTGCTGCTCAATCCGTAATCATTGACCTCGTCGCCTTCACGACTGCTGGTGATGGTGAGCTTGTTCCCGACGGTATAGACGAGGAGATTCTCCCCGGTCAGGCGGAAGCTGCCACTGCCGCCCACGGCCTGGGCGAAATGCTCCAGAATCTCGACGCGCTCGGGCTCGCTGAGGGGGTAATCGGCGAGGCCGGAGGTATCGTTGCCCGGCGCGGGCGGCTGGTCGTGCTCCTTTTCGTAGTGCTGGCGGGTGACGTATTCCAGCAGGGCGACCTTGTTCTGGGCCGCGCCGAGGAGGTTCTGGCTATACTGCTCCAGGCGGGCCTGATAGATGATCCAGATGGCCAGCCCGGCGATGCCGTAGGCCATCAGCGCCATGATGGCAATGACCAGGAGCAGGCGGTTGGAATCAATGTAGCGGCCGGGGTAGGACTTCGCTTGCTGAGACCAGGGCATTTGGGTACCGTCGCTGAATTTGCCGCTAAGTCAAACGGCTGGATAGTTTTGCGTAATTTTTAACGCGGCCTGTGTTTGATCCTTTCAAGAGGCGCTGCGGCAGCCCGGTGAGAGGTTGTACCGATGAGCATCAATGGGAGTCGGCCACGGCTAACTTGTTGCCGAAAAAAAGCCCCGGCGAATGCCGGGGCTTGAGGAAAGGATGGGAAGCTGTTGTTACCCGCGTGGCTCAAGCTCAGACGAGCATGAGAGCCGGGCTTTCCAGCACAGCCTGGAGCGCGTGGAGGAACTCCGCCCCGGTGGCCCCGTCGATCACGCGGTGGTCGCAGGAGAGGCCGATGCCCATGCGTTGGCCCACGACGATGTTACCGTCCTTGTCCACGACGGGCTTCTTGATCGTCGCGCCGACGGAGAGGATGGCGGCGTTGGGCGGATTGATGATGCCGTAGAAGCCGCCCGTGCCGTACATGCCGAGGTTCGTCACGGTAAAGGTCGAGCCGCTCATCTCGTTGGGAGTCAGCTTCTTGTTGCGGGCCTTCTGGATCAGCTCCTTGGTTTCGATGCTGATCTGGCGCAGGGTCTTGGCGTGGGCGTCGCGGATGACCGGCGTGACAAGCCCGTCCGGGACCGCCACCCCGAAGGCCATGTGAACGCCCCCGTGCTGCTGAATGGAGTCGCCCATCCAGGATGCGTTGACGCCCGGCACGCGGCGCAGGGCCTCGGTCGTGGCCTTAAGGATGAAGTCGTTGACGGTCAGCTTGATGCCGCCCTCCTCAGGAGCGCGGTTGGAGAGGTGGTGGTTGATCTCGGCGCGCAGGGCCAGCAGCGGGGCGGCATCGACCTCGATCTCCAGGTAAAAGTGCGGGATGGTGGTCTTGGACTCGACCAGGCGCGTGGCGATGGCCTTGCGCATATTGGTGACCTTGATCGGGCCTTCCTCGGCGATGGGAGCGCCCGCGGGCACGTACTGGGCCGGGGCGGCAGGGGCCGACGAGGTGGCGGGCTGCTTGGCCGGGGCCTTGACGCCCTCTTCGGCGGCCTTGAGCACGTCCTTCTTCACGATGCGGCCGTTCGGGCCGGTGCCGGTGATGGCTTCGAGCGGAATGCCCTTTTCCTCGGCCAGCTTGCGGGCGAGGGGAGAGACCTTGACGCGGCCCCCTTCGGACTTGGCCGGAGCAGAAGCGCCTTCCTCGTCCTCGGGGATGAACTCCTGCTTGCGGCCTTCGGGCTGGGGCTTGGCGCCGCCGGTAGGCTGGGCCGGAGCCGGTTGGGTGGGGGCCTCTTCGGGCTTTTCGGTCGGCTTGTCCTCGGAGTCGGCCTCTTCCTTTTTCAGCTCTTCGGCCTTCTCGGCGATGGCACCGGTATCGACAGCGGGGGGCTCTTCGCCCTTCTGGCCGACCGCGCACATGGGCGCACCGACGGGGATTTCCCCGCCCTCGGCGACGTACTGCTTGAGCATGACGCCGTCCGCGAAACACTCGACCTCCATGGTGGCCTTGTCGGTCTCCACTTCGCAAATCATGTCGCCGGAAGCGACTTCGTCGCCCTCCTTCTTCAACCAGTTCACGAGCGTGCCCACCGTCATGGTGTCGCTCAGTTTGGGCATTTCGATAATCTCGGCCATGGCTCTGTAATTAGATAAATGGTTTTGTTCGGCGTGAGGCTTACGCCATTTCCAGCACCTTGTTGACGACGCGGGCGACGCTGGGGATCTGGATGTCTTCGAGCTTTTTGCAGTAAATCTGCGGGGCGTCGATGGAGCTGATCCGACGGATCGGGGCGTCGAGGTGGTCGAAGGCCTTTTCCTGGATGAGGAAGGATATCTGGGCGCCGACGCCGCAGAAGGGCTTGTTTTCCTCGACCAGCAGGACGTTGTTGGTCTTTTTCACGGTTTCGAGGATGGCTTCCTCGTCGAGGGGGCGGATGGACCGCAGGTCGAGCACTTCCACGTCGATGTCGTGCTTGGCCTTGAGTTCCTCGGCGGCGCGCAGCGAGGTGATGGCGGCGCGGCCGTGGGCGATGATGGAGAGATCCTTGCCCTCGCGCAGGAGGTTGGCCTTGCCCAGCGGGACGAGGTACTCCTCTTCGGGCACCTCCCACTTGTCATTATAAAGGATGGTGTTCTCCATGACGAAGACCGGGTCGTTGTCGCGGATGGCGGTCTTCATCAGGCCCTTGGCGTCGTAGGCGTTGGACGGGCAGACAACCTTGATGCCGGGGTGGTTGGCCACCAGGTTCTCCGGTGTGTGGGAGTGGGTGGCGCCGACGTTGGTGCCGCCGTTGGCCGGGCCGCGTACGACGATCGGGCAGTTGATGAGGCCGCCGGACATGTAGCGCACGGCGGCGGCGTTGTTGCAGAGCTGGTCAAAGGCCACGTAGGAGAAACTCCAGAACATCAGCTCCATGACGGGGCGGATGCCGAGCATGGCCGCGCCGATGCCCATGCCGATGAAGCCGGCCTCGGAGATCGGGGTGTCCACGATGCGCTTCGGGCCGAAGCGTTTGAGCATGCCTTCGGTGACTTTGTAGGCGCCGTCAAACTGGGCGACTTCCTCACCCATGATGACGACGTTTTCGTCGCGTTCGACCTCTTCGCTGAGAGCGTCGTTGATTGCCTGGCGGTAAGTGATCTGAGCCATTGGGACAAAAAAGATTAGGGGCGCGTGCGCCGGTTATTCAAAGATGATGGTTCCCTGCGAGGTGGTCTCCTCGGAGCGGTTGTCTTCCTCCCAGTAGATGTCCTCAAGGATGGACTCCTCGGGGGGGAAGGGGCTCTGGTCGGCGAAGTTGGCGGCGTCCTCGGCCTCCTGGCGGGCCTCCTTGTCGATGGACTGGATGAGGTCGTCGGTGAGAACCTTTTCGGCCAGCAGGATATTTTGGAAAACCGTGATCGGGTCCTTCTTTTCCTTGTAGTCCTGGATCTCCTTCTTTTCGCGGTAGGTCTTGTCCGGGTCGGACATGGAGTGGCCGCGGTAGCGGTAGGTGATGATCTCCAGCAGGGTGGGCATGGACTCGTTGTGGGCGCGCTTGATGGCCTCGGCGGTGGCGGCGCGGACGCTGTAGATGTCGTTGCCGTTGACGACGTCCCAGGCCATGGCGTAGCCCTCGGCCCGCTTGGCCAGGTACTCGTTAAAGGCGGAGGAGCGCACCTGGCTCGTGCCCATGGAGTAGCCGTTGTTCTCGATCACGTAAATGACCGGCAGCTCCCAGAGCTGGGCGAGGTTGAAAGCTTCGTGCACGGCGCCCTGGTTGACGGCCCCGTCCCCCATGAAGCACAGGCAGCAACCCTTCAGGCCGCGGTACTTGAGGGCGTAGGCGATCCCGGCGCCCAGCGGGGTCTGCCCGCCGACGATGCCGTGCCCGCCCCAGTAGTTCTTGTCCGGGGCGAAAAAGTGCATGGACCCGCCCTTGCCCTTGGAACAGCCGGTGTGCTTGCCGCAAAGCTCGGCCATGCACTCGTTCATGTTCATGCCCACGGCCAGGGCGTGCCCGTGGTCGCGGTAGGCGGTGATGACGTGGTCGTCGGCGCCCAGGAGCGAAACCGTGCCGACGGCGATGGCTTCCTGGCCGATGTAAAGGTGAAGAAAGCCCCCGATCTTGCCTTGTTGGTACACCCGGATGCTGCGCTCCTCGAAGCGGCGGATGCGGACCATGTCCCGGTAGAGCTGGATCTTTTGCTCCGGGGTGAGGACCTTGTTGACCTCGGCATCGGAGTAATCCGTGTCGGGCATGACGCTGACGTATTCAGGCTTTTTATAGATATCGGTTTCGCTGCTCACGGCATGAAGTAGTGTTGGCCGGGTAAGTGAGAGCCCGGCGTTCAGGGCTGACGACTGTGGATCAGCTAGTGTTTTTCTTCAACAACAATTTGTAAATCGGTTTCGGGCTGACAATCGGCCCGCAGCGCGATGAAGCCGGATCTGTGCCGGTCATAGTTGGGCCAGATCAAATGGCGGTCCGAGGGGGGCACTTTGAGCCCATCCACCTCCTCGCGGGTGAAAAAGGCCATCGGGCCCTCGTCGATCTCAGGCGGCAGGGCCTTGAGCGGCTTGTGGCAGTCGAACAGGAACATCAGCCAGTGGCCGGAGCCCTCGTAGCCCTTTTCCGAGATCATGGCGAACAGGTGGAGGTCCTTTTCGGTGGCCACCAGCCCGGTTTCTTCCTGCATTTCGCGGATGGCGCACTCGTAGGGAGACTCGCCCCGGGCCATTTCCAGCTTCCCCCCGACGGGGCTCCAGCAGCCCAGATTGGGGGCCTTGCGGCGCTCGATGAGCAGCAGCCGCCCGGCTTCGTCCCGGATAAAAAGTAGCACGCTGATGCGAAAAGGCAGGTCGGAATCCATCGCCGAAGTGATACTAAGAACAGGATGCGGGTCAACTGCGGGTTCTACCCCAGGCCAGTTCCGCTTATTTTTTTTGCCCCCGAGATTTGTGATTGAACTGCAAAGCCCGAGTGCTTTTTACTCCCCCGATGACCATGTTTCGTTGCTTCCTCCCCCTCTTGTTCATTTTCGCCGGTCTTCTTAACCTTCACGCCCAGGAGCGTCCTGTGGTGGTCGCAGACGTAGATTTTAACAATAGCGTCGGTAACTACCGCTGGAACAATGTGACGGTCAAGCTGCGCGCGATCGAGAACCCCGACCCCAAAGCGTACAATGAGAAGTACGTCGATAATGTCGGCATCCGCGTCACCCTCGGCTACCTGATCGACCGCCGCGAGAACACCTTTTACTTCCTCCAGTCCGAGGCGACCATCGCCACCCTCGAGGTCAATCAGGACAAGCTCCTGGCCTTCTGGATCCCCTACGACATCGTTGAGCGTGGCGATCTGGCCAATGAGCCGGACTACTGGATCATCGAGCTGACCGTGGACGGTAAGGCCGTCCCGATGGACAAGCCCAACACCTCCAGCAGCATTTCAGACCTGGCTGCCGCCCAGAATTTCCTGAACCGCGCCAACTCCGAGGCTTCGAAGACCGAAGGCATTCTGGTGCCTTACTACCTCTCCCCTTACGCCCCGGTTGACCGTTCTCCCCCGGCATTTATTCGCAAAGAGCCGAAGTAATCGCAAATAGGTGATATAACCGTATCGCCGTGAAGATTTTACTTGCCCTGCCGCCTGAACGCCTGGAAAACCCCTGACTCCCCGCATGAGTGCTTCCAAGACCCTGATTATTAATTGTGGTGCCAGCCACGTGTCCGTCTCGACATTCTCCGTTAACAGCGGAGACCTCATGCTTGAGGACTTCGTGATCGAGGAACTCGACTACGATTACTCGATCGATGAGGAATGGCTGAGTGCGCTGACGGTCAAGCTTGGTGACATCCTCCGCCGTAACAAGTTCCACGGCCCCGCCACCCTGATCGCCCCCGGCTACCAGCTGCTGACCAAGACGATCAAGGTGCCCCACGTCGAGGCTGCCAAGCAGGCGCAGATCATCGCCTTCGAGGCGCAGCAGAACATCCCGTATCCGCTCTCCGATGTGGTCTGGGATTATCAGGTGATCTCCGACGACGGTGTCGAAACCGAGGTTATCCTCATCGCCATCAAGTCAGACGTTATCAACAGCTTCTGCCAGCAGATCGGCGGCTATGGCATCTCCCCGTCCCGCATCCCGGCGGCGTCCATCCTCGATTACAACGCCTACAAGCTCAACTACGAGGACGACGAGGACACCCTGCTGGTTAACATCGGCGCGCGCTCCTCGAACCTGATCTTTATTAATGAAGCGGGCTTCTTTATCCGTAATATCGCCCTGGGCGGCAATTCCCTGACCCAGAACCTTGCGGACAACCTCGGCAAGAAGTTTAACGAAGCCGAAACGGTCAAGGTCGCCTTCTTCTCTGGCCAGACCAGCTACGAGCCCGATCACCCCTCGGTGCAGATCCTGCAGAACAACGCGCAGATCTTCCAGCGCCGCATCAGCCAGGACATCACCCGCTCGATCGTCAATTTCCGCCGTCAGCACGGCGCCAAGGCCCCGACCCGCATCCTGCTGACTGGTCGCGGTTCCCTTCTGCCCGGCCTGGCCGAGTTTCTCAGTGAACAGCAAAAGGTGCCGGTCGAGTACTTCGACCCGCTTCAGAACGTCCACACCGGCGGCAAGCTGGACAAGGACGAACTCGGGGACAACCTGTACTCGCTGGGTGAAGTCATCGGTGAGGCCGCCCAACTGGTCCAGCCGGACGCCGTCAGCATCAACCTGCTGCCTCCCGGCTTGGCCGACGAGATGCGCTTCGCCAAGCAGCGCCCCTTTATCGCCATCGCGGCCATCCTGCTGGCGCTGGCCACCGTTCCGCCGATCCTCGCTTTCAAGAGCACGGCGACCGAATACAAGGACGCCGCTCGGCAGATCCAGAGCAAAGTCGCCCCCCTCAACAAGCTGCACAGCGAGATCGTCGCGAATCGCGACAAGGCTCAGCAGTTGAGCAAGGATGTCGGCAACCTCGAAGAACTCGTCAACTCCCGCTCCAACTGGATCGTGTTCTTTACGGACCTGCAGCAGCGCCTGCAGGACGTGCAGGATGTCTGGCTCGAAAATCTCCAGCTCGACCGCGCCTCCGGCGACCGGGTGAAGATGACCGGCCGGATCCTTATCACCAATTACAATCCGGACAGTCCGACCGAGAGCGCCCGCCAAGCTGCGGACCGCGTCAACACCCTGCTGGACAGTTTCGCCGACTCTGAGTTCATCGACCGGGTGGCGAACATCAAGTTCGACAACTCGAACCCGCGCATCCTCAAGTTCGAGTTCAACCTTATCACCAATCCGGAAAAACCCCTCTGATTTCCGAACATGGGCTTCTTTAAAAAATACCCTGCCTTCGCCAGCCTGGTCACCGTGTTCGTCCTGCTATTCATAGCGGGACTGGTCTTCATTTTCCTGTCCTGGTCCAGCCTGGGCAAGGCTCAGAAGAGCTACGAGCAGGCCGAGCGCAGCTACAAGTCCGCTCTCGGGCTGAGTCCCGCGCCGACCGAGCAGAACGTCGAGACCTCCGAGAAAAACGTCGAGGCTCTCGCCGCCGCCCTCCAGACTCAGGTGGATGACACCAAGGGCCGCGTGCCGACCTTCATCTCCAAGGACGTGCCCAAGACCGAGGCCGACATGCTCTTCCAGCTAGAAGCCTTCAAGGAGCAGTTCACCAAGGACGCCGCCGAGATCGAGCCTCAGGGTGCGAAAAAGGGTGACGTCGGCATGGCTCTGCCCAAGGACTTCGAGTTCGGCTTCTCGCGCTTCCTTTCCTCCGGTACGCCGCCCCCGGCCAAGTTCATCCCCGAGGTTTTCGAACAGAAGGAGATTCTCAGTTACGTCCTTCGCAAGCTCTACGACAGCCGCCCCTTCTCGCTCGTGCAGATCCAGCGCGAGGTCGTGGTCGAGGATGTTGCCGCCGCCCAGCCGCAACCGGGCAACAAGCAGAGCAAGCAGCAGAACGCCGGCAAGGGTAACAACGACGAGTTTGAAATCGGTGGCCTCAGCGCCCGCGTCCCCGGCGCGGTCGAGACGGTCGCCTTCCGCCTGGTCTTCACCGGCTATACCCAGAGCCTGCGTGATTTTCTGAAGAGTCTGGAAGAGTTCGAGCTGCCCCTGGTAGTGCGCAGCGTCGAGGTCCAGCCTGCCGAAAAGAAAGCCGCGGCCTCCAGCTCTTCGAGCCGCGCGTCGAGCCCCTTCGACCTCTTCGATACTGGCGGCACCACTGCTCCCACTGAGGAACAGAAGGCCGCTGCCAAGGAGCCCATCGTGGAGGAGAACCTTTCGCAGTTCACCGTCGTGGTCGAGTACATCAAAGTTCTCGTCCAGGCCCCGTCCGATGTGGCGGCCCTGGAGAACGCCACCTCGTCGCAGAACCCCCAGTAATCGGACTGCCGCATGAACAAGTTTTACGATAAGATCCTTTTAGTTGTCGCGTTGCTGTTGCTGGCCGGTTCCCTGGCCTTCTACTTCATGGGAGGCCAGAGCGGCCCCGAGAGCAAGGCTCTCAGCGGCAAACCCACGGGCGCGGCCTTCGAGCCGGTCCCCGTCCCGACACCGGTCGAAACCGGCGCCACGGACTGGCCCAATGTCAAACCGGTGGACGACAACCCGAACCGTATTTATCAGGTCTTCACGCCGCCCAAGATCTACTGGGACCCGACCCTCGGCCAATTGACCTGGGATGCGCCCCTCGGCCCCGACGACATTCCGCCGCCGCCGCCCTTCGGTCTGGTGCTCAACAGCCTCAACCGCGAACTTTTCCGCATCCAGTTCGAGGCCTACTTTGAGTCCAACGACGGCAACTTCGACCACGCCATCGTGCAGTTCTACAACCACGAGAACCACGAGACCATCCGTGGCAGCGTCGGCGACAAGTTCCCCGCGCAGGACTTCGAGATCCTTTCCTTCAAGGTTGAGCGTAAGGAAATCGAGACGGAGGGCTCCACCGAGATCTTCCGCTACCCGACCGTGGTGATCAAGGATACCCGCAGCGGTGAGAACCTCACCCTGACGACCGCCGAGCGCCTCTACGTGCCCAACAAGTACGAAATCAACATGTCCACGACCGAGCCTTACGCGCCGGAGAGCTTCACCTGGACCAATGTTGGCGATAAGAAAACGTTTGACGATGCCACCTTCACTTTAGAGGAGTTTAACTTTGACAACCAGACGGCAACCGTCGAGAAACTCCCCTCTGCTACTGAAGACGGCACCGAGCCGGAGCCGATCGTCAAGGTACTTACCCCCGTTAAAACGAACCCCGAGCCTCAACCCGAAGAAAAAAATACGCCAAGCACTCCGCAAAGTGATACTAATTTGCCGGAAGCTTTTAACTTTTTTAATTAATCAGTCACCTCAGCGTAAGTATTGCTGATCTACGTTACCTCGCACATGACAAACATCCTAAAACTCCCTCGCCTGATGACGCTTGCCTGCTTGGCATTTGTGCTGATGGGTCAGGCTTTTCTGGCCACCCCCTCGATGGCCCAAAGCAGTGACACGCAGGAAAAGATCCGCCTGATGTCCACCGCGATCCGTGCTCGCGACGCTGGTGACCTCGATGCCGCCAAGGCCAACTTGGAAGAGCTGCTCCGCCTTTCGCCCAACGACGTCAATGTCCAACGCCTCCTGCTGGCGGTCAACAAGGACATCGAGCGCCGTGATCAGGGCCAGCCGACCGTTTACGGCCAGGCCGCCGCAGTGGAGGAGTTCAGCCCCTCTTCGAGCAGCTCCAATGGCGTTCAGGCCACGACCGTGGTTGCCGTCGCCGAGAACCCCAATGGCGAGATGATCACCGACGCTGAGGAGTATGTCGTTCCGACCCCGACCGGTGAGCCCACTTCCGAGCTCGACGCCGTCCTCGAAGCCGAAGCCGCCACTCAGGACATGGCCCTGGGCATGGCCAAGGAAGCCATCGCCGACGCCAAGAAGCTGATCAAGGCCGAGCGTTATGCCGATGCCGACGCGCTGCTGACTGAAGCCCAGAATTCCCTGACCCTCAACACCGCCACTGCTTCGACCATCGAAAAGATTCGCGAACTGCGTGGCGATATCATCCTTGATCAGGGCAACGCCGCCCTCAAGGACCACAACGCCGCCGAAGCCACCATCTATCTCACCCAGTACCGTGAGAAGCTTGGTGACGACGAACGCGCCCGTGCTTTTGAAGCCAAGGTGACCGCCCTCGAAGACGATCCCTGGTACCAGGATCCCGAAAAGCTCAGCCCCGAGTTCATGAGCAACCAGGCCGTTGTTGACCAACTCATGATCAAGGCTCGCGCTCAGATGCTTTATGGCGATTACGAAGGCTCTTCCTCCACCCTGCGCGAGATCGAAGCCCGCGACCCGAACAATGCCGCGGCCAAGGGGCTCCAGGTCGAGATCATGCGCCAGCTCAAGGACACCAATTACCTCGACCATTCCAAGACCCGCGACGAAATGCTGCAGGAAGTTGCTCGCTCGTGGCAGCGCCCGCAGATTTTCCAGTTGACGCCTCCCGAAGTCGGCCCGGATCGTGGCACGACCCTGCTGCAGAAGCTCGCCAAGATCGAGATCCCCCGCGTCAGCTTCGCCCAGGTCCCGCTCTCCCGCGTGGTGGAAACCCTTTCCGAACTGTCCGTCGATTACGACAAGACCACCGAAGATGCGAAGGACAGAGGCGTGAACATCGTCCCGGCCAACTGGGGCGGCAACGACCCGATGGTCAGCATCACGCTGCGTAACCTCAGCCTGGACAAGATCCTCGACTTCGTGACGGGCTCGGTGGACTACACTTGGGACGTGCAGAACGACGCCGTGGTGGTGCGCCCCGGTGACGAAGGCAACTACCTGGAAACCGAGTTCTTCCCGATTTCCCGCGGAGTGGTTATTCGCCTGACCGGTGTCGGTGGTGATTCCGGTGGTGGCAGCAAGGCTGCGGCCGATCCCTTTGCCCCGGCTACTACCGGCGGCGGCAGCACCAGCAGCAGCTCCGATACGGAAGCGGCCCTGCTCCAGTTCTTTACCAAGGCCGGTGTGCCCTTCGAGAGCACCAGCGGTTCCAGCCTCGCCTTTGACGGTACCCAGCTGATTGTGACCCAGACCCCGAAGAACCTGGAAAAGATGCGCAACATTCTGCGCCGCTACGACCAGCCCAAGCAGGTCGAAATCGAAGCCAAGTTCCTCGAAGTCAATCAGGGCGTCCTCGACGAAATGAACTTCAACTGGAATGTTAATTTCCCGACCACGGGCGGCATTTCAACGGTCAGTACCGCCAACCGGAACCTCTCCAGTGCGTTCAGCATCAACTCGGCGTCCAGCAACCTGATCATCGAGCAGCAGGGATACACCACCGACACCACACCTCCTGTGACTGTCCCGGCGAGCACCAAGACCTATGCGCAAAGCCCCCCGAGCCTGCCGAACACGATCGACCTCGGTACGTCCGGCGGCTTGGCTGCCGATGTGACCTTCGGTATCGGTGGTGCCAATATCCAGATGCTGATCACCGCTCTCTCTCGCAAGCAAGGCAGCGACCTCCTGAGCTCGCCCCGCCTGACGGTTCTCTCGGGTCGTACCGCCCAGATCGTGGTCGCCCAGGAACTGCGCTATCCGGAAAACTACAGCGACATCGAATCTGAAGTCGGTACCTCGACTAGCACCACGGGTGGTTCCGCCGGTGTTACCATCACCGCCGGTACGCCGCAGGACTTCACCGTCCGCAACGTCGGTGTGGAAATGGAAGTGACCCCCACGGTCGAAGAAAACCAGAACATTTCGCTCAAGCTCGAGCCCCGCGTGACCGAGTTTGAAGGGTTCGTCGAATACGGCGGTACCAGTGTGGCTATCTCCGGTGGCACCACGGTGTCGGTTCCCTCGGGCTTCTACCAGCCGATCTTCAGCACCCGCGAAGTCCGCACGGAAGTGACCGTGTATGATGGCGCCACGGTGGTCATCGGTGGTCTGACCCGCGAAGAGGTCAAGACGGTCAATGACAAGGTGCCGCTTCTTGGCGACATCCCGCTGCTGGGCCGTCTGTTCCAGTCCAAGGGTGAAACCTCCTCGAAGAAGAACCTGCTGATCTTCGTCACCGCCAACCTGATCTCCCCCGGAGGTTCGCCGAGCGGCCAGCGCCTGCGCAACGTCGAGGCCAACTCGCTCTTCCAGAATCCGATTATTGTGACCCCCGGCGGCGGTATCAGCCGCGAAGTGTCCGAGTAATCGAGCGCGGAATCGATCTTTACAGGCGGCAGGACCGGATTGGTCTTGCCGCCTTTTTTTGTTTAACGGTTACTAGTCCCATGGCGAAAGTGCTCCTCCTGGACGGCTTCAATCTTGCGTTCCGCAGCTACTACGCGCTGCCTGACCTGACCCGCAGCGACGGCGTGCCTACCGGGGCCCTCCACGGCTGGGTCAAGACGCTCTGGAAGCTTGAGGACATGGAGCGGCCCGACCGCTTGGCCGTCTTTTTCGACGAGGGGGGCTCGGATCGCCACCTGGAGCTCCTGCCCGAGTATAAGGCCAACCGGGACGAGATGCCCGAGGCCCTGCGCGCGCAGATGGAGTCGATCCGCGAGATCACGCGGCTCATGGGCTACCCGGTCATCTCCCGTTGCGGGGTCGAGGCCGACGACCTGATCGCCTCCGCTGCCCGGCAAATGGCTGGGCCGGAGCAAAAGGCTGTCGTCGTCAGCGCCGACAAGGACCTGGCCCAGCTCGTGAATGAGCACATCCACCAATTGCTTCCGGCCCCGACGGCCAACCCCCGCTTGGGCTGGCGTCGGCTGGATGCCGAAGGCGTGGTGAAAAAGTTTGGCGTAACTCCGGCGCAGATTCCCGACTATCTCGCACTGGTCGGGGATGTCTCGGACAATATCGCCGGGCTGGTCGGCGTCGGGCCGAAGACCGCCTCGAAGTGGATCGCCGAGTATGGGAATATCGCCGGGGTGCTGGCCAAAGCGGCCGAGATCAAGCCCCCACGCTTCCGTGAGATTCTACCGGCCTCGGGAGAGCTGCTGAGCCGTAACCTGGAGCTGGTACGCCTGAAAGACACCTTTGAGATTCCCGCGTTGACCGTCGAACAGCCGGATACGCCCGCGCTGACCGATTTCCTGGCCTCAATGGAGATGAAGTCCGCCGCGCTTCAGGCGCAGGAGCGTTACGGACTGGGCCTGCGATAGGCCAGGAACACGGATGGCCGCTACAGCGGGGCTTCCTGCTTACTCCTTGCCCGCGGACTCGTCGTAGATGTAGCCGACGCCGTGGATGGTGCGGAAGCAGTCAGCGGCGCACTGATGGCGGGCAAGCAGATCGCGGATCTTGACGATGTACTGGTCGAGCGAGCGGCTCTTGATGTCCGCATGCACGCCCCAGACCGCGTGGATCAGGCTCCGGCGAGTCAGGACAGTCCCGGGGTTGGACACGAGGTAAATCATGATGCCCAACTCCTTGCGGCCGATTTTCTCGGTCTGGCCATCGGGGAAGTTCGCCTCCAGGCGCAGCGGGTTGATCTCCGCGCCGCAAAAGGCGAAGGGTTCCTCGGTCAGCTTGGCATTCTGGGTGATCTGGAAATCCTTGGCGGTCTCGGCGCGGCGCAGGACGGCGTTGATGCGGGCGATGAGCTCGGGAAAGCTAAAGGGCTTGGTGATGTAGTCGTCCCCGCCCATGTCCAGTCCACGGACTTTGAGCACCTCGGAGCTGGCGGCGGTGAAGAAGATGACGGGGATGTTGATGTTGCGCTTTTTCAGGCTTTCGAACAGGTCGAACCCGTTGCCGTCGGGCAGCTCCACATCGAGCAGCATGAGGTTGGCGAAGTTCCGCGTCAGGTAGCGCTCGGCATTGGCCACGGTGTGAAAGACCTGAGTCATCATGCCGGCCTCCTCGAGCTGGTCGGAAACCATCGCGGCGAGTTCTTTCTCGTCTTCGAGGATGAGGATAAGCGGCTTGGTTGTGGCCATGAGGCGTGATAATCGAGTCTCAGCAGGGGGCGTCAGGCCCGAAAGCCGTTTTTTTACATTTATGAGACCTTATATCAAATCATTTTTTTACAAGTGAAGACCCTAGAAGGTCCGGTTTTGACTTGCGCTCGGGCGGTCCCGGCGTTGTCACTGGAGGGCTGTGAACGAGAATAAACCCATGCTCATGCTCGGCCTTCCGAAGGGCAGCCTCGAAGAGGCGACCCTCAAGCTCTTTGCCAAGGCCGGCTTCAAGATCACCAAGAGCTCCCGGTCGTACCGCCCTGGTTTCGACGATCCGGAGCTCGACGGGCGCTTCATCCGTGCCCAGGAAATGAGCCGTTACGTCGAACACGGCTTCTTTGATTGCGGGCTCACGGGCCATGACTGGGTAGTGGAAAACGGGTCGGATGTGGTCGAGGTCTGTGACCTGATCTACAGCCGCGCCTCCAACGTGAAGAGCAAGTGGGTGCTCGTCGTGCCGGAAGCCTCCTCCGTCCAGACCGTCAAGGATCTGGAGGGCAAGCGCATCGCCACGGAAGTCGTTAACCTGACCCGCAACTACTTGGAGAAGAACGGCGTCAAGGCCGAGGTGGAGTTCTCCTGGGGCGCGACCGAAGTCAAAGTGCCCGACATGGTGGACGCCATCGTGGACCTGACCGAGACCGGCAACTCCCTGCGCGCGAACAAGCTGCGCATCGTGGACGTGCTGCTGGAAACCAACACCAAGCTCATCGCCAACAAGCAGGCCTGGGAAAACCCGGCCAAGCGCGCCAAGATCGAGACCATCGCCCTGCTGCTGACCGCCGCCCTGACCGCCGAGGCCAAGGTCGGCATGAAGCTCAACATCCACAAGGACAAGGTCGCCGATGTGCTCAAGGAGCTGCCCGCCCTGCGCAACCCGACCATCTCCCCCCTGACCAACGGCGACTTTGTCGCGCTGGAGGTCATCGTGGACGAGAAGATCGTGCGCGAGATGATCCCGACCCTGAAGGCCCACGGCGCCGAAGGGATCATCGAGTACCCGCTCAACAAGGTCGTCCCCTGAGGTGCGTGACCGCACAGGACATAGATGGGGCTCTGCCCCATCGCGGCCAGCAAGGCCGCTGCCCTGTGGGAGCGTCTCTTGAGAGAGTTTTTGACGAACGCCCGGTTTTGCGACCGGGCGTTTTTTTGTTGAAAGGGGAGGGGGCTGACGTGTCGGGAGGCATACACGATGAAAACTTCGCTTTCGACAAAGCCCGCGCTGTTCCTTTAATGCGTACTCGAAACGAGCCGGTATGGATCGCCCGGATGAAATCTCTGTGCGCTCTGTGCCCTCTGTGGTTAATCCCTTCTTTTTCTGTCCTATGAACGTCACCCTTGGACTCGTCCAGATGGCCATGGCTCCCGCGCCTGCCGATAACCTCGCCACCGCCGAGCGCCTCATCCGCGAGGCCGCCGCCGGGGGGGCGCAGATTGTGTGCCTGCCGGAGATGTTCACCACGCTGTACTTCTGCCGCACGCAGGACCCGGACGCCTTCGATCTGGCCGAGCCCATTCCCGGCCCCACCACGGACGCCCTCTGCCGCCTGGCCAGGGAGCTGGCCGTGGTCATCGTGGCCCCGTACTTCGAGAAGCGCCTGAGCGGCCTGTACCACAACACCGCCGCCGTTATCGACGCGGACGGCTCGCTGTTGGGCATTTACCGGAAAATGCATATCCCGCAGGACCCTGGCTTCGAGGAGAAGTTTTACTTTACGCCCGGCGACACCGGGTTCCGCGTCTGGGACACGCGCTATGGCCGCCTCGCCGTGCTCATCTGCTGGGACCAGTGGTTCCCCGAGGGGGCGCGGCTGGCCGCGCTGGCCGGAGCGCAAATGATCGTTTACCCGACCGCCATCGGCTGGCTCCCGGCGGAAAAGCCCGCCCTCGGCGCGGCCCAGCTCAACGCCTGGCAGACTGTCCAGTGCGCCCACGCCGTGGCCAACGGCTGCACCGTCGCCGCCATCAACCGCGTTGGCACCGAGGGCGAGACGGAGTTCTGGGGGCACTCGTTTGTGGCCGACACCTACGGCCAACGTGTGGCCGAGGCGGGCGAGCAGCCGGAAATCCTGCTGCACACGGTCGATCTCGACGCCCAGGAGGAGTTCCGCCGCTGGTGGCCCTTCCTGCGCGACCGTCGCATCGACGCCTACGGCGATCTCCTCAAGCGCGCCATCGACTAAGATTTTCCCCGCGAAGTCACGCGAAGAGGCGCGAAGGAGTTTTTTCTAATCTTCCTCACTGCGCTTTGTGTCTTTGCGCCTTCGTGGTTAACCCTAAAAAAATGTCCGCCGAACCGACTTTTATCCTCCCCGCCGAGTGGGAGCCGCAGGACGCGATCTGGCTCTCGTGGCCGGTCAGCACGCACATCTGGAAGGATTTCCGCGAGGAGATCGAGCCCGCCTTCGCGCAGCTGGCCGCGTGCTTCAGCCGCTACGAGCCGGTCAAGATCAACGCCGATGGCCGCGCTCACGGGAAAATCCGCGAGTACCTCAACCGCGCCAAGGCGGACCTGTCCGTGATCGAGCTTTACGATCACCCGACCGACGATGTGTGGTGCCGCGACCACGGGGCGGTCTTCGTGCGCGAGGCGGCCACGGGGAAGCTCGCCGCGACCGACTGGCGCTTCAACGCCTGGGGTGGGAAGTTCGAGCCCTACGACCGTGACAACGAGGCCGCTGCCCGTATGGCCGCCGCGCTGGGCATCCCCTGCCGCGGCTCGGACCTGATTCTGGAGGGCGGCGCCATCGAGTCCAACGGCGCGGGCGTGCTCCTGACCACCGAGGAGGTGCTGCTCAACCCGAACCGCAATCCCGACTGGTCCCGCGAACGCGTCGAGGCCGAGCTGCGGCGGCTGTTCGGAGTGGGGGAAATCTTCTGGCTCCCGCGCGGGCTCGACCACGACGACACCGACGGCCACATCGACAACATGACCCGCTTCATCGGCGCGAACGCGGTCGTCACCGCCGTCCAGCCGAAGGAGCTGCCCCCGCGCGTCGCCCCGCAGCCCTGGCTGGAGGAGGCTCGCCTGCGCCTGAAGGAGCGCTTCGAGACTGTGCTGGAGCTTCCGCTGCCCGGTCCCGATCCGTCCTGGGAAGAGCCCCGACCGGCCAGCTACCTGAACTACGCGCTGGTCAACGACGCGGTCATCGTCCCGGCCTTCGGCCAACCCAAGGCCGACGACCACGCCCGCGGCCTGCTGGCGGATTGCTTCCCCGGCCGCAAGGCCGTGAGCTTCGACTGCCGCTTGTTCCTGGAGGAAGGCGGTGCCGTCCACTGCCTCTCCCAGCACCAGCCAGGGCGCAGCCCTGGACCCTAGATGCTGCGCATCTGGATGCCTTTGCCTGGAGCAAAGGCATGGGCCCGTCGGGGTTACGGGATATTTTGATGTCTCCTGGCCTTGTCGACGGTCAACAAAGGCGGAGAGGGTGGTCAACCTTTCCAACCTTCCCACGAGGCCGATGATCCCTTCAACCCCAACGGCGTTGTGCAAGACAGCCCGGGGTTGCGAAGCTACCCCGGGAAGGGGACGGAGTACGCCTCAACCCTGAAAGGGTTGCGCAAAATGATCTTACCCCCTCATCGGATATTCCCCCCGGGTAGGTTCTTGCTTCGCTCGGTCCAACCCGGGGCTGGGATGCGGAACCCCGTTGGGGTTGTGCGCTTCCGTGTGAGGCGCTGATCCGCTCAAAACCAGTGCGGACTCCGTCTATGTCCCGCGCGATCACGCACAGCACGCCGTTACTCGAACCACTTTTTGGCTTTTTCGAAAAAGCTTTCGCTGACGGGCTGGTCGGCATCGCCGCAGGCGGTGGCGAACTCCTCCAGCTTGGCGCGCTGCTCGCCGTTGAGTTTCTTGGGGACCTCGATCTCGACCTGGATGAGCTGGTCGCCGTGGTGGCCGCCGCGCAGGGTGGGCATGCCCTTGCCGCGCAGGCGGAAGGTGGTGCCGCTCTGGGTTCCGGCGGGGATTTTCAGCGAGGCTTTGCCCTTGAGGGTGGGGACTTCGATGGTGCCGCCGAGCGCGGCCAGCGTGAACTTGATCGGGATGAGGCAGAAAAGGTCGTTCTCATGCCGCTCGAAGACCTCGTGCTCCTTCACATGAAGGATGACGTAGAGGTCGCCGGCGGGCGCGCCGTTGGGGCCGGCCTCGCCGCTGCCGCTGGAGCGCAGGCGCGAGCCGGTGTCCACCCCGGCGGGAATTTTTACCTTGAGCGTGTGGGTCTCGTCCACCACGCCGTGCCCGGAGCACTTGGTGCAGGGCTTTTCGACAACCTTGCCCCGGCCCTGACAGGTCGGGCAGGTTTGGCGGACCTGGAAAAAGCCGCGCGAGGAAATGACCTGCCCGTGGCCGCCGCAGGTCGGGCAGGTGCGCTGCCCGCTGCCGGGTTCGGCCCCGGAGCCGCTGCACTTGTCACAGGCGGCCTGGCGGCGGTACTTGATGGTCTTTTCGACGCCTTCGGCTGCCTCTTCCAGGGAAATCTCCAGGTCGTAGCGCAGATCGTTCCCGCGCTGCGGGCCGCGCTGGCCACCCCCGAAGAACTCCTCGAAGATGCCGCCTCCGCCCCCGCCGCCGCCGAAGACCTCGCGGAACACGTCGAAGGGGTCGTGGAAACCGCCTCCGGCGCTGCGTCCGCCCCCGGCCTCGAAGGCCGCGTGCCCGTAGCGGTCGTAGGCGGCGCGTTTGTCCGGGTTGCTGAGCACTTCGTAGGCGTGCCCGATTTCCTTAAATTTGGCTTCGGCCTCCGGGTTGCCCGGATTTTTGTCCGGGTGGAACTTCATGGCCAGCTTGCGGTAGGCCTTCTTGATGTCCTGATCGGAGGCGTCCCGGCTGACGCCGAGCAGCTCGTAGTAGTCGTGGTCGGCCATAGTTCTCTACTCCTCGGCGGGGCCGGAAGAGACCACGACCGAGGCCGGTCGCAGGAGGCGTTGGTTAAGCTGGTAGCCCGCGCGCACGGCGGTGACGACCTTGTGGTCGGGGATCTCGGCGTGCGGGACCTGGGAGACGGCCTCGTGCCGGTGGTGGTCAAAGTCCTCGCCGGGGGCGGGCTCGATGACCTCCAGGCCGTGCTCGGAAAGGATCTGGCGCAGTTGGGCGGCCACGACTTCGAAGCCCTTGGCCACCTCGGCGGCTTCGGGGTGGTTGGCGGCTGCGGCGAGGCCGAGGCGGAAATTGTCGAGCGCGGGCAGGAGTTCCTCGATCAGGCCGGCGTTGGCCAGCAGGCGGGATTCTTCTTTTTCGCGGGCGGCGCGGCGGCGGAAGTTGTCCAGGTCGGCCATGGCGCGCAGGTAGCGGTCCTCGTAGTCCTTGGCGCGGGCCTGGGCCTTGTCGAGTTCCTCGATCAGGGCCGACTGCGGATCGGCTTCGGGGGTGGTCTCCTCGGGCGCGACCGTTTCTTCCGGGCGCTGGGTGGCCTGTTCATCGGCGTTGGCCGCTTCCGGGTGCTGTTTTTCGGGTTCGTCCTTCATAGACATAGAGCTAAGGGGACAAACCATTGCCCAATCCGTGCCAGATTCAAGGGCTTTTTTTGTGCGGACGCACGGGAAAACGCCAATTTTACGGGCTCGGCGTGGGTTTGAGGGCCTCGGCGGCGCGTTCCTTGAGCGCGTCGGTAACGGAGTCGGGGAGCCGATCCGGGATCAAATCCGGGGAGGTCGGCGTGATGTCCGCGAAGCACTGCACCGGGAGCGAGGCGAAGAGCGCCTGGAAAAAAGCCGGGCTCAGGCCGGGCAGCCCGCGCGCGCGCAGGTCCTGCTCGATTTGGGGAAAGACCTCGGTGCTGCGGCTGACGTTGGCAAAGCTGCCGGTGTAGTCGAGCTTGATCCGGACGATGTCGGGGCGGCGGAAGGTGTGGTTCTCGATCACGGCCTCGCCAACGGAGAGCTTGAAGCTTTCCAGCCGTGGGGCGTCGGCGCTGGTCCCGGCGGCGAGATCGGCCAGGGTGGGCTGGTAGTCCACTGTGTCGATAAAGGCCGCGAGGTTACTTGTGCCCTGCTCAGGGATGACGATGGTGAGCGACTCGATGTCCATCTCGACCGAGCGGGCACGGAAGTCCTGATCGGCGACATCGGCCAGCGGGAGCTTGACGGAGAGGTTGCGGATGCGCAGGAAGCTCTCCTCGGGGAAGCCCGGCGGGTTGTGCACGACGATGTCCTCGAAGACGAGCTGCTGGGAAAAGAGCTCCAGGTTGGCGTCGTCGATCTGCACGTCAAAGCCGCTGTGCTGCTCCATCCACCCGGCCACGAACTTCGGGGTCCACGCCTCGGCCACCCAGAACAGCACGATCAGCGCGATGACCGCGATCACCAGCATACCGGCCAGCAGGCTGGCCAGACACCCGAAGGGCTTGAGCAGGAGTTTTAACATCGGTGAGAGGAGAGAGTTTCCCGCGAAGCCACGCGAAGGAGCGCGAAGCGGAGGGAATGATAGCTCTCACAAAGACACTAAGAACACAAAAGGGCCGCGTAAAAATCTAAAAAGCCTCTGTGTCTGCGTGCCTCCGTGTGAGAAATAGAATTTTTGAATGTCTGTTTTGCTTGCTGGGCGGGGAGTGCGGCCTGTCAGGCCGCGTAAGGGGCGATTGCTGGTCCAGCCGGACCCCCCTCAATGTCGAGCGCGGTCACGCACCACCGCCGAAGCCGTCGGTCACGAGAACCGTGGTCGGGCTGGCGATGGCTTCGAAGATGAAGCTCTCGGCGTAGGGCAGCAGGACGTTGGCGCTGCGGTGGACGGTGACGCCGTCGGTCGTCTCGCGCAGGGCACCCTCGACCACGCCGATCAGGCGCGGCTGCTCCCCGGCGGGGAAAGTCAGCTTTTCGCCGCAGTTGAGCGTGTGGCGGGTGAGGTTGAACAGCTCGGACTCGGCGATGACCTGGGTCTTGCCGGCGGGCTTGGTTTGAGTGGGTTCAAAGTCGTTGAACTCGATGCACTTGAGGGATTGGTCGATGTGGAGCTGGCGGGGCTTGCCGTCGAGCCCGACCCGGCCCCAGTCGTACACGCGGTAGGTGGTGTCGGAGTTCTGCTGGATTTCGAGGATGAGGCACCCGGCGTCGAGCGCGTGGAGGCGCCCGCTGCGCACGAACATCGACTCACCCTTTTTCACCGGGATGCGGTGGACGAGGGGTTCGAGGCGGTTTTCGCGCAGGGCGGTCTCGAACTGCTCACGGGTGACGCCGTTTTTCAGGCCGATGAGCATGGCCGCGTGCGGTTCGGCTTCGGCCACGTACCAGTTCTCGGTCTTGGGCTCGCCTCCGAGGCTCGGGGCGATGTCCGCCGGGGGGTGGACCTGGAGGCTCAGGCGGTCCTGACAGTCGAGCCACTTGACGAGGATGGGAAAGGGGGTGGCTGGATTGTAGCCGGGGCCCATGACGGACCCGGCATGCGTCTCCAGCAGTTCGCGCAGGGTGAGCCCCGCCTGGGGCCCCTCGGCCACGACGGACTGGGCCTCGGGGCGGTCCACGATCTCCCAGCTCTCGCCGATGGGGGCGGTGCCGGGCAGGTCGCGCCCGAGCTGCTCGTGCAGCCCGCGGCCGCCCCAAACGCGTTCCTGATAGATCGGTTTGAAAAAGTACATGCGCATGGCCGTGACTCTTAGAGCGTGGCCGCGCTCGGGTCAATGTCAGGCTGCGTATAAGATCGATTGGGGTGTCCCGTCTGGCGGCCTGGGGCGGTGGCGGCGGTTTCCTACCGCCTTTGGTCCCGTCCGGATCATGAAAACTCCCGGTTGCCGGGTTCGGACTTGTTTTTGGGCTCAGCCGGGCTACCATGGGAGTTTTGGTAATGGGCATCTTCGCAAAGAAACCTGACGCCACGCAGGAGAAAACCTCGTTCGCCCCGCGTAAACCCCAGTCCAAGCCCTTCTGGGCGCTGGTGGTGCTGGCCCTGAGCGTGATCTACATTGTTGCCCTGCTGGACTTTAATCCGATGCAGTCGCCGCACCTGCGCGTGGGCGATGAGGCGGACCGCAACCTCACCGGCACGCTGGGGGCGGAGCTGGCCTACCGGACCTTCCACCTCTTCGGGGTCGTCTCGTGGCTGATCCCGCTGCTGTTGTTCTGGATCAGCTACCTGCTGCTTTTCCGGCAGGCTCATCGGGTGCGTCTGCGCCTGGCGATTTCGGCGGTGTTCTTTTTGATTTCGCTGACCGGACTGGCCACGCTGGTAGATGAGCAGGTTTTCGAGACGCCGCGCCCGGCCGAGTATTCCTGGGACAGCGCTCAGGAGGATACCGGCCTGCAGATCCTCACCTCCAGTCAGGATGCCCCTGAGCGCCGCTACTATTTCAACGGTCTGGGCGGTCTCATGGGCCGCCTTGTGCTCAACCCCGTGGCGATCAAGTACGCCGGTTCCTTCGGCACGAGCCTGACCATCATGCTGGTTTTCCTGATCAGCGGGATTTTCCTGTTCACAGACAACATTCACCAGACCATCGAGCGGCTGGAAGAGAAGCGCAAGGCCCGCATGGCCGAGCTCAAGGCCGCCCGCGCCAAGCAAGCCCCACCCGAGCGCTCCATGGAGGGGATTTTCCCGAAAAAAGCGCCTCCGCCGAAAATGGGCGCCCGCAGCAAACCCTCCTTGCGCGATGACGAAGTGGTCGTGACCGTCGATCCTGTCCCCGAAGAGGTGGAAGAGCCGCTCCCGCCCGAACCCGAGCCCGAGCCAGCCGCGAAGCCGAAGAAGGGCCCGGCCATCTTTAACCTCACCCGTCAGAAGGAGGACGAGGAGAAGGAAGCGCCCAAGCGCCCGCTCAAGGTGACTTCGCCGGGCCTGAAAATCCTCGACAGTGAGGTGACGGAAAAGGCCCGGGTCGCCCGCCCCGACAAAAAGGGTAACCACACTTTCCCGAGCATCGAACTGCTCAACGAGCCCGTCCAGCCGGGCGAGAACCACGCCTCCCCCGAAGAGCACCAGCAGCGCGCCCGCGACATTGCCCGCATTCTTGATGAGTTCAACGTCAAGGTCGAGCCCGCCGAGGTCCACACCGGCCCGGTCATTACCCGCTACGAGGTCGTGCCCGCCCCCGGCGTGCGCGTGGAGAAGATTCTCAACCTGGACAAGAACCTCGCCCTGGGCCTGCGGGCCGAGGCCGTGCGTATCCTCGCTCCCGTCCCCGGCAAGGGCACGGTCGGTATCGAGGTGCCCAACCCCAAGCCCCTGCCCGTGACCATGCGCGAGATCGTCGAGTCCCGCGCCTGGGCCGAGTCCAAGGCCGAGATCCCCGTCGTTTTGGGTAAGGACGTGACCGGCAAGCCCATTGTCGAGGACCTCACCCGCATGCCCCACATGCTCATCGCCGGTTCCACCGGCTCGGGGAAAACGGTCTGCATCAACGCCGTCATCGCCTCCCTGCTTTACCACGCCGCGCCCGAGGACCTGCGCTTCCTCATGGTGGACCCGAAGGTCGTCGAAATGCAGGTCTACAACAAGCTGCCGCACATGCTGATCCCCGTCGTGACCGAGCCCAAAAAGGTGCCCGGCGCGCTCAAGTACCTGATCGGCGAAATGGAGCGGCGCTACCAGATTTTTGCCAAGCTCGGCGTGCGCAACATCGCGGGCTTTAACGCCAAGATCGCCAAGAACAAAAAGGAACGCGCCGAGGCCGAGGCCCGCGAGGCCGAAATGTCCTCCGCCATGAGCCCCGAGGAGCGTGCCGCCGCCGCCAATATGGAGGTGCCCCGCGACGACGGCGTGGAGTTTGAGATCCCCGACAAGCGCATGCACTACATCGTGTGCATCATCGACGAGCTGGCCGACCTCATGATGGTCGCCCCGGCGGACATCGAGACGGGCATCGCCCGTCTGGCCCAGCTCGCCCGCGCCGCCGGCATCCACCTCATCCTCGCCACCCAGCGCCCGTCGGTCAACGTCATCACCGGCGTGATTAAGGCCAACCTGCCCACCCGCGTCTCCTTCAAGGTCGCCTCAAAGGTGGACAGCCGCACCATCCTTGACCAGGGCGGGGCGGAGGCCCTCATCGGCAAGGGCGACATGCTCTTCATCCCCCCCGGCACCTCGAACCTCGTGCGTGCCCAGGGCGCGTTCGTCTCCGACGACGAGATCAACGGCATTGTGGACTTCCTCAACGAGCGCAACGGCGACCCGCTGTTCGCCGAGGAGGTGCAACAGCAGATCGAGTCCGACGGCGAGGACGGCGGCGGCGGGGCCGAAGGCGAGTGGGACGACGATCTCGTGCCCGCCGCCATCGACGTGCTCCGCTCTACCAAGCGCGCCTCCACCTCCATGCTCCAGCGCCGCCTCAAGATCGGCTACAACCGTGCCGCCCGCATCATGGAAATCCTCGAGGACGAGGGCATCGTCGGCCCCGAAAACGGCTCCAGCCCCCGCGAAATCCTCCGCGACCTGGACTCGCTGTAAAGGGACGAAGGCACGAGCCTGACGAGACAGCTACCGCCGTTCTTTTTTCTCTCACAAAGGCACAAAGGGCTTTGGCTCGTGAGTCTTGCTGTCTTTCTATCCTCCTCAGTGCTCTCCGTGTCCTCTGTGTGAGAAGAAAAGTTTCACACGGAGCGCACGGAGTGCACTGAGATAAGAGAAGGAAGAGACACGATCAACGTGTTCTCCCTTTGTGTCCTTTGTGCCTTTGTGAGAGAAAAAAACGTTCCCCTCGGGTGTCCCAGCCTGGGCGCGGCGCTTACTCCACCTGTCGCAGCTGGATGCTGTCGATGATGTGTTCGCCCACCAGTATATTGGTGATGACGACCATCCAGTCGCCGGGGCTGGCCCACTCGATACGGCCTGTGTAGAGGCGCTCGAAGGCAGCTTTGATGGTGGATTCGGAGTCCTCGCCGAACTCGATCATGAACGGCTCGACGCCCCACATCAGCAGCATCTGCTTAAAAATGAGCGGTTGGTCGGTGAAGGCGAAAATGGGCACACGCGTCGGGCGCAAGGCCGAGAGAATCTGCGGCAGGTAGCCGCTGCGGGTGAAGACCACGATCCCTGCCTTGTTCATGTCCTGGGCCAAGTGCACGGCGGCGCGGAGCATCTTGGCCTTGGGCTTGTTCAGGGGGATGTTTTCGTAGTCCTTGGCCTCGCGGGAGCGTTCGACCTGGCGGGCGATGCGGTTCATGACACGGGCACACTCGACCGGGTACTTGCCGGTGGTGGTCTCGCCCGAGAGCATGATGCAGTCGGCCTTTTCAAAGACGGCGTTGGCGATGTCCGTCACCTCGGCCCGCGTCGGGATGGGCTGCTCGATCATGCTTTCGAGCATATGCGTGGCGATGATGACGGGCTTCTTTTTCTGGATACAGGCTTTGACGGCGCGGCGCTGGATCAGCGGCAGCTCCTCGTAGGGGCACTCGATGCCGAGGTCCCCGCGCGCGACCATGAGCGCGTCTGCGGCGGTGATGATCTCGTCCAGGTTGGAAATGGCGGACTGGTCCTCGATCTTGGCGATGATGCGCGCGTCCGAGTTGAGGGACTTCAAGTGGCGGCGCAGGATGTCCAGGTCGTCGGCCTCGCGCACGAAGGACAGCGCGAAGAACTCGATGTTGTGCTTGATGCCGACCTCGATGTCCGCCTTGTCCTTCTGGGTGAGGGCGGGGAGGTTGACCTTGACGCCGGGCAGGTTGATGTGGCGGCGGTTGCCCATGGGGCCGGGGATGATAACCTTGCAGCGGACGCGGTCCTCGCGGATCTCCTCGATCTGCATGCGCACCAGGCCGGAGTCCACCAGCAGGGTGTCGCCCACGCGTACGTCGTTGTGCAGGCGCGGGTAGTTCACGGTGACGCCGCGCACGCCCTGTTCCAGGGCGGAGCGGTCGCCCGAGACGAGAAAGTCAAAGAGCTCGCCTGCTTCCAGCTCGATGGGCTCGGGCTGGTCGCCGGTGCGGATTTCCGGGCCCTTCACGTCCATCATGATGGCCACATGGCGGTTGACGTCGGAGCAGACCTTGCGCACCCGTGCGATGATCTTTTCGGTCCACTCGTGGTTGGCGTGGGCCATGTTCAACCGGCAGACGTCCACGCCGCCGGTGACGATCATGTCGCGCAGCATTTCCTCGCTCTCCGTGGCCGGGCCGAGGGTGAAAATGATCTTGGTGTGTCGGTAGTCGAAATACATGCGGGATGAATCAGTGGATGTGAGAGTGGTTATAGAACACCTGCCGGCGGTCGGGGATCAATATCCTTTCTCCCGAGCCGGTATGTGGGTGAAATTAGAGTGTTGCCAGATCGTAAGCAGGTCCGATGCCGTTTACCGGGTCGATCACGCTCAGGCCGAAGTCCCGCCCCCGCTCGCGCAGGACGGAGAAGTGCCGCTCGACGAGCCCGACATCATTACAATCGCGGCTCAGGTGCGCCAGGCACACATGGCGCCAGCGCGGCGACTCCGCCCCGCACAGCAGCTCAAGGGCGGCGTCATTGGAAAGGTGGCCGTGGCGACCGCGGATGCGTTGCTTGAGGGACCACGGGCGACGTTCGTCCTTTTCAAGCATCTCCGTGTCGTGGTTGGCCTCCAGCACGAGGAAGTCCGCATGGCGGATTTTCTCGCTCACGTTGGCGGGGATGTAGCCCAGGTCCGTCGCCCAGGCCACGCTGCGGCGTGGCTCAAAGAGCGTGTCGCCCCCGCCCTCGAAAAAGTACCCCACCGGGTCGTAGGCGTCGTGGGGGACGCTGAACGCCGTCACCTCCAGGTCGCGGAAGCCGAACATCGCCCCCGTCTCGAAGACCTGCCAGGCGGGCCGGAACGTCAACCGGGCCTGCACGGCCTGCATGGTCTCGCGGTTGGCAAAGACCTGGATGTGCGGGTAGCGGCGCAGCCCCTTGATGCCGGTGGCGTGGTCGCTGTGCTCGTGGGTGAGGAAAATCGCGTCGATCCCGGCGAGGCTTTCCCCGCACTGGGTCAGCATCTGGTCGAGCTTGCGCGCGCTGAAGCCCGCATCGATCAGGACCTTGCTGCCCGCCGTAGTGAGCAGTGCGGCGTTACCCGAACTGCTGCTGCCGAGTATGCGGAATTGCAGGCACATTTTTACGGAGACTATACACAGCACCGCCCGCCCCCGCTGGCAAGGAAATTGCCGGACCCGCCCCGAGAAAATGTGCACGCCTGTGCAGTGTGTCCGTACTGGTTTTCCAAGCCATTGATGGAGCCTTTCTTTCGGAAAAATGTCTGTTTGATCAGGAGCGGTTGGATTTGCTATAAGTCTGGCCGCGCTTGTGCCGCTTTATACTTAATAGAAACCCACCCCGCACTGTTCCTTTTAAACATTCTCTCATGCACTCAGCCATTACCCGCACCCTCGAAGTCGTCGAACACCGTAACCACAGTGAGCCGGTCTTTCTCCAGGCCGTCCACGAAGTGCTCGAAACCCTCAGCCCGGTTGTCGAGGAGCATCCCGAGATCGAAAAGCTCAACCTGCTGGAGCGCCTTTGCGAGCCCGAGCGCCAGGTCATCTTCCGTGTCGTGTGGAAGGACGACGCCGGGAAGGTCCAGGTCAACCGCGGCTTCCGCACGGAGTTCAACAGCGCGCTCGGCCCCTACAAGGGCGGCCTGCGCTTTCACCCCACGGTCAACATGGGCGTGATCAAGTTCCTCGGCTTCGAGCAGATCTTTAAAAACTCCCTCACCGGCCTGAACATCGGCGGGGGCAAGGGCGGGGCCGACTTCGACCCCAAGGGCAAGAGCGACGACGAGGTCATGCGCTTTTGCCAGGCGTTCATGGGCGAGCTGTTCCGCCACATCGGCCATCGCCGCGACGTGCCCGCCGGGGACATCGGGGTGGGCGCGCGCGAGATCGGCTACCTCTTCGGCCAGTACAAAAAGCTTACCAACAGCTACGAGCTGGGCGTCATCACCGGCAAGGGTGTCTCTTGGGGCGGCTCGCAGGGCCGCACCGAGGCCACGGGCTTCGGCGCGGTGTACTTCGCCGAGGAGATGATGCAGGCCGCCGGGGATACCCTGGAGGGCAAGACCGCCGTCATCTCCGGTTCGGGCAACGTCGCCCTCTACGCCCTGCGCAAGCTCCGCGATCTCGGCGCGACCGTCGTCGCCTGCTCGGACTCCTCCGGGGCGATCTTCGACCCCAAGGGGATCGACTTCGAGGCCCTGCGGCTGATCAAGGAAGTCGAACGCGCCCGCATCGACAAGTACTGCGAAATCCACCCCAGCGCGTCCTTCCGCCCGAAGGCCAAGGTCTGGGACATCCCCTGCGACGCGGCCTTCCCCTGCGCCACCCAGAACGAACTCGACGCCGACGACGCCCGCCGCCTCGTCCAGAGCGGCTGCCAGCTCGTCTGCGAAGGGGCCAACATGCCCTGCACCCCCGAGGCGATTAAGATTTTCCGCGAGGCGAAGATACCCTTCGGTCCGGGCAAGGCCGCCAACGCCGGCGGCGTCGCCGTCTCCGCTCTGGAGATGCAGCAAAACGCCGGACTCGAACACTGGACCTTCGCCCACGTGGACGAGGAACTGCGCAAAATTATGCGCGGTATCCACACCTCCTGTCTCCACTACGCCGACAAATACCATACCCCCGGCAACTACGTTGCCGGAGCCAACATCGGCGGCTTCCTCCGCGTGGCCGAAGCCATGATGTGCCACGGCCTGATTTAGATGCCGGGCCTGCGCAGCCCGGACCCGCGGCAGGCAGAGCCTGCACTTTCGATGCTACGCATCGCGTCCGTGTTTGTTGAAATGAGCTTTTGCACATTTAAACAAACACGGAGGGAGCATCAAAACTGGGTCGCCACCTTTGTGACAGTCATGAACCGCCCCCTTTTATTGTGGCGAGCCCGTGTCAGGGAGGGTTTCAAAGTCGGTCCGGCGTTTGGGCGAAGCCC
>JAUTCS010000144.1 GCA_030673825.1 Verrucomicrobiota bacterium JB024 | reverse complement strand
CACGAGCCCGGCAATCGCCTTGTTCAGCTCCTCTTCCTGACGGCCCAGCTCGCCGAGCTGGCTTTCCAGGGCCGGAAGCTGGTCCTCGATGTCGAGCTGACGCGAAATGGCGGCCTCGACCAGGTCCTTGCGGCCCTGTTTGTGCGCCTCCATCGTCTGCTCCTCGATGCGCGAGTGCTCCTCGTTGAGCTTGGTCATGGCCTTGGAGACGTGGTACTTCTGCGCGGTGACGCGGCCCAGCTCGGCCTTGACCTCGTCGAGCGCGGCATCGACCTCCGCGATGGCCTGCTCAAGCACGACCTCGGGGGCGAGCCCTTCGATCTTGGAGACAATGGAGCTGGCGGTGCCGGTGATGATCCGCCGGATGCGGCTACTGATGGTATCGTTCATGACAGTATGGCGTTGAGGGTTAGTTCAGGTGCAGCGCCTCGCGCACCCGGGTCAGAAATGCCTTTTCGGTGTCGGCTTTGCCGTCCGCGGCCAGCAGCCGCTCCAGCATGGAAAAAGCGCTCAGGCGGATTTCGTACGAGCCGAGCCGCTCGTGCACGTTGTTGAGAAACTCGCCAGTGGCGGCGTCCGATCCGCGGATAACGCGGACACGGGTAATCGCGCGGTCGGTGTAGGCGTCCACGTCGGAGCTCTCCTCCCACGCGAAGCCGTCCACCTGGGCCTGCAAGACGCCCTCCTCGGAGAGCGAGAGCGCGTTGTCCACGTACATGCCGTAAACCAGCAAATCGACGATGGCCTCGCGCTGTTCCTGTTTCAAACCGTCAGATTCGCTACGGTTCTTGTTAAACAATCGGGTAAACAAGCTCATGGTAATCGGGTATGATATTAACTCTGTTTGCGCTTGGACAGCAGTCCAACCAATTCGGAAATCGTATGCAATTTGTCGTCCAGCAGATGCGGGTTATAAGCGGGAGCCGTCGTGGTCAGGCCCAGCCGCAGTACCTGCTCGACCAGCCGAAGGACGAGCCCCAGCAGGCGCTCCTCGGTTTCGAGCAGATACGGCAGCTGTTCCTTCGCGGGGGGCTGCTGTTGGCGGCTGGCCAGATAGGCCACCCCCATGGGGAAAACGTTCGCCGCCGCGTCCACCAGCTCGGAGTGCACGTTTTGCGCGTTCTCCATATGCTTGAGGTTTTTGCGGGCGGGTTCCGTCAGCCGGTTAAGCTCCTCGATGCCCTCGGCGTAGTTATCGAAGTGCTCGTGGTACTGGCGGAAAAAGGAGGCGATGTGACGTAATTTTTCACTGGCCGTCACCTTTCCGCCGAAGGAATGCTGCATCATGAAGTCGTAGTCTTCCTGGCTGATGCGGCCGCTGATCGGTACCGTTTTGACCGGCTCATTCATGGCTTTTACGGATTAAGGGTGAGTTTTTTCAAGATGTAGAGATGTGGGAGGCGTTTCGATGTATAATAGTTATACAAACGAATTTTATGCATTCAAGAAAAATCAGATAAAAAACGTCCAGAATGCTGCTTGCCCTGTCCGTGCGCGGTTCACCCTGCCCTCAAAACACCATAAGCGAGCAAAGCAGGCGGCATAAGTTTCGCTTGATAGGCCGGATTGACGACTCCATACTGCGGACATGAAAATCCTCATTGTCGGTGCTGGCCCCGTCGGCCTCGCCACGGCTCTTGAGCTCGCCCACCATGGGGTGAAGGCGGAGCTGATCGAAAAACGCTCCGGCCCCTCGGAGTTTTCGCGCGCGGTGGGCATCATCCCCCTCACTCGTTACAACCTGCGCCACGAAGGCGTCGGTGAGGCCATCTTCAACGAGGCGATGCGCTGGACGCATTTCCAGATCTACCGCGGGGAAAAGACCCTCCTCGACTTGGACCTGCGCGACAAGATCAAGCCCGAGGAGGCCGTCCTCGGCCTGCCTCAGGACCGCACCGAAACGCTCATCCGCGAGGGATTGGCCCGCCTCGGCGTAACGACGCACTACAACACGGAAGCCACCAACATCACCACAACCGATGAGCAGGCCACCGTGACCTTTGCCGATGGACGCGTTGAGAGCTACGACTGGGTCCTCGCCTGCGATGGCAAGCACTCCTCCATGCGCGAACAGCTCGGTATCGCCTACCCCGGCTACGACATCCCCGAGCAGTGGTCGATCGCCGACATCGACATGGACGACAGCTTCGACTGCTCGCGTATCCGGTTCTGGATACAGGGTGAGCACGGCCACATGGCCACCTGCCTTCCCATAGAGAAGTACCGGGCCCGCGCCCTCTCCTCTACCCCGGACGCGCTCGCTACGATACCCGTGGACCTGGGCGTCAAAAGAGTCCGCCGTCAGGGCACCTTTACCATCTCCGTGCGCCAGGCCGAGACCTACCGCCAGGGGCGCGTGCTCCTGGCCGGGGATGCCGCCCACTGCCACTCACCCATCGGCGGGCGCGGCATGAACCTCGGTATCGACGACGCCATCGCCGCCGCGCACGCGATCCTTCAGGACACCGTCGAGTATTACTCCGCCGAGCGCCACGCCGTCGGGGCCAAAATACTCAAGACCACCGAGTCCCTGCGCAAAAAGCTCTCCTCCGAAAAACTCACGGACAAAGCCTTTCTCTCGCTCGCCCTTGGCGCGGTTCAGAACATCGAGGCCCTCCACGGGGGCCTCATCCGCCAGATCGGCGCTCTCTGAGCACCCGTCCTGAAGCCACACTAATCCTTATCAAAAAAACGGGCGTCATGAAAAACCATGACGCCTGTTTTCGGATAAAGAATCAGCGCCTAACCGATTACTCCTTCTCCTTGTTCTCGTAGTCCGCTGTACGCTTAAGCAAGTAGTCGTCGTGCTCAAGCATGGTCTCGATCAGCAGGTTGGCCATCTCCGACTGGGCATAGAGCAGCTCCTTGCGGTTGTTGCCCATCAGGTTGCGCTCCTGCTGCGGGTCCGCCTGAAGATCGTACAGCTCCGAGCGCCACGGGTTGAGGAAGTCCACCATCAGCTTCCAGCGTCCGTTCTGGATGCTGCGCATATCGGCGCGGGCATAAATCATCATGTCGTACTCGTTGTAGATGATCGCGTCCGGGTCGTCCGGCTGCTCTCGCAGGAGATACGGAGCCATGTTCTTGCCCCGGATGGTCACGCCCTCGGGGATTTTCAAGCCGGTCAGACTGATCACTGTCGGGTACCAGTCGGCGTCCACCATCGGCGTGCGAACCACTGTCCCCGGCTGGATGTGCTCGGGCCAGCGCACAATGGCCGGGACCCATAGTGAGTTCAGGTAAAGATTGGGCTGAAACGCGCCGGGTATATTCGGCGTAGGCTGCGTGCGCTGGCTGGCGCACCACAGGCCGTTGCCCTTGCCCTGGATGCCATGATGCCCGAGATTGTAGCCGTGGTCGGAGCTGAAGATCACGATCGTGTTCTCATCCAGCCCGAGGCGCTTGAGAGCGTCGAGCATCTCGCCCACATTGCGGTCCACCCCGGCCACGCTGGCCAGGTACTCGGGCAGCTTCTTCTTCAGGAAGCTCTTCATCAGGCCCGGGTAATCCTCGTTCGGGATGGCCACCTCGCGATCCTTGTACAGGTCCCACTCGCTGTCAGCCACCGGCAGCCATTCCCCGTGCGGCGAACGCAGGTGCACGGACAGCAGAAAGGGCTTCCCATCGTCGGCGTGCTTTTCCATGAACTTGATCGCCCGGTCCGTCAGCACGTCGTCGCAAAGCCCCTCGAACTTCTGCACCTTGCCGTCCTCCTCCAGCGTCGGGTTAAGCGTCTGGGTGCCGCCACCGGTCAGGCCCATGAAGTACTGGTAGCCGTGGTTGGTCGGGTGAAACTTGCGCGTCGGGTCGTGCGACCAGCTCCCGGCGTGCCACTTGCCAACGAGCCCGGTAAAGTAGCCGTTGTCGGACATGATCTCCGGAAAGGTCACCAGCGCCGGGTCGATCCCCATCGAGCCGAGGTCGTCGGTGTAGGCCCGATGCCCGGGCTCGGGGATAAAGTCGTGAATCCCCGTCTCCGAGCTGTAGCGGCTCGTCATGAGCGTGCCCCGTGCCGGACTGCAAACCGGTGTCGAAGCGTAAGCGGATGTGACCAACGCGCCCTCCGAAGCGAGACGGTTTAGGTTTGGCGTATGCGTGTCGGGATACGCGTCGTACGCACCAACCGTCCAGGCTGCCTGGTCGTCCGTGTAGATGAACAGCACATTCGGGCGGTCGGTGTTCGCCGCAGCGGCGGGAGCGGGGGCCATCAGCCCGGCGGTCAGGGTACATAGCCCCAGCCCGGCGAACCAGGCGCTAAAGATGTCTTTTTTCATCATGATCTCGGGGGTAAAGGGTTATCTTTCTTCGAAAAAATAAAAACGCTCGCGGTTCCCTCAAGGCTGCCGCGGCTCGGGTCGGCGGGCATCCACCGCATTGAGGTAAGCATCCAGCTCAGCACGGAGCTCCCGGGCCGTTTCGGGCTGAGTCGCGGAGAGGTCGTGCTGCTCGCCGGGGTCTTCGCTGAGCTTGTAGAGTTCATCCCGGTCGTCCTCGTAGAAATGCATCAGCTTATAGTCGCCCAGCAGGATCGAAGACTGCGGATAGGTCTTGCTCACCGCGTAGTCATTCACCCCGGTCACATCGAGCGCCTGCCCCCAGTCCTTCGCGGGCTCGGGATGGTAGTAGGGAAAATGCCAGACCAGCGGGCGCTGCGCGGGAAACTCCCCGTCCCCCCACAACGGCGCAAGGCTGACCCCGTCCAAGTCGTCCCCGGCCGGAGCTTGCCCGCCCGCGAGCTGGCAAAAAGTCGGAAAAAGATCCGTCAACACGACAGGCACGTCGCAGACGCTGTCTGCCGGGATGTGGCCGGGCCAGGCGATGAACAGTGGCACGCGCACGCCCGCCTCGTACAGGTTCCACTTGCCCCCGCGCAACGGCCCGTTGGTAGCGAAACCTGGATGCCCGCCGTTGTCCGAACTGAAGACGACTACGGTGTTATCCGCCAGCCCGGCCTCTTCGAGTGCCGCCATCACGCGGCCTACAAGCTCGTCCAGCGTCTCGACCATGGCGGCGTACATGGCGCGCTTACCGGGGAGCTCCGGGCGGTGACCGTCCACCAGCCAGCGGGCCCGCGAGTGGATCGGGCTGTGCACATAGTAATGAGCCAGAAAAAGAAAGAAGGGCTGCTCGTGTTTTTGCCCGATGTAATTCTCCGCCAGATCGGTCAGGGCGTCATCGGGATAGTCGCCCGGCCCCAGAGCCGGATCGAATCCCGGGTCCTTGCCCCCGTAGCCGTAAGGGTGGCTGCCGAACTCCGAATCGCCCACCTCGAAGCCCTGCTGGAGCGGCCCATGCGTGTGTGACCAGCCAAGATAACCGCCCGTGTGCTTGCTCACATGCCACTTACCGAAGTACGCGGTCGCGTAACCGTCGGCCTGCAGCGCCTCGCCCATCGTCGTCTCCTCCAGTGGTAGCTCCAGGGTAAAGGCCGGCGTCTGCAACGGATGATCACCGCCCTGGTGGCCCTCGTCAAACTTCACCACGAACTCGAAATGCAGCCGCGCCGGGGACTTTCCGGTCAGGATGGCCGCCCGCGAGGCCGAGCAGATCGGCGCGGGCGCATACGCGCGGGTAAAGCGCATCCCCTCGGCAGCCAGCTTATCGAGGTTGGGCGTCCGGTGCTCCTGGCTGCCACTGATTCCGAGGTCGCGCCAGCCAAGGTCGTCAGACAGGATAAAGACGATATTCGGCCTCTGGAAAATCATCCAGGCTCCAGGAAACCGGCAACTCAACGATATCTGTCGGTTTTCCGAATTCATAAGGCTGGTCCACAGACCATTTATCGCCGCTGCGTATATAATAGGGCGAATAATCGTTGGCCATGCAGCTGGAGTCGTAAAGGAAATCATATTCC
>JAUTCS010000143.1 GCA_030673825.1 Verrucomicrobiota bacterium JB024 | reverse complement strand
CCGGAGAAGGAGACCGCGCCGTTGAATTTGCCGGTAGTCCAGGCCGCGTTGGCCAGGAGCGTGCCGTCGGAGCCGTTGCCGGTGTAGTCCACGGCCTGCGGGCCGGTTCCCTCGTCAAAGGACCAGTAGGCGATCAGCCCGGCAGCTTCACCCGTGAGCGGAGGCACATTGCCGGAGGTAGCCGAAGCCGTCTGCGACCACTGCGTCTGGCGCTGGGAAACGACACCCGCGATGCGGTAGGTGTAGCTGGTGTTCGGGGCCAGGCCGGTATCCGTGTAGCTGGTGGCGGAACCGTCGAGCGTATCGGTCACGAGGGTAAATTCACCGCTGTCGCCCATGCTGCGCTCGAGCACGAGGTTGTCATAGCTGCCGTCGAGCGCCCAGGTGAGAGAGATTTCGTTATCCTCGCCGCCGGTGGCCACCAGGTCAGTGAGTTGTCCAGAGAGGAAACCGAGCTCGAAGCTCGTGAGGGCAGACCACTCGGAGGCAGCACCGTCCGTGTTGACCGCGCGCAGGCGGTAGAGGTAAGTCACGCCACTGGCGGCGTTCTCGTCCACCCAACCGGTATCCGAGGGAGTAAGCGTGGCCACGGTTTCGTAGCCGGCGTTTTCGCCGGAGACGCGGCGCTGAAGCTCAAGGCCAGTAGCGTTGGCATCGCTGTAGACGGACCAGCTCAGGTTGATGCCGCTGCCGCCATCGGAGGTGGTCAGGCCGGCGGGAACCGCGAGCGTCATGTCGGAAGCCGAAGGGAAAAGCAGCGTACGGTCGGGCTCACGGCCTTCGCCAAGCACTTCGAGGCGGTCACTCCAGACTTGGATTTCCGCGTAGGCAGTGGTATCGGCGGTCTCAACCATGCCCTCCATATTGAGATAATGAATGCCGCCGCTTTCACCATAGGCACCGGCGTGATTGTGGCCATTCAGCCATGCGCGCACGTTGGGGTAGTCCTTGGTCATGGCTACAAGCTCGGAAGCCTGGGGGCTGATATGGGCGGTGCCGGGCGGGTAAATCGGATAGTGGTCGAAGATGATGACCGGTTCGCCGTCGGCGAGGGCCTGGTCGAGCGCATCGCGGGCCCAGGCCAGTTGTTCGTCACTGTGGATGCCGTAGCCAGCATCGTTACCGTCGAGCACGAGGAAGCGCCAGCCCTGGTAGGTAAAGGTGTAGTAGTTGGACGGGATGTTCATGATCGCGATCACCTCGGCCAGCGTGTGACTACCGATGGAGAGATCGTGATTACCGACAACCTGGTAGGCCGGGGCCGTGAGGTCGTCCCAGATGTCCATCATCGTCGTGTAGCTGTCGAAGTTGTCGTCGATGAAGTCGCCCAGACAGATCACGAACTCAAGGTCGCGGCTGTTGAAGTCCGTCACCATAACGGGGAGCTTATTCAGCGTGTTGCGGTAGTAGCGCGAACCCGCGGTATCGGCGTCCTTGTACTGTGGGTCGGCCACCGCGCCAAAGGAGAAGAGATACTCGCCCTCGCTACCCGGGACCGGGGTGTTGGCCAGATCGGCGATAGCGGCGGCGTCGAGCGCGCTGTCGTACACACTGACGGAGTCGATAGCGCCGTTAAAGCCGTAGCCGGAGCTCGTGGTCATGTTACCGATGCGGAACGGGACCTCCTCGCTGAGCATGCTCTGCATCTGCGTCACCGAGGTCGCGGTCTGTGCCACCTGGGTACCGTTGACATAAAGCGTAACGGATTCGCCGGGAGCAAAAACCGCAGCCACGTGCAGCCAGCCGTCCGCATCCGCGGCGGCGCGCTCGTTGATCGAGACGGTATCCGTGGCCGTAACCCCGGAGGCCGACGTGCTGGTCACCTGGAAGGTAAGATAGCTCGTGGCCGAAGCGGTTGTCTTGAGCACATACTGGTCATTGGCGGTGCCGCCGGACTTATCGATCCCGGCGATGATGCCGTAGTGCGATTTACCATCAGGATGAACCCAGGCGGCCACAGTGACCGCACCGGTGATATTTAACGCGGCGGGCGTTCCGACATACACCTGTGAGGTGTCGTCCTGTACGAACTGCACCGCCGAGCCGTCGCGACCGGTGGTCCAAGACACCTCCCCCTGAAGTTCTCCGGTCAGGGACGAAACCGAGTCTGTCACGGTCGAGCCCGTGCCTTCATTAAAATCCCAGTTGGCGACCATGTCCGCCCGGGCAGGCAGAGCGAGGACACCGAAGCAGGCGCAAGCAAGAGATAGCGTTTTTATGTTCATTATAGCGAAGCTTTGGATGTTTGTAATAGCAGCGTTCCAGTTCCCAATAACAGTAGATGTCTTCAGCATGTCTTCGCCGGATCGGGAGACATGCGAAAGGCATATGCCCGCGCGTCCGAGTTCCAGGATATGGAACGCCCCAACAGCTCCATCGGCAACGCCATGGATAACCACCAGTAGAGCGCGTTCATACAGCCGCAAAAATGACAAGCAGCCTGCACACGTCAACGACGGCACTGTTAAACCTTCGCCGCAAACGTCACCGAAACGCGATCAAGTGACGCACCTGAAACAGTGTGACAGAATCACCCCATAGGGTGCCGCTTCACTTAAATCATAAATGGCTATAATTATAATCAAAAAACCACGGACACCACGAATAGCACGAGTGATGACAAACACCCGTAGTTATTCGTGAAATCCGTGGCTAAAGCGAAGCCGCCCGGAGTGCCACCCTGCCATGACACATAAGGCAGGATGGCGCGTATTGATTTTTAATGACAATCAGTGGGCGGAGCGGGCAAAGAAGCTACCAGCTCATGCCCCGGCCAAGGAGCCGGGCTTCGACTCAGAATGAGAGATTGGCACCCAAGCCCCACCAGACATTCGTAGCGCGACCGGCGAGATTGGCGGCGCCGTTGTCGTTGGTCGAGAAGCGCGGACCGGCATAGACGAGGAAGTGGTCGTTGTAGGCCCAGGTCAGGTCGAGCGCCAGTTCGACGTAAAAGTATGAATCCTGCTGCGAACCGGGAACCTGATCAGAGTCCGGGTCCTGCGCCTGAAGGTAACCAAAAGCGGCGCCGACACTCACACCGAGGCCATCCACGGTGTACGGGCTCAGGTCGTAGTCGTAGCTGCTGACGATGATGAGCTCAAGCTGCTTGAGATTGAAGTCGTAGTTGACCTCAATACCGGGCGTCAGGAGCACATCGGCCAGAAGTCCGAAGTTGATCTCCCAAGTACGATTCGGAGTGGAGCCACTCTCGGGGTACCAGTAGTAGGTGCCGCCGAACGAGGCCGTCAGCAGGTCGTCTTCAAGCAGGCCAATACCGTAGCCGGCGTAAATATCGTACTCGTCATTAAAGGGACCGCTCGGGTTATTCTGCTGGGAATCGAAAGGAAGGTTGGCCCAGATGCCGGCGTAAAAACCGTAGTACTCCAGCTCGATATTCGGCTGGAGCGAAGCATAAGCGCCCTGCGCGCCGGAGGTCACGTACATGGAAGCGAAGGCGACATCGGCAAAGCCGTGAAGCTCTTCGGTTTCACCTTCCGTGACCACGCTCTGCTCGCGGACCTGAGCCTCAGGTTCAGGAGAGATGTCTTCCATGACTTCAGTCTGGGCATAAGCCCCGGCGCATGCCACCAGACTGACAGCCAGTAGGAGTTTACTCGTTGTATTCATAGTCTTCGTTAGCGATTTTAGTGGTATTGAATAAAAGGTGTATCTTGATGTCTATGTCCGGAAAGCAAGCGTCCGCATGCAAATGAGTCTTCGTCTCAATTTTTGTCGCATTGTCTTTCGCTTGCCGTTGTATAATCGTAAACTAGGCATGATGCCTGTCGGTCGCCATATTCTCCCCCATTGACGACCGCTTGATGTTGAGATTCAATTTCACTGAATGGCCCTGGGGTCAATTTGCTTATACCTACCTCTTGTTGTATAAGTAAAACTTAGCACAATCATTCGCCCGACTATACAAAGACTTAGGCACATAAATTGAAGCCGGTAGCAAGCCAACAGTCCTCAAAAATACAAGCTTCACAGATATAGTCCCGAACAACGACGGTGCGTGCGTCTCCCTCGCCCACCCTCCATACGACATTGCAGGATGTCTACTACCCTTTCAGCGTTGACAGTACGTTTGAACTCAGCCCATATGACACCGATGTCAAGACGCTCCCGTTCGCACCTTCCCCTGACCCTTATCACCCTCACCTTGGGCTCACTGCTTTCAAGCCATCTCTGCGCTGATCAAATGGAGACGGCCAGCTACCCTCTTAACCCCGGCTGGCCACAAGCGGTGACGGATGAGCAACTCGAGTTCGTCGAAAACCGGCCTATGATCGGCGCGGCGGAGCCCAAGGCGACGGACATATTTTACGAGGGCGACATGGAGCAGGCGGGCTGGTTCACGGCGTTCGCCGGGCCGATGGACAGTGCGAAGGTGAAAGACTATGAGTTTGACAACAAGGGGACAGCGATCACTTCCGACACCGACAACAAAGGCCAGCAGGTGACATTCGCAGACGGGGAAATCCGCATCCTCGGCGAGTGGGACCGCCAGGCGGGCATCCGACTAAACCCGGAGCTGTGGAAGGATTTTCCGGACAAGGAGTTCGTGCTGGGGGTGGAAATGTCCCTGACAGACTTGGAACTGCGCGGCTACTATCTCTCCCCCCAGATTTCCCAAGACGGAGCCCGGGGAACCCAGCGTTGGCTGACCCGCCCCGTCCCTGCCCGGACGCGGGTAGAGTTCATCGCCAAGAACAATGACACCCCGATCAACCTTCTCATGCGCGGCAATCAGGGCCTGTGGACGATCCAGAGGCTGTACCTGCGCAAGCTCAACCCGGCGGATGACGCCTTTCCCTGGCCCGTGGATGCGACCGAGAGCGAGCAGCCTGTCACCGTGCGGATCGACAGCAGCCGCTCGCTGGCGGCCAACCCCAAGCTGCTCGGGTTCAACCCGGAATTCCTCCGCAGCGTACAGGGGTTTGATTCACCGCCTATCCGTGAGGCGCTGGAGCTGGTCCGGCCCGGCACACTGCGCTTCCCCACCGGCACGCAGTCGAACTGGTACGACTGGCGAGCGGATGGCTGGCCGGACGTGGACAGCCTGCCCGAGGGGACCCCGCAGTTCGTCTTTGACAGTGTGCATGCGCTGGAGAAAAACCGCGGCGGCAAGCTCGGCCTGAGCGCGTACCAGCAGCTCGTGCGCGAACTGAACCTCACCCCCTTACTGGTGCTGAACATCCTCACACAGAGCCCCGAGTCGCAGGCCGCGTGGGCGCAGGACATGGTCGAGGCCGGGGCCGGGTGCCAATACTTTGAGCTGGGCAATGAGACCTATCACTGGGCGCAGGCCAATGCCGAAACCGCAACCGCCCCGCAGTACGTCGAGCACACCCGGGCCTACGCCGAGGCGATCCGTAAGGTCGTGCCGGAGGCGAAGTTCTCCGTGCAGGCGTCCAACCGCGACACGCGCAACGACGACTTCGCGTGGAACCTCGGGCTGTCGGCGGCGGACTTCGCCGACGGGGTGACGCTGCACACCTACACCTTTGCCTTTGCTTACCCGATGAACCGCGAAATGGTCGCCACCCTCCTCTACCCGGAGACGCAGCTCGCCGCCATGGTTCAGCTCAAACGCGAGCAGTTCCCCCAGTGGCGCATCTGGAACACCGAGTGGGGCGTCAACGCGCCCCCCGTCAAGCCCTACGGCACGCAGTTGGGGGCCCTTCAGACCGCCGCCTACCTGCTCGCGCTGGTGGCGTGGGAGGCGGACTTCGAGCTGGCCTGCGAACACTCACTGGGGACAGGCGAGTTCAGCCCGATCGACCTGCTGCCGGACGGGCGTATGTTGATGAAGCGGCCGCTGTTCGCTTTCGCGCTGGCGGGGCCGATGTTCGCAAAGGGTAGCCAGTGGCTCGGCACAGCGGTGGACGAGGCCTCCCCACCCCTGCCCGGCGGCTATCCGCGTGTCTCGGGGCGGGCCTTCCGCACTGCCGATGGCGCATTGCGTGTTCTACTCGTTAACCGGCTGCCGGTGGAGAAACCGATTCACCTTGAGCTAGACGGGCAGTCGCTTCCGCTGAGCGGAACCCTGCGCAGCCTGACAGCCCCCACCCTCGCCGCCGCCGACAGCGTGCCCGAGGGCCAGACCATGATCGTTTCCCAGCCGCTGAGCGAAGGCTCGTCGCTGCCGCCTTTTTCCGTCAACCTGATCGAACTTTCCCCCGCCCAGTGAAACCCCGCCTGCATTGTCCCAAGCGCTTCGGCGTGCGTCCCGGCAGCCCCGTGCTTTACCGGATCGCCGCTTCCGGCGACAAACCCGTCCGCTTCCACGCCGAGCCGCTGCCCGCCGGACTGCGGCTCGACGAGGCCACCGGCCAGATCACCGGCACGCTGAACGAGCCGGGCGAATATGTCATCACCGTCGGCGCGGAGAACGTGCACGGCCCCAGCACGCAGGAGCTGCGCCTCGTCGTGGGCAAGGAAATCTGCCTCACCCCGCCGCTGGGATGGAACAGCTGGAATTGCTGGAGCGCGGAGGTTTCGCAGGAAAAGGTGCTGGCCAGCGCCCGGGCGATGGTCGATAGCGGCCTGGCCGACTACGGCTGGACTTATATCAATATCGACGACTGCTGGCAGGGGCTGCGCACCGGGCTCCGTCACGCGCTTGCGCCGAACGAACGCTTTCCAGACATGGCCGGGCTGTGCGAGGAAATTCACAACCTCGGGCTCAAAGTCGGCATCTACTCGACCCCGTGGTACGGCAGCTACACCGGGAACCCCGGCGGCTCGTCCTATGCGCCGGACGGCTCGGACTGGACGCCCCTGCCCTCGCGCGAGTGGATCGAGATGGTCCAGCGGCACCGCCACGCGCCGTACAAGTTCGACTTTCCCGACGCCTGGCAGTGGGCCGACTGGGGCGTGGACTACCTCAAGTACGACTGGGCACCGGTGGATCTGGACTCGACGCACCGGATGCGTCAGGCCCTCGGTAGCACCAGCCGCGACATCGTTCTTTCGCTTTCCAACAACTGCCCGAAAAGCCTGGCCGTGGACATCCTCGACTACGCCCACGTCGTGCGCACGACCTCGGATCTCCACGACTTCTGGGAGACCGGGGCACGGCACGGCACGAGCGACGTTCACGGCATCCGCGACGTGTGGAAACGTCACCACGCCTGGCAGCCCTACACGCGGCCAGGCCACTACGCGGACGCGGACATGCTCGTCGTGGGCCAAGTCGGTTGGGGGCAGCCCCGGCCTACCCGTCTGAGCCGCACTGAGCAAACCACCCACGTCAACCTCTGGTCTCTGTGGGCCTCGCCGCTACTGGTGGGCTGCCCGCTGAACGGGCTGGACGAATTTACCCGCTCCCTGCTGACCAATGCCGACCTGCTCGACATTCATCAGGACCCGATCTGCGTGCAGGCTTATCCCACGGAGATCACGCCGGAGCACGAAGTCCTGATCAAACCGCTTGAGGACGGCGGCTGGGCCGTGGGCCTGTTTAACGTGACGGAGGATGAGCGCACGGTTGAGTGGGACGCGACCACACTGGTCGGCGACCGCCCCGTACGCGTGCGTGACGTATGGACTGGCAAAGAGTACGAGCTGCGCGGCACGCATGAAGTCACCCTGCCCGCGCACGGCTCGCAGGTGCTACGGGTCTTTGCCGAAGGCTGATCTGGCCGATGCGATACTCCTCGAATTGTAGTTGTTATCAACTACATGACAATGGGGACGGCAGGGAACGTCAAAAAGACAGTTCGCGGCAGCTTCATTTGGCAGGCTCGTAGAGGCGGCCCTGCCAAGTGTCACGTTCGGCGAGACGCTTTTCCACGCGCATGGCGAACTGGTAGTTGCGCAAGCTTCCCCAGTCGGGCGCGATAAGCATCTCAGCGGGGGCTTCGCTGGTAAAGCGCTCCACCACTATGCGCGGGGCCAGGCGCTCCAGGTAGTTCACCACGACATCGAGATATTCCTCGGGGCTAAGCAAGTGGAAGCGGTCGGGATGCTCGGCATATTCGTGGGCCATGAGCGTGCCGCGCACGATCTGGAGCTGGTGCAGCTTGAGGTGGTCCACGGGCAGCGCGGAGATGGCCCGGGCCTGCTGAAGCCAATCGTGGCGGTCTTCGCCGGGAAGCCCGATCATCAGGTGCGCGCCCGTGGGGATGCCCCGGCGGGCGGTCTCGCGGATGGCGCGGCAGGAGGTCTCGAAGTTGTGCCCGCGATGGATGCGGTGCAGGGTCGCGTCATTGACGGACTCGACCCCGTACTCGACCATGACGTAGCAGCGCTGCGAGAGCTCGGCCAGGTAGTCGAGCACCTCATCGTTGACGCAGTCGGGACGCGTCCCGAGCACGAGCCCGAGGATACCGGGCTGGGCCAGCGCCTCCTCGTAACGGGTCTTGAGCAGGTCCAGCGGGGCGTAGGTATTTGAGTAGGCCTGAAAATAGGCCAGGAAGCCCATCGAGGGATACTTCTTGGAAAAAAACTCAATGCCAGCGCGTACCTGGGCGGCGATACCGACGGCTTCGCGGCAGTAGTCGGGGTTAAAAGAGCGGTTGTTGCAGTACGAGCAGCCGCCGAGGGCGAGCGTACCGTCGCGGTTCGGGCAGGTAAAGCCACCGTCTACGGAGACCTTTTGCACGCGCCCGGGGAATCGCTGACGAAAAGCCCGCGAAAAATCATTGTACCGGCCTTCATGGCCCCAGGGGTAAACTGCGCTCATAACCAAACCGCCCAGCATACCGATTCCCCGGCCCATGAAAAGCCAAAGCGGCGGGGGTCTTGGACCCAGCCCGGGGTGGTGGACCTATTGCCCTAACAGGCATAGGCTTCCTAACGCAGTCAAACGTAGAAATTTTTGTGCTAAACGGGTCACTCCCCGCCGGTTTGCCGCCAGCGGTAACCGTTGCCCTGGCCAGAGCCATCGCCGGGGCCGTTGCCTCCCCCGCTGCCCGTGTCCCCCGAAGCGGCGGACACGGTGTCAGTGTCGACCACGGAGTTCGCGCTCTGTACCGGTGAGAGCACCAGAGCGACCGGGATCGCCAGGCCGATGACCAGCCCGGCCAGCACGGCCCAGAGGCGCTTGCGCCCGGCTGCGGCGCTTTTGAGCCAGGGCCAGGCCATGACGAGGTGCGCGAGCACCAGCACGGCGAAGCTCACCCCGACCCAGGTGTGCAGCGTGCCCCAGTCGTGCTTGGTCAGGCCGAGCAGCTCCAGCCCCCCGCCCCCGCCGGAGCCGCGGTGCGGGCCGTGAGGAAACTTCCACCGCAAAGCGAAGCCGGTCCCGGCCAAAAAGCACGCACTGAGCCATAACAGCAGGTTCAGCACCCGACGGATAAGGAGCTTTTTCATAAATGGGGTATTTGAGGTAAACGGGAACCGGATAAACGCGAGCTGTCCAGGCCAGAGCGCTTTCTTTTACCGGACGGCTCAGCCGCGCTCTTCCGGGGGCTGCCAACGCTCGGCGATGTCGCCCAACGTCATCAGATTATAACGCCGGGCCAGGCGCAGAAGTTTCAGAAAAACCTGGGCGGTGATAAAGGCGTCGCCGGGGGCGGTGTGGCGGTCGTGCGGGGGGATGCCGAAGCGCCGGCACAGCCCATCGAGCGAGAAGTCCTTTTTCGCATCTTCCTCGCCGGGAAAGGCTCCCATCTCCTCCAGCCGCAGGGTCAACTCCATGGTGTCGATCCAGCGGTTCTGGATGTCCAGGCCGAAGCGCTGGCGGCAGCGTTCGCCGAGGATTTCCACGTCGAAGCCGATATGGTGGCCGACGATGACGCCATTGCGCAGGTAGGCCAGGAACTGGCGCAGGGCGACGGGTTCGTCCACCCCGTCCTCCTGGGCGGCCTCGCGGGTGATCCCGTGCACGACCACGGCGGAGGTGTTGAAAGCGAACTTGACCATGGCCTCGTACTGGTCGTCGAGCATGATCTGGCCGCGGCGCACGGCGACCGCCCCGATGGTGACGATGGCGTCCTTGCGGGCGTCCAGGCCCGTCGTCTCCGTGTCCAGCACGACAAAGCGCACGTGGTCCACCGGATCGGAGTCGCCCCAGGTCTGCTCAAAGGACTCGTGGTAGAGCTGGATGTCGTCGGTTTCGCCAAAAAGGTTCATCGGGATCAGTCCTGTTTGAGCTTAAAGTGTGCCGCCGCGAAGTCCAAGAGGCGAACAATCGTACGAAAAACGCCCTTGAGGTGCTCCTGGTCCGATTTGGTGAGCTCGTGCGGGCGGATGAACTGGCCGTTGTCGCCGCGATGGTGGCCGATGAGCGATTGCAGCGCGAGGCTGGCGCGGACGGCCTCGGAGGCGGCGCGGAAGAGCTCGCGTTCGTCCGGCAACACCTCAGCCATGCGCTCGAAGCGCTCCATCGTGTTCGTGCAGTCCTCCAGCTCGTGTTCCAGCGCGAAGACTCTAGCCACATCCACCAGCGGGTAGAGCGCGTGCATCTTGGTGTCGATGCAGCTCCAGAGAATGCCGGCCTTGTCCATGACTGAGTCACGGAAGATGGTGACGGGCGGCAGATTGGCCATGGCGTCGTTGGCCAGGAGCGGGATAAAATTCGGGCTCTCCTTGATCTCGGCCTGGATATGGCGGCGCAGTCCCTCGGCCAGCTCGGGGTTCCCCCCGACCGCGCGCAGGTCGAAAAACGTGGTCAGCGTGACGATGTTGCTCTCGATGGGCTCGTGAATCCAGCGGCTGAAATAGGCCTTCCAGGTCGTGTAGGGCTGGCACCACTCGGTGTTACTGGCCAGGCGGCCATTCGTGTCGAAGGGAAAGCCGCAGCCGACGAGGATGTGACTGACCTCCTCGGCCAGATGCAGGAACCAGCGGCGGCAGTAGCGGCTGATCTCCACCGGCGGATCTGCGTAAACCAGCGCCGTACGCTGGGAAGAGCGGATGAGCCGCTCCTTGCGGCCCTCGCTGTGCATGGCCAGCCAGCAGAAGTCGATGTCAGGCTTTTCCAGCCCGCGGTCGAGCAGGATCTGCTCGGCCATGGCCAGGGCGCGGTTGAGCACGAGCCCGTCTATCTCGGCTACAAAATCGATGAGGAAACGCATGTCCGCCTCGCTCTCCAGGTACTCGACCAGAAGCTGGTCCGCCCGGTCCCGCAGACGCGAGAGTGCGCGCACGTCGGAGGCGGCGAGAATCTGGCGGCCGAGGGCGTTGGGCAGGCGACCGAACTTCATCTGGAGCTCTCGCTCGGAAATCAGGCCCACGACCGGAGTCTCCGGCGTGCCGTCCTGCGTCACGCACAGGTGGCGCAGCCGGTGCCGCAACATGCGCAGGAGCAGCGCCCCAGTGTCCAAGTCGGGGCCGACGGTCCGGACCGGCGAAGTCATGAGCGACTCCACCGGGGCCTCGGGCGAGACCTCACCGGTGGCCACACGGCGGCACAGGTCGGCCTCGGTCACGATACCGATGGGGCAGCTCTTCGGGTCAGTCACGACGGCGGCTTGCTGGTGGTGACGGGAAAGCTTTTTCGCCACCTCCTTGACCTGCTCACCGGGCGCACAGGTAAGGAAATCCTCGGGCTCGAAAGTCTGGTGGGCACCGGCTTTTTGCAGCCACAGGCCGAGCCCGCTCCCGTGCGCGGAGCCGTCGGCGTCCTCGCCCTTGCTGGCGGGCATTTCGGAAAAATAGTCCACCAGGTAGCGGGTGGCCGCCGGGTAGCGCGCCACCAGCGGCAGGAAGTCTTCGAACTGCAGGGCGTACAGAAGCGTGTCACTGGCGGTGATCGCGGTGTAGCGGTAGGGTTGTTCCCCCATGAGCCAAAAAATGCCCAGCAAGTCGCCCTCGACACGCACGTCGATCAGGTCTTCCCCGCCCTTGGCCGAGCGGGTATAGAGGTTTACCGTGCCCTGCTGAATGACGTAAAAATGGCGGCCGCGCGGCTCGCCCTCGTCGAAAACGTGCTCCCCCTCCTCGTGGAATTTCACCCGGCCCGTTCCCGCCAACTGGACCAGGTCCTGCAAGCCGAGGAACTCAAACGGCGGGTACTGCTTGAGAAAATCAGCGACGCGCAGGGAGATGCTGGACGTTTTCATATAAAGCGCTCATTCTAAACGCCGATTTCAGACCGGTCCGAGCAAAAAATACCGGCCCGGTCATCCCTTAATCCTAAACGCACACTGACTCACCTATGGACGAAGAAACCAATACCATCATGCACTTGGTGGAAACCTATGCATTCCCGGCGTTATACGCCATCATTATCCTGATTGTCGGGCGCATACTGGCCCGGTTCGTGACCAAAATTTTCCGCAAGGTCCTGACCGCGCGCAATGTCGAGGCCGCCGTGGTCTCCTTCTGCGCCAATGTGCTGTACTTCATCCTGCTGGCAATCGTCATCATTGCCGCGTTGGAGGAAGTGGGCGTGAACACGACCTCGGCCGTCGCCATCGTCGGCGCGTGTACCGTGGCCATCGGCTTCGCTCTTCAGAGCTCGCTGGGGAACTTCGCCGCGGGGGTCATGATCCTCGTCTTCAAGCCGTTCCGGGTGGGTGACTTTATCCAGGCCGGAGGCATCAGCGGCACCGTGGTGGAACTGAGCATCTTTGAGACCCAGTTCAAGAGCCCGGACAACAAAAAGATCATCGTGCCCAACGGACAGATCACCTCCGGGCCGATCACGAACTTCTCCGCGCACGAGACGCGCCGCATGGACCTCGTCGTAGGCGTCAGCTACGAGGACGACCTGCGCAAGGTCAAGGCCGTGCTCGAAGACATCCTCAACAATGACGAAGGTGTGCTCAAGGAGCCCGACTACACCGTGGGCGTGCTCGAAATGGCCGACAGCAGCGTGAACTTCGCCGTGCGCCCGTGGGTTATGACCGCCGACTACTGGACCGTGTTCTTCCGCCTGCAGATGACCATCAAGCTCCGCCTCGACGAGGAAGGCATCACCATCCCCTTCCCGCAGCAAGACGTGCACATGCACCAGGTCGAGCCCAAGCCCGCCTCCTGATCAGATCGCACACGTATCCGTTTTTCATGACAAAAGCGCTCCCGTTACCGGGGGCGCTTTTTTGTGTGGTCCTTCAAAGTAGGTGTGGCTCTAGTTAGCGCGACCGAGCACGTCGCCCATGTGGGCGTAGAACTCGCGCCCGGCGGCGGAGTGTTCCAGCAGGTCGTCGGCCAGAGTGACCGCGCCCGGCTCGAAGAGCGTCATGCACATGGAACCGCCGAAGGCGAAGTAGCCCTTTTCGCCGCCCTTGGGCGTGTACTGGCCGGGCACGTGCGTCTGGTTGATCGAGCCCACACAGGTCGCGCCAATCTCCAGGCACAGGACTTGGCCGAAGCGCTCGGTGTGCAGCGAGGTCACGGCGCGCTTGTTCTCCCATAGGGCCCAGAGCTTACTGCGCAGACAGACGGGGTTGACCGAATAGAGGTCGCCGTTGATCAGGCGAGTGTCGCCAGGCACGCCCTCGGCGGGATAATGGAAGCGGTGGTAGTCCACCGGGCACAGGCGCGAAATCACCAGAGCGCCGCCCGTGTAGCGCTGAACCAATACAGGATCGTCCAGCAGTTTGGCCAGGCTCATGCGCTGACCTTTTGCGTAAAACTGATCGGTAGCGGTGACATTGGCGAAGCCCAGGTGACGGCCGTCGGCGGGAAAGACCACCGTGTCCGGGTCCGCGTCAATAGGCCGGGCCTCGGGCTTGAGGCGGCGGTAAAAGAAGTCGTTGAACGTGGCGAAGTGGTCCGGCGGAAGCTGCATTTCGGCGATATCGAGCCCGTACTTCTGGATGAAGGGGACGATCTTTTTCGCGCTGGAGCGGCGGCTCATCCGCCAGCCGTACCAGCGGGAGAACCACAGCCGCTTGGCCGCGAGCTCGACCGTGAGCTGCCCGAGACGACTGTTGTAAGCCCAGTCGAGCCAAGCCTCGCCATAGACAGACTCGTGTTCGATCCGGCCAGTGTAGCGGTTGTAGAATTCGGGGCCCTGTTGTTCGCTCATGAGAGATGATTGAGCTTTTAGTAAAACCGCCTCGCCGCAAGCGGGAAAAGCACCCTCCCCGCCCGAGCCGGATGCTTGACAGCATGAAGCAACGCGGGTATTTGTTGCAACCACATTGCAATTAATCCCCGTGCCATGTCGAGTCCTCACCCGCCATACACCCCCACCGATAACCCGAACCTGATCCCGCCCAGCGGCCCGAACTGGCGGCTGATCGGGGCCATCGTGATCGCGCTCGCCATCATCGGGCTGACCGTCTCGATCCCGCTCTATCAGAACTGGCAGACGGAAAAAGCCGCCCACGCCGAACGCGGGCGCTATCAGGGGGCCGTTTACGACATTGTAATCGACGGCACCCCCGCCCGACTGGAGCTGGCCTGGGCGGGGCCGCATCTGGCCGTCGTGACCGACCCGGTCCTGCCGCCGGACAGCATCGTCACCGTGAGCGGGGACTTCGGCAAGGAGACCCTGAAATGGGACGAGCAATACCAGGTCTTCGGCCCCACGCAGGCCGAGATCGACCCCTACTCCCACCATAAGGTCAGCGTCTCGATCTCCGACGCCACCGGCCAGCCCCTGTGGTCCGGCAAGCGCTGGGCCTGGGGCGTGGTCAGCGGGCATCATCACTGAAGGCTTCTCTATGCCTGAGACGATACCTCTCCCCTTGGCGTCATCACCAAGCGTACACGCGGAAGAGGAATTGGCACAGCTTACCTTCCGCTACTCTGACTTCTCACAGCTGGCGGCTGGCCTACAGCAGCTCAAGCTCACCCGCGTGGCACTCGAACTGGGAAACCAACGGAGGATTGTCCTCGGGTTGATTCGTCGCATCTTGCTGACGCGACGCAACCGGGATATCGTGATCGAGTACTTTGACCCAAACGGACAGGCCTTCAAAACGATTGGCATCTATCTACCGGTTTTCTTTGGACGATCCGCGAAAATCAATGAAACCTTCGCGGGAATTCTGCTGATTACATCACCCCTTTCCCAGATGCATGAACCGGCTAAGTCGGAACTATTCATTCCTGAGCTTCCATATAGCGGCCCGTTGCATGAGGTACCTCCCATGCGCTACATTCTGCTGGGAACTTTTGTCTGTATTGGACTCTTTGGACCGATTGGCATTCATCACTGGAAGCCGAAGAAGCACCTGCTCTCACGCCGATACGCAATCAAAACCTGCCTGCAAAAGAACTTGCTGACGTGTCTGTTCGGCTACCTCAGTATCGCGGGCCTCGCCCTGAGTCCCCTTCATACACGAGACAATCTCAACCAGCTGCATACCGCCTTCCCCCTGCGGTGGCATGAGAAAATTTGGATCACCCTGCTTTCGTTCACGACGCCGTTGTTGTTTCTCGGTCTGATCGCCTGGGTCTTGATTCTCGCTTATTAGTGCAAAAAAATGCCCCCGCTTTCGCGGAGGCATGAATGTGTCAGGGGCTTGATGGGGTAGCCGCCTGCCTGGCGGCCATCACTCGCATCAAATGCCGCGCATCGCCAGTTCGCCGTCTTGGATGGTGAAGGTGACGGTGGAGCCGTCCTCGACCTCGCCGGCGATGAGGGCACGGGCCAGGCGGGTCTCGATCTGCTTCTGGAGGAAGCGCTTGAGCGGGCGGGCGCCATAGACCGGATCGAAGCCTTTTTCGGCCACCCAGGCGCGGGCGTCGGCGTCGAGGGCGACCTTGACCCCGCGGTCTTCGAGGCGGCGGTTGAGGTCGGCCACGAGCAGGTCCACGATCTCGGTGATCTCGTCGAGCGTGAGTGGTTTGAACAGCACGATGTCGTCGATGCGGTTGAGGAACTCGGGGCGGAACCCGGCCCGCAGCTCGGCCATGACGGATTCGCGGACGGACTCGGGGATGTCGCCCCCGGCCACGCCGTCGATGAGGAAACGCGAGCCAACGTTCGAGGTCATGATGATGACCGTGTTCTTGAAGTTGACGGTCCGGCCGTGGCTGTCGGTGACCCGGCCATCGTCCAGGATCTGCAGCAGCACGTTGAACACGTCGTGGTGGGCCTTTTCGATCTCATCGAACAGCACGACCGAGTAGGGCTTTCGGCGGACGGCCTCGGTGAGCTGGCCGCCGTCCTCGAACCCGACGTAGCCGGGCGGGGCGCCGATCAGCCGGCTGACCGCGTGCTTCTCCAT
>JAUTCS010000142.1 GCA_030673825.1 Verrucomicrobiota bacterium JB024 | reverse complement strand
AAATCATTTAGTAACCCCGGTCTATACCCTAGCCAAGGGTTCGGGGACTAAACGGCTTTGTGGCTATTTTTATTTTAATCCTTGGGCCATGCGCCCATTCTAGACGAATCCCCGGGCTGATCATCCTTGTTTTCCGTTTGCACGGACTCCTTGCGATTGCATAAATCATGTGGAAGCCCATGCAAAACTAAGGCAAGAGCCTCAAAATGCGATAGGGACCAAGGTGGAAAATGGAAAAAACGCGGTTGAGTGCGACACTCGTCGCCTTCTAACCCGCATAAACGCTAGAAACGTATGTGTGGAAAAAACGCGGTTTAGTGCTACATTTGGCCTAAAAGTGTAGCACTCGAGGCGTTTGAGTGCTACACTTAGCTACTGAGTCTCAGTAACATATAACTATTCAGCCTCGTGTTCGTCCATTTGTTGCTTAAGTGGAAAGACCGGGGCGTCTCCTTCGCTAGGAAAGCATTGCCGACTCGCTTCCCCGCTCACGGGTGAACCCGGCTCTCGGTGGTGGGTCTAACCCCTGCGGGCTTGACCCACCACACTGCGCGACCGTGTTCATCGGCACTGCAACCTGGTTGAGGTTCGCTGAACGAAGGTAAACCTTCGTTATTTTTTTAGTAATTGCCGAGCCTTGCTGACCAGATCGGGGTAAGTCGGGTGAAACGCCTTAAACGTCACTGGGTCGGCCACGAAGCCTTTGACAGGGTCGTGGGGAAGATCGTCTTTACCGGGCAAGGCAATCTCTGGAAAGGAAGGACGTTGATCCGGGGGCAGTAACTTATCCCAGTCCAGTTCCTCCTGAAAAAGGGCAGGCATGTAGCGGCTGACCTCCCGTTCCAGATCCTTGCGGCGGCGCGCGCCCACGCAGTGATTTAGATACAGCTCGTACAGTTCCGGGTCTTTCAAGTTTACGACCGCCAGATAGGTGGAGAGCTTCCGGGTGACGCCGGGAAAGGTGTTGACCTTGATCGCCAGGAGAACTTGGCGCAGCGCCTGATAGGCACGGTCGATGTCAAGATGGGTGACCTGATCGCGTCCATCCCCCAGGAAACGGACAATCTTCGACTTATCAAACTGGACCTCGATACGCACAATATCCGGCTCGGGATCGCGATAGCCGTGGGCCCGTGCAAACGCTGCCGACTCTGCGCCAAGCCACTGCTCCAGTGTCAGAGGCGGAGGGGGCTTCAACTTTCTGTCGTGACGGGTTTTGGTGCCGATCTGTTTGCCTTTGTCGTAGAACTTCAGGTCCTGTCCGAGCAGGGGAAGCTTGATGGACTCGCCCGGATGGATTTCCGGGGCCTTTCTGGAGCGAGTTTGCCGGGCATGGGAGTAGGCGGTGTGCACGCTCCGGTAATTCATCCGCAACTGGGCCGCGACATCCGCACGGCGGTAGGCCCGCGCAGTGCCGATAGCCGGAGAGGAGATTTGATCGAAAAGCAGATCAGCGACTTTCAGGGCCAGGTCCAGGTCTGCCTGGGACTCGATAACCTTGGCATTGTGACCGTAGATCAGCTCGGGGAGGCTGGGGACGTGAAAGTTGTCATAGGTATGTCCGTTGAGCGAATAGGCTCTCAGGTTGAGGGACTTGTGCCGGGCGTGGGCCTTGTACTTGGTGTCCTCTCCCTCGATTTTCACTTCTTCATGGCTGATCGCCCAATCGCCCGTGGGCTCCGGGTTGACACTGCGAAGCTCTTTGTAGTGAACCGTATCGAACATGACGGGAACAGGATGGAGTGAACACGTAGACATGGGATTTCCCTTTCTGTGAGGAAAGTGAAATCAAAGAACAGGGGCGGGGTAACAAATTGACGCAAAAATACGTCTAAACGTCTGATGTTATAACCTTCAGAGCGCCCGCGACAAAGCCGATACGCCCGTCCCGGCTCTCAAGGTGGTAACGCTCCAGCTCGGAAAAGAATGCCTTGTGTTTGCTCAGGACGGTTTCGCCTTCGGACAGCGTCATTGCGCTGGGAAGGGTCAAGGGAAGCCCTGCCTCGATCGCTTCGGGCACCGTCACCGCCAACGCCGCATGGAGAAGCTGACGGGCACGTTCGGATTCATCTGCCTGCGCCAGCTTAGCCCGGTAGGCTTTCGCGTCCACTAAGGGCATCCCCAGCTTCTTGCGGGTGGCATTGAGCAGATAATGGCCGGGCACTTTGCTGGATGCAAACTCGCCCCGTTTGACACGGTCATGGAAGGTGGATTTGGGCAACGGGGGATTGAACAGCGCCATGATCACCTCGCGTTCGACCAGGATTTCATCCTTAGCAATGGGGTGGGCCTATGTGACAGGCTACAAGTCGGAATGGACGATATCAGGACGAAAGAGAGTGCTGGAGGTTTCCGGTTGCCAAAAATGCACTATTTTTTCGGATTCATCCAGATTCGCCCGGACTGGATCGGACTCGGGGTGTTTTGACGGGGACGTCCGCAAGCCTCATAAATGCAGCCTTCCCGGCTGATTTAAACTGGTGGAGCCGATCGGGATCGAACCGACGACCTCGTCATTGCGAACGACGCGCTCTTCCAACTGAGCTACGGCCCCACGCTTGAAGAGAGTACGTATGGGGATTGTTGGCGGGCAGGTCAAGGCAAAGGCGCGGGAGATTTTCGGGGTGGGCCGTTGGCTGGCGGCGTCGTCGCAGGGAGGGCGGAGGTGGAGCGATTCAGGGATGGGGCGTATGAGGTGGGGTGTCAGAGGGTCTCCCGGGGGTGACATTCGTGGTTCCGGCGAGTGACGGAAACGGATATAAGAGCTTGTCAAGTCAGGGGCTTTGGGGCATAGCTGATCGTTTGTCTATTCTAACGTTATGGAGAAAACCCTAATCATTCTCAAACCTGATTGCATGGAGCGACGCCTGTGGGGCGTGGTGCTCGACCGCTTTGCCAAGGTCGCCTTCGACATCGTGGCGTGCAAGATGATCCAGCTCACCGACGAGCAGCTGCGCGAGCATTATTCGCACATCGCCGACCAGCCGTTTTTCCCGGCCATCGCCAAGTTCATGGGCTCGAGCCCGGTGCTCGTGATGGTGCTGAAGGGACCGGACTGCATTAAGCGCGTGCGCTCGATCCTCGGCCCGACCGACTCGAAGAGTGCCCCCGCCGGGACGATCCGCGGCGATATGGGCGCGGACAAGATGTTCAATCTGGTGCACGCTTCGGACAGCCCCGAGGCTTCCGCCGCCGAGATCGAATGCTTCTTCCGGGGCGAGACGCTCTTCGACGACTAGAGGCTGCCGTCCACGTGGACGGACCCGCTTCCATACTCTCTCACATACGCATTTGCCAGACCGGCGCCGTCAGAATGCGGCGCCGGTTTGTTTTTGGGGAAGACGTTGGGGCGGCTGTGGCTACCAGGTGTCCAGGCGGATCGCGTCCAGGTCGGGTACACCCATCAGTGGGCTGTACATGAGGCTGTCGGGGTCACTGGAGCGGGAGTAGCCGTAGTATTGCTGCCCGATGGCACGCTTGAGGAGCTTGAGCGTGCGTTCGTTAAAGAGTCGGAGGTCCGCCGGGCGTGAGACGCCGGTGGGGGCAAAGCGCCCGGTCGCCACCAGCGACATGCGTGGGTCCCAGTGTGTCGCGAAGACGAAGCGCAGGTTGGCGCTTTCGAGATAGATGTCTTTATCCGTTAGGAAAATGACGGCTGTCTGCCGACCGAGCTCGGGCAGGCGGGCGGCGGTGCGGTTCATGCCGTCGTAAAAGGACTCGGCGATGTACTGGCTGCGCAGGGGCGTGAGCACCGCGTAGTCGCAGCTGGCGACGGGTGTGCATTTGATATTCAGGCCGGTGTCCTGGCGTAGCCAGTTGGCGAGATCGTTGGCGAGAGGTTCGGGGAAGCCCTCCAGCGGGACCAGGTAAACATCGACCCCGCTGCGTTGGGCCTGTTCGGTGGCGGTTTGCGAGGGGGCGGGCCAGGGGACCGGGGCGGTTGGGAGCCCATACCCGGCGACGAAGCGGATGACCAGCCCGATGATGACGGACACGAAAATCGCCCAGCCCAAGCCGAAGAGGCAGCCCCGGACGTTGATGGACCGGCTGTCCTGGTGCTCTTCCCACAGGCCGGCGGGGAGGGGTTCGTTCTTGGCGGCGAAGGAGGCGCACTCGGCCATTTCCAGTTCGAAAAACTCCGCCTCGGCCTCCGAGAACTGCTGCATGAAGGTGCAGATGAAATACTTGATGACGAGGAACTCGCCCTTGCGGTAGATGCGGACCGTGAGGCGGATTTTCTTCATGTCAGCCGTGACGACATTTCGCCAGAGGTTCCCCCGGTGTGCTTCCCAGGGGCCGTTCAGAGTCGGGCTGACGGTGAAGCCACGGTTGAGCAGGTAGGCCTTGGCGCGGGCCATGCCTTCGTCGCCCGCCTCTTCCCAGGGGATGAGGACGCGCATCATGTGCGAACAAAAAGGGTCCTTTTGCTTCATGGCGGGTGAGATAGCGGTAAAGGCGTGCCCGCGTGCACGCCGGGAAGTGGTGGCGTGGGCTACGCCTTTTCCAGCAGAACGACGGCGTGGGCGGCGATGCCCATGGAGCGCCCGAGGTCGCCGATCTTTTCGTTGGTGGTGGCCTTGAGGCCGACCTCGGTCGTCTCGATGCGGAGGCTGGCGGCGAGGGCGCGCTTCATGGCGTCAAGGTGGGGGGCGATTTTCGGCTCCTCGGCGATGAGGGCGATGTCACAGTTGCCCACGCGATAGCCGCGATGATGGGCCTCCTCGACGGCCTTGCGGAGGATGTCCTGCGAGTCCATGCCCTTGCAGCGCGGGTCGGTGTTGGGGAAAAAGTGGCCGATGTCGGGCAGGCCGAGCGCTCCCAGGACGGCGTCGGCGAGGGCGTGGGTGAGGCAGTCGGCGTCCGAGTGGCCGTCGAGGCCCTTGCTGTGCGGGATCTCGACCCCACCAAGGATCAGCTTGCGCCCTTCGGCGAAGCGGTGGATGTCGTAGCCCAGTCCGATGCGAAATTGACTCATGCGGCCCATTGAGGCCGAGCGCGGGGGGATTGGCAACCCTCTTTGCCCGATGGCTGCGCGGCGGGGCCCGTGTTGAGCGGTTTGAGGCGGAAGCGGTTGCCAGGCCGTGGATTTTGCCGCAGGCTGGGGCGGATGAGGCATCACGGGCTCTATGTGTTTTGCGGGTTGCCCGGCGTGGGTAAAAGCACGTTGGCGCAGGGGTTGGCGACGCGGCTGGGGGCGGTCTATCTGCGGATCGACACGATCGAGCAGGCGCTGCGGGACCTGTGCGCGGCGGAGCTAACGGTCGAGGGCTACCTCCTGGCGCATCGACTGGCGGCTGACAATCTGCGGCTCGGGCGCAGTGTGGTGGCCGACAGTTGCAACCCTGTTGCCCTGACGCGTGAACAGTGGCGGCGGGTGGCCGTCGGGCAGGACGTTCACTGCCGGGACATAGAGGTGATCTGCTCGGACCCGGAGGAGCACCGTTGCCGGGTGGAGTCGCGTTCGCCGGAGGTAGCTGGGCTGAAGCTACCGGACTGGCCAGCCGTGCAGGCCCGCGAATACCACGCCTGGCCGCCTGGGGACGCTCCGCTGCGGATCGATACAGCGGGGCGTACGCCGGAAGAATGCCTGGAGGAACTCTGGCAAAAGCTGGACCGTTGAGCCGGACGGATGTCAGCCGACGGAGTCAGCCCTCGCGCTTGCTCAGGAGGAACTCCATGGTGTCGAGGTCGCCGGGGACGGTGACCTTGGGGTTGGGCCAGAGGTTTTCGACGAGGGTGACGCCGATGTGCTGGTGGGCGAGGGCGGCGGTGTCGTCGGTCACGCTGAGGTTGTCCAGGCGCAGGCGGCGGTAGGCCTCGACGATCATCTCGCGCTGGAAAGCCTGGGGTGTCTCCATGGCCCAGAGCCCGGCACGGGGCACGTCTTGGAGCTTGCGCTTGCGCACGGAACGCTTGGTCGAGGCTTTCTTGATCGTGTCGGTGACTCGGTGGGCGAGCACGGCGGCGTTGTCCTGCTCGACGGCCTTGCGCAGGGCACGGAGTGCGTCCGGGTGGACGAGCGGACGGGCACAGTCGTGAATGAAGACGTACTCGACCAGCAGGGAGAGCTCGTTCAGGGCGTTGAAGACCGAGTCCTGGCGTTCGCGGCCACCCTCGACCCAGTTGATCGGGTATTGGGCGTCGTTGTGCTGGGAGAGGGTCTGCTCGATTTCGAGGCGCTGCTCCTCGTCGCGGTACACGACGGTGATCTGGTCAATGATGCCGGCGGTCTGGAAGGCCTTGAGCGAGTGGACCAGGACCGGCAGACCGCACAGGGGCGTCAGGACCTTGTCCTGAACGGTGCCGCGCATGCGTGTGCCGCTACCGGCACACAGGAAAATAGCTGCGTAAGACATGGGTGGATTTGTGGTTTAGGAATGGATCGGATGGATGGCGGAAAAGTTATTCCAAGGATTTCAGGTCGATGATGGTGGTGCTCAGTATTTGCCCGCCGTCCTGCGCCGCAAGCGTAACGGTAAGGGTACCGTCCGGGGCCCAGGTGGCCGCAGGGGCCAGGGGGCCGGTGAGCAGGTCGAATTGCTTCTGGTAGATTTCCTCGGCGGGTTTCTCCGGTTTGCCCTCGGCGCCGGACTGATACCGGAAGACGTAGAGACGGACGGTTTTCCGGTTCACGTCCCGATAGGTGCCGGGGCTGTCGGTATCGACGAACACGTTGCAGTAATAGAGGCCCTGTCGGGCGCTCTGGAACTGCTCGGGCGCCGGATAATGCCAAAAGCTGGTTACTCCGGTCTGGCATCCGGCGAGGAGGCAGGCGAGCGGCAGGATGAAGAACGCTGTTTTCATGGAGCCGCGGAGTGGTGCCCGTTCAGCGCAGCTCGGCCATGATGCGCCGGATGGCCTGGCTGGGGTCGTCGGCCTTGAGGATGGGGCGGCCCACGACGATGAACGACGCGCCCTTGGCGCGGGCGCCGGCGGGGGTGAGGGTGCGCTTCTGGTCGTCGGCGCTGGCGCCCTCGGGGCGGACGCCCGGGGTGATGATGGCGATGTCCGGGCCGAGTTCCTTGCGCACCATGGGCAGCTCCAGCGGGGAGCAGACGAGCCCGCCCAGGCCGGACTCGCTGGCGAGCCGGGCCAGACGCAGAACCATGGCCTCGGGGTCGTCGTCGAAGCCGATGGTGGCGAGGTTCGTGCGGTTCATGGAGGTGAGCACGGTGACGCCCAGCAGCGTGAGGTCCGGGTTGATGGCGGCGGCGGCCTCGGCGGCGCGGCTCATCATCTCCTGGCCGCCCATGGAGTGGATGGTGAGCATGCCGATGGGCAGGCCCTCCAGGCTTCGGATGGCGGAGGCCACGGTGTTGGGGATGTCGTGGAGCTTGAGGTCGAGGAAGACCTCGTAGCCGCGTTCGGCCACCTCGTTGACGAAGCTCGGGCCGTACTTGACGAACAGTTGCAGGCCGATCTTGACCCAGCGCAGCTCGTTGCCGCAGTGTTCGAGCATGGCGAAGGCTTCCTCGCGCGTGGGCACGTCGAGGGCCAGTATCAGTTTACAATCCTCTCTGGGCTGACTCATAAATGGCTTTTCATCTGAACGCATAGCCAACAGTGTGCCAATTCCTTTTGCTCGAAAAATGACTGCCGAAAAACTTACCCTCGCCGCCCCGGCCAAGGTCAACCTGCTGCTCGCCATCACCGGGATGCGCGCGGACGGCTTTCACGACCTGGTCAGTGTGGTCGCGCCGCTGGAGTTCGGCGACACGCTGGAGGTGACTTACGACCCGGCGGGCCAGGCCGACACCTTGACCTGCGACATGCCGGGGGTGCCGCTGGACTCGACGAATCTCGTGTTGCGCGCCGCCGAGCTGTTCCGGGGTAAGACGGCGGTGGCGGGGGCCTTCGCCTTCGCGCTGGACAAGCGTATCCCGCACGGAGCGGGGCTGGGCGGGGGCAGCAGCGACGGGGCCTCGGCCCTGCGGGCCATGAACCGCCTGACCGGCGAGCCACTGACCGAGACTGAGCTGGCCGCATTGGCGGCGGAGTTGGGGTCGGACTGCCCGCTGTTTCTCCAGGCCGGGCCGGTCATCATGCGCGGGCGCGGCGAGGTGCTGGAGCCCCTCACGGGCGCGACCCGGAAGGCGCTCAGCGGGGTCGAGCTGCTGGTCTTTAAGCCGCCCTTCGGGGTGGCCACGGGTTGGGCCTACGGGCGGATGAAGGCCCGCGGCGACGTGTATGTGGACGCGGCCCAGGTCGAGGCCGGGCTGGCCGAGTGGTCGAAGGCGCCCGAGCTGGGTAAGTTCCCGTTTGCCAACAATATGCAGACAGTGGCCTTTGAGAAGTACCTGGCCCTGCCAGTGCTGCTGGAGCAACTGCGTTCGGCCTTCGGACTGACCTGTATCATGAGCGGCAGCGGGAGCGCCTGTTTCGCCCTTATCGGGGGGCTGGACGAAGAAAAACTGGATGCCGTCAAGACGGCCATCCGGGCGGCCTGGGGGCCGCAGGCCTTTATCCAAGCGACATCGACGCTTTGAGGGCGTTGGAGGGGGCCATGGACGGGGTGCAGAAATTCCTTGCCTTCATGGTTTTCTCGCACGGAAATAGTTGGTGTAGTCCGCCGCTGAAAGCTGGGTATGTTAGACCGTAATAACAAAAAGGAAGAGATTGTCCAGGGGGTCGCCGCTTCGCCCGGCGTGGCCCATGGAGAGGTCTTCGTCATCCACCAGCGCGACCTGGAAATCCCCGTGCTCGAACTGGAGAGCACGTACATCCCCCGCGAGATCGAGCGTTTCGAGCGGACCCTCTTTGAGACGCGCAAGGAGATCCTGCGCGTGCGCAACGAGGTGGCCGAGCGCCTGGGCGAGGGCGAGGCGAAGATCTTCGACGCGCACCTGCTCGTGCTGGAGGACACCGCCCTGATCGATGAGACGATCCGTCAGGTCGAGGAGACCCATTACAACGTCGAGCACTGCTACTCGGAAGTCGCCCAGCGTTACATTGATGTTTTTGCGGCGCTCGATGACGAGTACATCAAGGAGCGCATGACGGACATCCGCGACGTGACCCGCCGCGTGCTCCAGAACCTGCTCGGGCAGACCGCCCAGAACCTTTACGAGTTGACCTCGGAGCGCGTCGTCGCCTCCGAGGATGTCTCGCCCTCCGATGCCGCCCAGCTGGAGGGCAGCAAGGTGATCGCCGTCGTCACTGACGCGGGCAGCCGCACCAGCCACGCGGTCATCATGGCCCGCTCGCTGAAAATCCCGGCTGTGGTCGGGCTGCACGACATCACCAAGCGTCTGAGCAGCGGCGATTACGTGCTGGTGGACGGCTACGACGGCACCGTCATCATCAACCCCGGCGAAGAGACGCTTTTCCGCTACGGCAAGCTCAAGCAGGAGCGCCTGAACATCCAGAAGGCCTTCGAGAAGAACAGCCTGCTGCCCGCGACCACGCTCGATGGCAAGACCCTGAAGGTCTTCGGCAACATCGGCGGGCCCGAGGAATGCCCGGCGGTGCTGGGCTACGGCGGTGGGGGTGTCGGCCTGTACCGGACCGAGGCCATGTTCATCGGCTCGGACCGCTTCCCGACCGAGGAGGAGCAGTTTCAGGCCTACCGGCGCGCGGTCGAGGCCATGCAGCCGAACCCGGTCATCATCCGCACCCTCGACCTGGGGGGCGACAAGATGGTCAGCAGTTTCCACTTCGCTCAGGAGGAGGAAAACCCCTTCATGGGCTTCCGGGCCATTCGCTTCTGCCTGGAGCATCGGGACGTTTTCAAGGACCAGCTTCGGGCCATCCTGCGGGCCAGCGCCTTCGGGGAGGTGCGTATCATGTACCCCATGATCAGCAGTGTCGAGGAGCTCATCCAGGCCAACCGTATCCTGGAGGAGGCCCGGGAGGAACTGCGCAACCGGCACGCGGCTTTCGATGAGAAGGTCCAGGTCGGTAGCATGATTGAAATACCCTCGGCCGTCATCGTGGCAGACCTGCTGGCCGAGCATTGCGACTTTTTCAGCGTCGGGACCAACGACCTCATCCAGTACCTGCTGGCGGTGGATCGCGTTAACGACCGTATTGCCCACCTCTACCAGCCGAACCATCCGGCGGTGGTGCGCATCCTCAGTCAACTGATGGAGGCTGCTCAGGCCAAAAAGGTTCCGGTCGGCGTCTGCGGCGAGATGGCCGCCGATCCGATCTATGTGCCCCTGCTTTACGGGCTGGGCGCGGACAGCATCAGCGTGACGCCGACCTCGCTGCCCGAGGTCAAGTACCTGCTGCGCCGCATGAAGTTCAAGGATGCCCAGGCGCTGGCCAAAAAAGTGGCCAAGTTGACCGACCCCGAGGCAATCTACATGACGCTTTCGTCCTTCTACGCCCAGCTCATGGGCGACCTGTTCAAGGATACCTAGACGCCGCGCTTGTTGCCGAATAAGTGGACGTGGAGGCGGTCGCCGAGGCGGTAGCCGTGCTCCTGGCAAAGCGGAGCGAGCCAGCGGGCTTTGTCGCGCAGGGCTTCGGAGCTGGTGCCCTCGGGCATGAGCAGGATGCGCCCGGCGGGGATGACGTAGCGGGTCTGGATCTGACGGATTTCGTCGAGGTCGGCGGGGGAAGCGGCGACGAATTTGAACCACGCCCGTTCGCAGGCCGCGAAAAAACGCAGGGACTCGGCCTTCTCGCGCTCGGCGGGGGTATTGGCGGAGTTGGCGAGCTTGGGGGAGACGTTGTACTGGGCCACGAATGCGTCCAGCTCAGGCGGGGGGACGAGGGTGCCGTTTGTCTCTATCTCGAAGCGGCAGGCAGGGTCCCTTTCACGCAGGAGGGCGGCCAACCGGGCCAGTTCTCGGCCCTGCACGAGGGGCTCGCCGCCGGTCAGGACGAAATTGCGGGCTCGAAAGGTCAGGACGTGGGCGGCGATCTTCTCGATGTCGAGCTCGACGATCTCGTCCTCACGGCGGTATTTGCGGGGGGCGCCGGGGGTGTCGGAGTCGTGAGCGTAAGAGGTACCGACCCAGTTCCAGGTGTAGGGGGTGTCGCACCAGCGGCAGTGCAGGTTGCACAGAGACAGGCGCACGAAGACGCTGGGGGTGCCCGCGCTGACGCCTTCACCCTGCAGGCTCTCGAAGATTTCCGGGCCCGTGCCGTTTCTGGCCAATTTCATGCGCTGAGGGTGTGCGCTCAGGGGGCGCTCAGGCAATCTCAAAGCCGTCTCCAGGGCGGAGAGTCATTCTTCCAGGACAAGCGTGTAGGCGTTGCCGTCCACGACGCGGAAGGAACCCCCATTTAGATTCCCGTCGTCGATGCGCTTGTCGACCCGCTGGATCTGGTCATCGGTGGCGTTGGAGTCCCGCAGGGAAATACCGGCAGTAATGCCGAAGACGCCCTGCTCCCAGTCCCAAGTCCCGCCGACAGGCGTTTCCGCCTCAAAATGGCCGATGGGGATATACCCCTCCATCTCTTCTGGCAAGATCCCCTCGTTGACGTCCTTCGGCCAAGCTCCGTTCTCCATCTCATAGTGCAGAAACGCTGCCTTGAATTGGCGGAAGTCGTTCATGATCCGTGTGTTCTGCGCCTGGATGCGCATGATCCGGAAACCCGGGATGGCGATTGCGGCCAGCAGGCCGATGATCACAACGACAATCATAATCTCGACCAGGGTAAAGCCGGACCCTTGTTTGTTTCGGCGTGCGTAAGCCGTCTTTATTGTGTCAGGTTCGGCTTGCGGGCCGGCGCCAGACACACGGGTTGAGAAGAAGAGCGACATACAGGTTGCATAAGAAAGCGTTTTGACGTCGTAGGCGTGCAGCAGGGTAGGTAATGGATCTGGCTGGGCGGTTGTGGCCAGGTTTTTAGGTGGTTTAGCTTATATATGAGGATAGAAGGAAAAATGACAAGATGATTAGCGTTTATCACGGGGAGTATATGGGCCGTGATGGGCCATGCTTATACAACCACCTGTCTCCCAATGGTTAGGGAGATGTCAAAAGTCCGTGAATCCTTATCCGCTCCTCCTGATGGAGCGATTTCACGAGGTAAACAGGGCGTGAGCCGTGCGAACCGGGGGCCTCAGGCCTCTTCGAATTTGCGGGAGAAAAGCTCCTCCAGCTCCTCCAGCAGTTCGTTGGCCTTGTCGCCGGCAGCGATGAACTTGAGCTCGGAACCCTGGCCGGCGGCGAGCATCATGAGCCCCATGATGCTTTTGCCGTTAATCTGGTCGCTGTCCTTTTCGACCCATACCTCCACATTTTCGTATTTGTTGGAGATCCGCACAATCATGGCGGCGGGCCGGGCATGGATACCCATTTTGTTCTGCACTTTCAGAACACGGGTGACTTCGTTGCCGTTGTCGGCTCTGTCTTTCAAATCCATATAAAGGGCAACTATTAGAGCGGAGCGCTCCAGCTTGTCAAGGAGAGGTATCAAGTAAAGCTAATTCGTTGCCGCCTCAGGATGCAGCGGGGTATTGAGGAACCGCCCCGAAAATAGCATTGCCCTGGGCAGCGTGATGGCAATCATCCTGCTGTAAACACCCAACCCTACGATTATTATGTTTTTGAAAGCCTCTTTCTGCTCGATTCTCGCCTTTTCCGCCCTGGCCGCGCAGGCCGATGACTATTTTGAGGCGAGTCAGGTCTGTACCATGCAGAGCCAGAATGATGCCGCTGACCGCTATCAGCAGGTGGACTTTTCGCAGTTCGCCGCCGGGAGCGCGGCGATCCCGTACCAATTCGATAGTGTCGGCAACCCGACGATGAAGGGTTTCGCCTACTTTGACCTCGAACAGGATGGCCTTCGCGAGGCTCTGCAGAACGAGGACGGCCGCCACCTGGTCCTGAGCTTTGTCCTCCTGCAGGTTCAGGGAAAGCCCCGCCCCCTGCGCGTCGAGTACATCGGCACGGTGAAGGACAAGGACTCCGACCAGAGCCGCGCTCAGCAGTTTCAGGCCAATGAGATCGCCCGCGCCAACTCGGTGTTGGAGCAAACGGCCGAGCCCGGCCTGAAGATGGTGGATGTCACCAGTCTCGTTAAGCAGGACCTCACCGCTGGCCGCTGGCTGGTTATCCGCTTCGAGCAGGACGGCCTGCGCATCGAGGACGGCCAGAACGACCTTTACCAGTTCAACGCGAACAACAGCACCGTCCGCCTGACCCTGACCAAGGACAAAAACATCCTCAAGGCGGTGACCAACCATTACCAGTCGGACGGCGTCGGTGGCATCCTGCCGGACATGCAGGCAAATGCCTTGCCGGACATGAACACCAAGAACATTACGCCGGACCTGCAGCCCAATGCGCTGCCCGACATGAATACCAAAAATATCCTGCCGGATATGCAGTCGAACATCCTGCCGGATATGCAGCAGGGCAGCATCATCGACGACCAGAACAACCAGCAGTAGCCCGCGGGTGCCGAAGGCTGTGCCAACCCCGCCCGCTCAGGGCCGCCTGAGCGACAGGCAATTATTGGAAGCATTGCGGTCCCGACCTGCGGAGGGGAGCATGCGCAAAGGCTTACTCGTGGTGATCGGCTTCGCGCTGTTTGCGGCGGTAAACCTGATTCCTGTCAGCCTGGACTTCTTTTCGCTGTTGGCGATGGCTGTGCTCGTGCACGACCTGGGACATCTTTCGGCGATGAAGCGTTTCGGTCGTAAGGACCCCGAGGTGTTCATCCTGCGCTTTTTCACCAAATGGGTGGCGAAACTGCCCGAGGTGCGTGACCCGGGGGTGCGGGCGGTGATGGCGTTGTCCGGGCCGCTGGCGGGTCTCATGGTCGTCTATACAGCCCTGCTGCTGAGTAACTGGGTGGCCTACGGCACGCTGCTCGCCTTCGCTTGGGCCTCGTGTCTGCTCAATGTGTACGACCTGCTGCCGGTTCGTCCGCTGGACGGTGGGCGGTTGCTCCACTGCACGCTGTTGGGTCGCCATCCTAAGCTGGACCTATACGGTAAGTACCTCGTCGTAGCGGGGCTGATCTACGCATCGATGATCGGCGGCTATTGGTTCGTCGCCCTGGTCGGGGTGTTTATTTTTCTCTCCACGCTTTTCTCGCACGGAACCGCAAAAATCGCTTATGGCCTGCGCCAGGATCCGTCGTTCGCCGACCGGGAGCTGACGGAGGCCAAGGTTGCGCGCATCCGCCAGGAGTTGATCGCGCTCAATGCCGCCTACGACACGGACCGGATGCAGAAGGACCTGCCCGCAGCAATGGCCAGGATCTGGGAGAGCGCGAACCGCCGCTACGCCCCGCCCCGGATGTCAGCCGGTGTCCTGGCCGCCTATGTTGTCCTGATCGGGTTGTACGTCTTCACTTACTACGCCGTTATTCTGGGGGCGTAGGGTCGCGTCAACTGTGAGCGGTAGGACAGACTCTGTACCTTGCACCCGCTTGCCGGCAGCAGATGTCAACCCCAACGGGGTTGCACACCACAAGCCCGGGGTTGCGGAGCTACCCCGGGGAAAAAGAGAGACTTATCCCCTCAACCCTGAAAGGGTTGCGCTTGTCAGCTGGGTGGGCGCTTCTTGCGCAACCCTTACAGGGTTGAGTCGAGGCCTGTTCCCCCTATCCCAGGGTAGGACCTCGCTACGCTCTGACCAACCCCGGGCTCGGCTCCGGAACCCCGTTGGGGTTCTGTTCTAACCATGGATGGTTGGCGCGGTACTAGACCACGTGCTCCTTATCTCATATATCAATTCTATGGAGGAACCGCCTTACAGCTCGCGGGCGTACTCCTGGAGGGAGCGGACCTCGAGCGGGCGGTTCATGAGGGCCTTGATGCCTTCGAGGGCGGCCTCGGCGCCGGTGATGGTGGTCATGATGCACACGCGGCGCATGACGGCCTCCGAGCGGATGATGTTCTCGTCCGCGCGGGGGATTTGACCGGAGGGCGTGTTGATGATCAGGTCCACCTGGTCGTTCTTGAGCATGTCGAGCACGTTCGGGCGGGCACCTTCGCTGAGCTTGAACAGCCGTTGGACGGGGACGTTGTTATCCTCCAGGACGGTGGCGGTCCCGGCGGTGGAGAAGAGCTTGTAGCCGAGCTTGACGAGCTGGCGGGCGATGTTGACCGCGCGGCCCTTGTCCGAGTCCTTGACGGACATGAAGACGTTACCCTCCAGCGGCAGCGGCGGTTGCGCGGCCATCTGGGCCTTGGCCATGGCGATGCCCAGGTCGTAGTCCAGGCCCATGACCTCGCCGGTGCTGCGCATTTCCGGGGAGAGGGTGATCGGGGCGCCGGGGAAGCGCGCGAAGGGGAAAACGGACTCCTTGACCGCCCAGTAGTGCGGGATGATTTCCTGCGTGAAGCCCATGTCCGCGAGCTTTTCGCCCGCCATGCAGCGGGAGGCGAGCTTGGCCAGCGGCACGCCGATGGCCTTCGAGACGAAGGGTACGGTGCGCGAGGCGCGGGGATTGACCTCCAGCACGTACAGTTCGCCGTCCTTGATGGCGTACTGGACGTTCATCAGGCCGACAACTTCCAGCTCACTGGCCAGGGCGTAGGTGGCCTGACGGACGGTGTCGAGGATGCGCTTATCCAGGGTGTGCGGGGGCAGGACCATGGCGGCGTCACCGCTGTGGACCCCGGCGAACTCGATGTGCTCAAGCATGCCGCCGATGACGGTGGTCTCGCCGTCGCTGATCGCGTCTACGTCCAGCTCGATGGCGTCTTCGAGGAACTTGTCCAGGAGCACGGGCTTGCCGGGGGCGGCGTCGAAAGCCCCGCGGACGACCTTCTTGAGCTCGTCCATGCCGTACACGATGAACATCCCGCGCCCGCCCAGCACGAAGCTCGGGCGCAGCAGGATCGGAAAGCCGATCTGCCCGGCCAGCTCGTAAGCCTCCTCGGAGGTGTGGGCGATGGCGTTGATCGGCTGTTGCAGGCCGACGCGGTGCAGGATGTCCTTAAAGAGTTTGCGGTCCTCGGCGGCGTCGATCATGTCCGGCGTGGTGCCGATGATGTTGACGCCGTTGTTCTTCAATTCGGTGGCGAGGTTGAGCGGGGTCTGCCCGCCGAACTGCACGATGGCGCCTTGGCAGCCCTCCTGCTTGTAGATTTCGAGCACGTCTTCGAGGGTCAGCGGCTCGAAGTACAGGCGGTCGGAGGTGTCGTAGTCGGTGGAGACGGTCTCGGGGTTGGAGTTGACCATGACGGTCTCGTAGCCGCCCTCGCGCAGGGCGAAGGAGGCGTGCACGCAGCAGTAGTCGAACTCGATGCCCTGGCCGATGCGGTTGGGCCCGCCCCCGAGGATCATGATCTTCTTCTTGTCCGAGGGGGTGATCTCGTTTTCGTCGCCGTAGCTGGAGTAATAGTACGGGGTAAAGGCTTCGAACTCCGCGGCGCAGGTATCGACCAGGCGGTACACGGTGTTGATGCGGTGATCCTCGCGCATCTTCTTGATGTTGCGGATCTTGGTGCCGGTGATCTCGGCCAGTTGCTTGTCCGTGAAGCCCGCTTCCTTGGCCTCGCGCAGCAGCTCGGGCGTGAGGGCGTTAAAGCCGGTTTTGCGCAGGAGCATCTCCAGATCCACGATGCCTTTGATCTGGTGGAGGAACCACGGGTCGATCTTGGTGTAGCGGTGGACCTCGTCCAGGGTCAGGCCGATGAGGAAGGCGTAGCGGACGTAAAAGAGGCGTTCGGAGGTGGGGTGGGCGAGTCCGGAGCGGATGAGCTCGGGGTCGGTCAGCTCGGTGTCGCCGAACTTGCCGCCGCCGCCCAGGCCGAGGGCGCCGATTTCGAGGGAACGGAGGGCCTTTTGCAGGGACTCCTTAAAGGTGCGGCCGATGGCCATGGCCTCGCCCACGCTCTTCATGGAAGAGGTCAGGGTCTTGTCCGCGCCGGAGAATTTCTCAAAGGTGAAGCGGGGGATCTTCGTGACCACGTAGTCGATGGTGGGCTCGAAAGAGGCCGGGGTCTCGCGGGTGATGTCGTTGCGCAGCTCGTCCAGGGCGTAGCCCACGGCGAGCTTGGCCGCGATCTTGGCGATGGGGAAGCCGGTGGCCTTGGAGGCCAGCGCGGAGGAGCGCGAGACGCGGGGGTTCATCTCGATCACAACCATGCGGCCCGTTTCCGGGTCGGTCGCGAACTGGATGTTCGAGCCGCCGGTCTCCACGCCGATGGCGCGGATGACCGCGAAGGAGGCGTCGCGCATGAGCTGGTACTCCTTATCGGTCAGGGTCATGGCCGGGGCCACGGTGATGGAGTCGCCGGTGTGGACGCCCATCGGGTCGAGGTTTTCGATGGAGCAGATGACGACGCACTGGTCCTTGTGGTCGCGCATGACCTCCATCTCGTACTCCTTCCAGCCGAGGAGACACTCCTCGACGAGGACTTCGGTGGCGGGGGAGGCGTCGAGCCCGAAGGCCACGATCTGTTCAAATTCTTCCTTGTTGTAGGCGATGCCGCCGCCGGTGCCGCCAAGGGTGTAGCTGGGGCGGATGATCAGCGGGTACTGGCCGATCTTTTCCGCCGCCGAGCGGGCCTCGTCCATGGTGTGGGCGGTGTAGCTCTCGGGGATGTCCAGCCCGATCTCGATCATGATCTGGCGGAACTTTTCGCGGTCTTCGCCGCGCTCGATGGCATCCTTTTTCGCGCCGATGAGCTCGACGTTGTACTTGTCGAGGATGCCCAGCTCGGCGAGCTTGAGGGAGAGGTTCAGGCCGGTCTGCCCGCCGAGGGTGGGCAGGAGCGCCTGCGGCTTCTCACGGATGATGATCTTTTCCAGGATCTCCGGCGTGAGCGGCTCGATGTAGGTCACATCGGCGAACTCCGGGTCGGTCATGATGGTGGCCGGGTTGGAGTTGACGAGGACGACGCGGTAGCCTTCCTCGCGCAGGGCCTTGCAGGCCTGGGTGCCGGAATAGTCGAATTCGCAGGCCTGGCCAATGACAATGGGGCCGGACCCGATGATGAGGATGGTGTCGATATCGGTACGCTTGGGCATCTGGAAAATGTTTAACCGGGTACCCTTGCAGAAATTTGGCGGATGAAAAGCCTTTTCCGGAAAAGTCTGCTCGGGAGGGCCGGATGTCGGGATTATTGGCCCGGTCCGGGGCCTTCCCGGAGGGCAATTGAGATTTTATTGAGACGGTCCTGGAGGATCGGCAGCGAGATCAGGTAAAAAAGTGTGGTCACGATGACCACGAGGGCCGAGGGGGCGCTCTTGAGCCCGAGGGTGCGCAGCTCCGCGCTGATGCGTACGAGGCTGTAGAAAACCAGGTAGGCCAGGACGGTGGCGACGGCGAACAGGGCCAGATGCAGCAACAGCGCGGCGGTCGGGTTTTCCGGCGGCTGGAGCACGACAAAGACAAAGCCAAGCGGGTAAATCACGGCCAGCGGGACGAATCCGCGCACGAGTTTTTTCACGGGGATGCGCTCCTCGCGGCAGAGGCGGTTGACGTCGCCCATCATGCGGTAGATCCACACGTAGGCGTAGATGCCCGCCGTGAAGGCCGTCAGCAGCCAGTGCAGGACGGGCGAGCGTGTCGGGATGAGCGGGCTGTCGGAGGGGGAAGGACTCATAACGACGGAGAGGTTGGGGTGGGAGACTGTGCGCGCTCGGCCTTGGTCATCAGGTGCTGGAGCAGGGGGAGGGAGATCAGGTAGGCCAGCGTGAGCACGACGGTGACGAAAGGCGAGGGCAGGCGCTTCATGCCGGTCTCGCGCAGGATTTCGGCCACCTGAACGAGCCCGTAGCAGACGATGGCGACCATCCCCGTCCCGGCGATGACGACTACCACCAACAGGATGAGTGGGAAGTGGTAGCTGTGCGCCTTGACCGCCTCGTCGATGACGGTGTTCTCCACGAAAAAGGCCACCAGGTAAAGCGCGGTGAAGGCGAGGAATGCCTTCACCAGCGCTTTTACCGGGATGCGCGGCTCTCCACAGAGCTGGTTGGCGCAGCGCATGAGGATAAACGACCAGATAAACCCGTGGCAGCCCAGCGTCAGGATGACGATCAGCCAATTGAGGTACGGGTGGTGGCGTACGAACTGGCGGAGAACTGGGATGTCTCGGGTTGGTTGGGGCTGGGCGTGGCGGGTCCGCGGGGTAGGAGCCTGTCTGGCTCCGCAGGGGCATAGCCCCTCAAAGTCCCGTGCGGTCACGCACCTGCCGAGAAGCGGTAGATGGTGCGCGAGGTGAAGTTCTGGCCGGGGCGCAGGATGATGTCGCCGAGGGCGTCGGGCTTGTTGACGCCTTCGGGGCAGGGCTGCGTTTCCAGGCAGAACCCGGCGTGGAGGCGATAGACGCCGTGCTTGCCGGTGGTGACCTCGTCTTCGATCATCGCGCTGGAGTAGAACTGCACGCCGGGCTCGGTCGTGAGGCACTCCATCACGCGGCCACTCTCGGGCTCGCGCACGCGGGCCACCAGCCGGGGCTCGGCGGTGCGTCCTTCGGGGAAAAAGTAGTTGTCGCCGTGCTTCTTGTGAATGCCCGCGATGCGGTCCCGGAGGATGACGGGTTGGCGCAGGTCGTTGGGCTGGCCCTCGACGCTGCGGACCTCACCGGTGAGGGTCATCTCGGCGTCGGCCACGGCGTAGCGATCGCCCAGTATCTGGAACTCGTGCCCGAGGATGTTGCCGTTGTCCTCGCCGCGGAGGTTAAAGTAGGCGTGGTTGGTCACGGCCAGCGGGGTGGCTTTGTCGGTGGTACAGGCATAGTCGATGACGAGCGCGTTGTCGTCGGTCAGCCGGTAGGTGACGGTGCAGTCGAGGTTTCCGGGGAAGCCGTTGTGTCCGTCCTGATCGAGGTAGTGGAGCTGGAGGACGGAGGCGCCGTCCTCTTCGAGGGCGGTCGGCTCCCAGACCTGCTTGTCAAAGCCGTCGAGGCCGCCGTGCAGGCAGTTGTCGTTGTCGTTCTTATCGAGCGGGTAGGTGACGCCGTCGAGCGTGAACTTCGCCCCGGTGATGCGCCCGGCGACCCGGCCGGTGATGGCCCCGAAGTACGGGTGTCCGGCCACATAGCCCCTCAGGCCCTTTTTACCCAGCAGGACGTCGGCGGTTTTCCCGTCCCGGTCCGGCACCTCGAGCGAGAGCAGGAGGCCCCCGTAGTTGGTTACGCACAGGCGTACGCCGTTGGCGTTGGTGAGGGTGAACTTCTCGACCTCGCGGCCGTCGGGAAGCTTGCCATAGGGTTCACGGGTGATGGACATAAGGCCGCCCAGTGTGGGCGGTGTTCCTCCCGAGGACAAGCCTGACTTGCGGCTCCGGTGCGAGCGGGGTCGTTTGCCATTGCGTTATAAGCATGGGTGCGCCGGGAAAATACTCCCGCTGAAGCGCTGCGGGCTTTTCCGGGGCTGCCGGGCCGGACGGGGAGCCTGCGGAGGTGTTATACCCTAGGGATGGCTCGGCCCTTGCATGGATTGTGCTGACCGTGATAGTATTGTCTTTGATTGAAAACGTCCGGATGAAAGCGCTCGCGTCCATAATCGCCCTGCTGGCCTGCCTGCCGGTGGCGGCCTTCGACACGGTGAGGTTCGATGCCTTTGACGGCATCGACATCACCGCGGACGTGTATTTGGCGAACGAAGATCCACAGACGCCTTTCATCGTGCTGCTGCACCAGGCCGGGTACAGCCGGGGCGAGTACCGCGAGATCGCCCCCAAGCTTGTTGCCCTCGGCTACAACTGCCTGGCGGTGGACCTGCGCAGCGGAAGCGGCGTGCGCAACGTCATCAACGAGACCGCCCGTGAAGCCACAGAGAGCGGCAAAGCCCCGACCTACCTCGACGCGGTGACGGACATCCTCGACGCCATTTACTACGCCCGCGACCACTACGCGCGCGGTTCTGTCATCCTCTGGGGCAGTTCCTACTCGGCCTCACTTGCGCTGAAGATGGCGGCGGACCGGCCCCGGCTGGTTCAGGGCGTGGTGGCGTTTTCTCCTGGCGAGTACTTTTATAACCTCGGCAAGCCGAGCAACTGGATCTCCGAGTCCGCCCGCAAGCTGGAGATGCCGGTCTTCATCGCCTCAGCCCGCAGTGAGGAGCGTCTCTGGCACCTGATTTACCAGGACATGTACTCGGAGGACAAGGTGGCCTTTATCCCCGAGCACGGGGGCGAACACGGCTCGCGCGCTCTCTGGGAAGACTCCCCCGGTCACGAAGCGTATTGGCAGGCGGTGACGGCGTTTCTGGAGAAGAATTTCCCCACCCGGCCCGAGAAAAAGTGAGGTAGGCCTGCGGGCTTCACTCGACGAGCGACGTATTCCTTTCGCCTTGCGGTTGGCGGTGCGGCGGGCATCATTACCCGCATGATACGTACGATCCCGTTCATCGCTCTCTCTCTCATCGCCCTTCTTTTCAGTGCCTGCCAAGGGGGAAGTTCCTCTGGTGGTGACGGCGACGGCCAGATCCTCGGTATGTCCAGCAACGGCGAGACCTACACCCTCCGTGTGGGGGAAAAGATTTCCGTCGCCCTGCCGCAGAACGCCTCCACCGGCTACACCTGGCAGCTCGACGATTCCTACAAGGGCGTGCTGGAGATGCCCGCCGGCCCGACCAACCAGAAGTACCAGGTCGGCACCAATACCAACACCCCCGTCAATATGGACTACGCGGTGGGCACGCCGAGCCTGCTGACCTGGACCTTTGTCGCCCGCAAGGCCGGGGAAACCCAGCTCAAGTACGCCTACTCGCGTTCCTGGGAAAAGGATCAGGCCCCGGTCCAGACCTTTTCGGTCACGATCAAGGTCACGGAGTAAGCTCCGGCCCGTCCTGACGGTGTCATGAACGGCGACGACAGGCTTGATCAGACGGCCCGCCGACGGGAGCAGACTGGCTCGCGGTTGTCCGCAGTCGCCATGCTGCTGACCGTGGGGCTGTTGCTGGGGGGCTGCGCAACCTATCAGGACGACACCCGCGCTCTCCAGCAAGCCTGGCTGGCCGGGGACGACCTGACCGCCGCTGCCGAGGCTCAGAGTCAGGCGGACGACTCCCCCGAGGGCGTGGATGCCCTCCTGTGGCGGTTGGAGGAGGGGGCCGCGTACCGCTCGGGCTCGGAGTTCACGCAGAGCAACACCGCCTTTGAGCAGGCCGAGGCGCGGGTCAACTATTACGACTCGCAGGCCTCGGTCCGCATCAGCGAGCAGACCCTGGCCACGCTGACGAACCTGAGCTTTCTCCCGTACGAGGGCACCTCCTACGACCGGATCATGCTCAACACCTACAAGGCGCTCAACTACCTCTCGCTGGGGGATGTGGACGCGGCGCGGGTCGAGCTCAACCGTGCCCTGGAGCGCCAGCGCGAAGCCGTCTCGGCCAACGCCGCGGCCATCGCCGAGGCGCAGGAAAACGCCGAGACCTCCACGCAGATGGCCCAGTCCGGCTCCGAGGACGGCTATAACGTCCAGCGCGCGCAGAACGACCGGCGCTTCCAGCAACAGCTCGGCTCGGCCTACAACTACCTCGACAGCTACAGCGCCTACGCCGACTACGTGAACCCCTTCACGGTGTTTCTGGAAGGGCTGTATTTTATGTGCAACGCGGCCAGCCCGTCCGACCTGGAGCGGGCGCGTACGGCTTTCTCGCGGGTGCAGGGGATGCTTCCGGCCAACACCTACGTGCGCCAGGACCTCGACACGGTCAACGCCCGGCTCAACGGCCAGCCCTTGCCCCACCTGACCTACGTCATCTTCGAGACCGGCATGGCCCCGTCCCGTGTCGGCCAGCGCATCGATATCCCGCTGTTTCTCGTGACCAATCAGGTGCCCTACGTCGGTGTGAATTTCCCGCAGCTGAAGTTCAACGACTACTACGTGCCCAGCCTCACCGCCGTGGCCGGAGGCCAGAGCTACGAGAGCGCCACCGTCAGCGACATGGACTCCGTCGTCGCCCAGTCCTTTAAAAACGAGCTGCCGGTCATCATCACGCGCACGCTCATCTCAGCCGGGGTCAAGGCCGCCATCCAGTACGGCGTTTACGAGGCGACCAAGAGCAACAGTACGGTCAACGCCTTCGCCATGATCGCCACCTCCGTCTATGCCGCCGCCACCAACCAGGCCGACCTGCGTACCTGGCTGACCCTGCCGAAGGAGTTCGCCTATTGCCGCCTCCCCACGCCCGAGAGCCGCTCGGTGGAGATTCACCTGCGCGGGGCCCAGCGGCTTACCGTTGACCTTTTGGACGGACAGGTTAATGTCATCTATATCAAAAGCAACGCTCCCAGCGCCTCGGTGTCGGTGCAGCAGTTCGTCATGAAAAAAAGCGATTATCCGATGCCGGACCAGGGAGCCCTCTCACTATGAAAAAGTTCCTCGCCCTACCTTTACTGGCGCTCGCATTGGCGGGCTGCTCCACCGTCAATACCGTCGAACGGGCCGAGCCCGAGATGACCCCCGACTACATCGCGACGAAGAAGGTCGTGACCGACCCGAGCCTGGCCGACATCGTCTCGGTGGAAAACGTCATCCAGAGCACCGTCAGCGGCAACCTGTTGAAAATCCAGGTCGAGCTGAAGAACAAGACCAACGATTACCACCGCTTCCTGTACCGCTTCCAGTGGTTCACCAAGGACGGTATGCAGGTCACGACCGCCGCGCCGCCGTGGCGCACGAGCCAGGTCGAGGGCCGCGAGACGGTTTATGTCTCTGGTGTCTCTCCGAGCCCGAACGCGGCGGACTTCCGTCTCGAACTGCTCGACTCGATGGGCCCGCAGGACAAAAGCGGCTCCAGCAACCCGAAGGCCCGCTCCCCGGGCAAGTAAGCTATCATCAATGATACATTTATAGCCACAGAGGCACAGAGGACACAGAGAGATAACGCGCTGTGCTCTCTGTGTCTCGGTGGCCAATTCCATTTTTATAAACACATTCTTACTCTATGAAATCCACGCTGATCTTCTCCTGTACCGCCCTGGCCGCTGCCCT
>JAUTCS010000141.1 GCA_030673825.1 Verrucomicrobiota bacterium JB024 | reverse complement strand
TGGAGAAGTACCCCGTCTCCGAATACCCCATCGTCCGGACCAAGCGCTTCGAGGACATGTGGGCGCAGGTGCGGGAACGTTTTTCACTGCCGCATGACGTGTTGCGCCACACCTATATCTCGATGACGGTGGGGGCGTTTCGGTCGGTGGGAGACACGGCGTTGCAGGCCGGTAACTCCGAGGCCATCATCCGCCAGCACTACCTGGACCTTAAATCCGAGGCGGAAGCGGACGCATTCTGGCGCATTGTGCCACAGGGGATGGCATTACCCGTCAGCATGGAAAAGCGGGACGGGCGCTATCTTATCAACTCAGTCAGCTAAAAGCATCGCCGTGTTTATTGGGCAGGGTTCAGGTAGTTTTTTTCAAAGTAATCAAGCGTCATAAGCTCTGCGCCCCCGCGAAGGGTCATATGCTGAATCTCGCCTTCGTTTGGCATGATTGCGACAGCCTTATCGCAAAGCCTGGATTGCTCAAGCATACGGAGGAGGTCGCCTAGTCTTCTCAATTGAAATGATTGCAAGCCCGCCGCGTAGTACTCTAGAGCGATTTTCTGTGATCCCAATTGCAGAACCACGTCAGCTCTGTAATCTCCCAGAATGGGTGCCCGCTCACACGTCACCTCATGGGCACGCAGTTTCTCCATAAGCGCTTTTTCCAGGCGTACTCCTGCGACATGCTGGCTTAAAGAATCCATGGTCGCATCGTTTTCATCCGCATTCCTCTGCTCCATGCGGTGAGCGTTTGTTGCCCCGGATCCAGGGGAGTGACCATCCAAACCAGTGTAAGCAGCCACTAATAGCGACCGCTCCTGGTCTGTTGTGCACAGCACCTCGCAGAGCTTGACGAACGCTTGCTGCCGGGGGCGATTACGCCCGTTGAGTATCTTGCTGATCGCGGTTTGGCTGACTCCAAGGGCAGTGGCGAGATCGCCGCCAGAGATCGAGCGAAGCTCCATGAGGTCCCGAACCATCTGGCCGAGTTTTGCGTTTGGCATTGACTGCATACGATGATGAATAAGACCCATAAACTTAAAGTCAATTTAACTTTTTCGACAAAAACGTATTGACGTGGGACTATTGCTGCGTTTTGTTGGCGGCTGTTCCCCGTTCTTTGACAGTCAATAGAAGTACACCGCTTCATAGTATCAAAAAGGTAAAAGAGCACCTTTGGTGCATTATTTTCCGGACCACCGGCATGGTTGTATTCATCCATGTGGCTGGTGGCCCGGCCTATGGATGGCCTCTGGCCTCCCGTTATTAGCAAGTTAATCGACAATAGATTAATCGCATGAAAAACCACGAATCGCCAACATTACAGTTGGTCGATGCAAAAGGGCTACTAAATGCCCTCTTTGATGAAAATAGCCGCCCGTCGCTACGTTGGTTGCGCCAAATGACGGCTCAACGAAAAATCCCCTACTACAAGGTCGGACACTTGGTCCGCTTCAACGTGGAGGATGTGCGCGAAGCCATAGCTGCTTCGTGTCAGATTAATGCCCGTCGGTAATAGATTACCGAATCGGCATTTAATCTCAGTGCAGATAAATGTATAAAAGCAAATTATGTCAAATAATAATATAAAATTGGAGCGCATCAAACAATTGCGCACCGACTTAGGTGGATCGACAGTTTTTCTGAAGATCCCGTTGGGCCAGAAAGGCCCGAAGTCAAAGGGTTGGCAAGAGACCACCCTTTGCGATATGACTGATGAATACCTGAGCGATTTGGAATCAGGTAACTATAATATAGGAATTCTCCTGGGGCAGAAATCCGGGGGACTTTGCTCGGTCGATATCGACCGAGATGCTGAAATTGAAGAATTTTTAGACCTTAACCCGGCCCTGCGTGAAACGTTCCGCACGCGAGGCTCCCGTGGCGCAAACATCTGGGTTCGCATTATCGGCGACCATCCCCGCTTGACAAAGCTCTGTGATATTGAGGGCAATCCCTGGGGCGAATTCCGAGCCGATGGCGGACAAACAGTTGTGGCGGGCAAGCACCCGTCCGGCTGCGAATATGCTATAGTAATTGATAAGCCAGTGGTTGAAATTGTCTTTGAAGACATCCACTGGCCGGAACACCTCGTTCTGCCCTGGGCACGGCATCCGGAACCAGTAGCTCCAGCGGAAGACCCGCTGGCTGAATTATACGCCCAGCAAGGGGAACCCTTCCTCGTCAATGACAAAGGGGGCGTCTCAATCAACCAGGGCTGCCTGGCGGAACTGTTCTGTCTGGAAAACCTGGTCCTGTACGAACCCTCGGAAAACGATTTTTACCTCTATAACGGTGAAAACGGTCTATGGGAGCGCCAAACGCCAACCCGGATCGCCCGGGCGGTTGAGACAATGGTACGTCAGCTAATGATAGAATGTGAGCTGAAACACGCGGTTGGCAAAATCACGGCGAGCCTGATCGACTCGATCATCAAGCTAATCCGCCCCAAGGTGGAAAACGCCGATGCCTTCGGGTGCCCCAAGAACATCCTCCATGTGCTTAATGGCGTGATCGATCTGGAGGAGGATCCTATGGTGCTGAAAAGCTTCAGTCCTGATTTCTATTCGCGCAATCAGATCCCGGTCGAATACGAGGAAGGAGCCCGTTGCCCCCGCTTCGTCAACGACCTGCTGTCCGCGTGCCTCAACGAGGAAGACGTGGATCTGGTGCAGCGTATTCTGGGCAGTTTTCTGCTGCCCACCAACGCCGCCCAGTCGGTCATTCTTGTCACCGGTGCTGCTGGCAGCGGGAAGTCAACCTTCGTCAGCGTGGTGGAGCGGATCATTGGTGAAGACAACGTCTATGAACTGCGCACGCAGAACCTCAACGGGCGTTTCGAGTCGCAGTTCTACGTCGGAATGCGTCTGCTCACCGGCAAGGATGTCCCCGGCAAATTCCTTCAGGAGGCAGGAGCCCATACCATCAAGAAGCTCTGCGGCAACGATAGCTTCAGCGTCGAGCGCAAAGGCTCCAGCGAGGCCATCTCGCTACGCGGAAACTTTCACATCCTGATCGCCTCGAACTGCGACCTCCATGTCGCGCTCGACGGGGATAGCGAGGCCTGGCGTCGTCGCCTGGTCATTCTGGAGTGGAACAAGCCGCCCGCCAACCGGCAGCGCATCCCCGGCTTCGACGAACTGTTACTGCGCGAGGAGGGCTCGGGCATCCTCAACTGGATGCTCTCCGGCCTGCAACGTCACCGCCAGGAACTCGTCAGCGCGGGCAAGTTCATCCTCAGCGAGGCCCAGGCCAAACGGGTGGACGACCTGCTCAACGAGTCGGACTCCGTCCGTGCCTTCGCGGCGGAGCGACTGATCCCCTTCCAAGGAAGATCCGTTACCGCACGCGCATTGATCGAAGCGTACGAAAACTACTGCGCCGCCCAAGGCTGGGAGCCTCATCGCTCTTCCCGCGTCAACCAGGAGTTGCGGTCGACCCTACTGGAAACCTACGGCATCCGCCAGTCGCACGATCTCATCGTGGACGGGACCTTCCGCCGCGGTTACCGCAACCTGACCCTCAGAGACTAAGATGAATCCCATCTCACAATCTCAGGCCCGCCGTTATCTGGAAAAGTGTCCCCCTGCCACCTCCGGGCAGGGGGGCCACAACCAGACCTTCAAGGTGGCTTGTGCCCTGGTTCATGGTTTCGCTCTGGAGCGAGAAGAAGCCCTGGAACTGCTGCGTGGTTACAACCATCGCTGCCAGCCCCCTTGGTCGGAGAAGGAACTCGCCCATAAAATTGATGATGCGATGAAAGTGGAATCAACACATCCGTCAGGCTACCTGTTGCGGAATACCCAAAGTATAACATGCAATAGAACGATAAAAATTCAGCCCTATCGGTATCCAGCATCGACGAAATTGAAGGAAATACGGACGCAACGGACGAACATACCCAACTCCCTGGAAAAATCCGACCAGATCCAAGTAGGATAAATATAGTCCAATCACCCCTAACCAATGCTATAAGCAATGCCCGAGAAGCGTCCGTAACGTCCGGACCACATCTCCGATCTCTTGTGGCATAGCTGCCTCCCACACACGTACCACACACCCTAAGCATACACACCATCCAACACCGAGGCCGCCCCCCCCTGATGCTAAAAATAAGCAAAGGTTCGGGCGGCTTTTTTTATGCCACCCACCACCGAGAGCCGGGTTCACCCGTGAGCGGGGAAGCGAGTCGGCAATGCTTTCCTGGTGAAGGAGGCGCCCCGGTCTTTCCACTTTAGCAACAAATGGACAAACACGAGGCCGAACAGCGTCGTGTTACTGAGACTCAGCAGCTAAGTGTAGCACTAAAACGCCTCGAGTGTGACACTTTTAAGCAATATGTCACACTCAAGGCCATTTTTTCCACACATACGTTTCTAGCTTTTATGCGGGTTAGAGGGCGATGAGTGTCACACTCAACCGCGTTTTTTCCATTTTCCACCTTGGTCCCTATCGCGTTTTGAGGCTCTTGCCTTAGTTTTGCAAGGGCTTCCACATAATTTATGTAAACGCAAGGAGTCCGAGCAAACGGAAAACAAGGATGATCAGCCCGGGGATTCGTCTAGAATGGGCGCATGGCCCAAGGATTAAAATAAAAATAGCCACAAAGCCGTTTAGTCCCCGAACCCTTGGCTAGGGTATAGACCGGGGTTACTAAATGATTT
>JAUTCS010000140.1 GCA_030673825.1 Verrucomicrobiota bacterium JB024 | reverse complement strand
GTTTACCTTTATCAATATCCTCGGCCCCAACCTGACCGCCAAGGTGCAGTCGTACACCACGATTCTCGCGCTGATCGCCATCGTTGGGGTGGCCATCCTCGGCTGGCTCAAGTTCAGCGGCGAGACCTACATGGCCGCCTGGAACGTTTCCGGCAAGAGCACCTTTGGCGCGATCCAGGGCGTGCTCAACGTCACGCTCTGGTCCTTCATCGGGGTGGAAACGGCCTCGGTCGCCGCCGGGGTCGTGGACAACCCGAAAAAGAACGTCCCCATCGCCACCATCGGCGGCGTGCTGCTGGCGGCGGTCTGCTATGTGCTCTCGTGCACGGCCATCATGGGCGCGATCCCCAACGAGCAGTTGGCTAAGTCCGCCGAGCCCTTCGCCGACTGCGCGAAGCTGGTCTTCGGTGAGGTCGGCGGGGCGGCGGTGAGCATCTGCGCGGCGCTCGGTTGCCTTGGCTCGCTCGGGGGCTGGATCCTCGCCACGGCGCAGACGGCCAAGGCCGCCGCCGACGACGGACTCTTTCCCAAGAGCTTCAGCGCGGTCAACAAGCACGGCGTCCCGGTCAAGGGTCTGATCATCGTCGGTTTCCTCATGACCGGCACGCAGCTGCTGACGGTTTCGCCCTCGGCCAGTAAGGAGTTCGGCGTCATATCCTCGATCGCGGTCCTGATGACGGTAGTGGCGTACCTTTACGTGGCCTCAGCGCTTATCCGATTCGTTAATTCAGGCGGTAACAAGTGGGTCACGAGCATCATCATCGTGATCACGCTGGCCTACTGCTCGTGGGCCATCCTCGGCTCGAACGCCAAACAGGTGGCCTGGCTGGCGGTGATTATCATGCTTAGTGCGGCCTGCTACAGCCTCAACCGCGTGCGCCAGGGCCACGACGCCCCGCACGAGCACGAGGGCAAGCCCGCCCACGCCCAACCTCCCTCCCCCGAGCCATGCACGAAATCCTGATCATCCTGCTGGTGCTGGTGGCCGGAATTTTCATCGGCCACGACCTGTGGCCGTCCCCGAAAAACACGGCGACCCCGGCGGCCACCGCCCGCGGCAAACTCCCCGCCACGCCCGAGCAGAGCGGCATCGATATTCGTACCAGTGAGCCGGTGACGCACGGGCGTGTTCATCCCGGCGACCTCAATGAAAGCTTGCCGCCCCCCGCCCCTCAATCCGACGATACCCCCCGCGTTTCCCCTGATCCTCAGTAATCTCTCGATTCCCGATTAGCCATGATTGAACGCCGTTCCGAAATATTCCGCCCGCGAGTCCTGCTCGTCAGTCACCACATCGAAAGAGACAGCGCGGTCGGCCGTGCCGGACGCACCCTCGTGGGGGAGCTTGAGGCCAACGGCGTCAAGGTCCTCCTCGCGCCCGGCCCGGACGATGGCTACGCGCTCTTCGGCTCGGATGCCGCCGTGCACGCCGTCCTCGTGGACTGGCTGCTGGGCGGCAGCCCGGAGGACCCGCACGCCGAGGCCGAGTCGTTCATCGAGTACGTGCGCCAGTGCAACGAGCGCGTGCCGCTCTTTCTGCTGACCTCGCGCGAGACCACGACCATCCTGCCCGAACACCTGTTGCGTCAGGTCTCCGAGCTGATCTGGCTGATGGAGGACAGCGCCCCGTTTATCGGCGGGCGCATTCTCGCCGCCGTTCACAAGTACTCCCGCAACGTGCTCGGCCCCATGGCTCAGGCGCTGATCGACTTCGACCGTGTGCACGAGTACTCGTGGCACACGCCGGGGCACACCGGCGGGGTGGCCTTCCAGAAGCACCCGGCAGGGCGGATTTTCTACGATTACTTCGGCGAGTCGGTGTTCCGCTCGGACCTCTCGATCAGCGTGGGCGAACTGGGTTCGCTGCTGGACCACAGTGGCCCGATTGGCGAGGGCGAGAAGTTCGCCGCCCGCGTCTTCGGGGCGGACCGCAGCTACACCGTGACGAACGGCACCTCCACCTCCAACCGCGTGATCTGGACGGCCTGCGTGGGCCGTGGCCAGCCCGTGCTGGTGGACCGCAACTGCCACAAGTCCAATGAGCAGGGCCTGACGATGACCGGCGCGGTGCCGACCTACCTCATGCCCACGCGCAACCGCTACGGCATCATCGGGCCGATCCCGCCCGAGGGCTTGTTCCCCGAGGGGGCCGAAGGTGCGGTGCACGCCGTCATCACCAACTCCACTTACGACGGGCTCACCTATAACGTGGACCGTGTGCTCAAGGTGGTGGGCCACAAGATCGACCGCATCCACTTCGACGAGGCTTGGTACGGCTACGCCCGTTTCCATCCGCTCTACGCCGGGCGCTACGCCATGCGCGGCGAACCGACGGACCAGCCCGAGGGCGGCCCCACGCTTTTCGCCACGCACTCGACGCACAAGCTGCTGGCCGCGTTCTCGCAGGCCTCGTTCATTCACATGCGCGAAGGCCGCCGGAGCATTTCGCACGCGCGGTTCAACGAGTCGTTCATGATGCACGCCTCGACCTCGCCCTTTTACCCCATCATCGCCTCCAACGACGTGAGCGCGTCCATGATGGACGGGCGCGGCGGCACCATGCTGGTGGACCAGTCCATCCGTGAGGCCATCGCCTTCCGCCAGAGCGTGATGGGCCTGTGGCGCACGTACTCCGAGCGTAGCGACTGGTTCTTCCGCACGTGGAACCCCGAGACGGTAAACGAGGGCGGCGACGACGTGCCCTTCGACGAGGCGACGCCCGACCACCTCGCCACCGAGCCTGCCTGCTGGGTGCTGCACCCCGGCGACGCCTGGCACGGCTTCGACCTGGAGGACGACTACTGCATGCTGGACCCGATCAAGGTCTCCGTCCTCACGCCCGGCCTGAACGACGACGGCAGCCTCGACCCCGCCGGTTTCCCGGCCTCGCTGCTGACCGCCTACCTCGACGGGCGCGGTATCGTGGTGGAGAAAACGACCGACTTTTCCGTGCTGTTCCTGTTCTCCCTCGGCATCACCAACGCCAAATGGAGTACGCTCGTGCACGCCATGATCGCCTTCAAGGACGACTTTGACGCGAACACCCTGCTGTCCGCCTGCATCCCGCAGATGGCCGAGTATTACCCTGGCCTCGGCCTGCGTGACCTGGCCGAAAAGATGATGGCGACCCTGGCGCGTACCGGCCAGCTCGCCGCGCAGGACGAGGCGTTCTCCCGCCTGCCCGTGATGAAGATGATCCCTGCCGACGCCTACCAGCGCCTCGTCGCGGGCGAGGTCGAGCGCGTCCCGCTGGAAAAGGCCGCCGGTCGCGTGGCCGCCACCGGCATCGTGCCGTACCCCCCGGGTATTCCGCTGGTCATGCCGGGCGAGGAGATGGGCACGGGAGACGAGCCTTTCATGCGCTACCTGCTCGCCCTCCAGGAGTGGGACCGCGAACTGCCGGGCTTCTGCCACGACACCCACGGTATCGAGGCCGAGGACGGCACCTACTACCTGCTCGTGCAGAAATAACCCCGCGCTTCAGTCCCGCTCGATCCACTCGAACAACTTTAGAAAGAAAATCTCAACACCCAGGAGCAGAAATTTGACGGTCACGATGGTCACATACCGCTCCTCGCCGAACGAAGCCGTTTCTACGCGGTGGTAGCGATACTTGTAGGACGCCTCACCCGTCACGATGTCATGACCCAGCGAATACAGCGAGTAAAGGATGACAAGGACAAGGATCCACTTGAGGTGTTTCACGGGGCGGGGGTCGGTTGCGCGGGGCGGTTTCTGTTAGAGGACAAAAGTTTTCGGGACGCAAGGCTAAGCTACTACTTGGCAACAGCCGGGGCGGATGGCAGCCTTTATGCTAACACCGGAGGCTGCCCATGAGCGCTGACCAACCCGCCCACCACACCGACCGCACGCCGTACTGCCACATCTCCTTTGTCGAGGAGGGCGAGCCGCGCCTGATCCCCACGTTGCACGCCCGGGAGGGCGAGCGGCTGTTTTTCCACGGCTCGCGGGCCAGCCGCCTGATGAAGGTCCTCGGCTCCGGGCAGACGGTCTGCTGTGCTTTTACGCTGCTGCACGGCTTCGTACTGGCCCGCTCGGCCTTCGCGCACAACATGACCTACGCCGCCGCCATTGGCTTCGGCGAAGGCCGCCTGCTGGAGGGCGGGGAGCACCTCGCCGCGCTCAAGGCCATCTCCGACCGGATGTTTCCGGGCCGCTGGGAGAGCCTGCGCCCCGTGACCGAACAGGAGCTTAACGCCACCGCCGTGGCCGAAGTCACTCTGCGCGACGCCTCCGCGAAGTTCAACGACGTCCTGCCCGACACCCGCGACATTGACTTGCCCTACACGCCCTGGACGGGCGTGTTCCCGCTGTTGACCGTGCCGGGGGCGCCTTTCCCCATGGCCGACGACGCCGGGAAGGAGCCCGCCCCCACGCCCGCGCAGGTCGCGCCTTTCCTGTGGGAAAACGGCCCGGGCGATCTCGAATCCTTTTTCGCTCCCATCCGGGGGGACGCCGGGGCCGGGGAGGCCCCTGCTGCGCCGCCCGGCTCTCACCCTTAACGCAAAGGACGACACCGCCGGATGGTACCGAGTTCCTCGAAACACAAAATGGGCCTGTTCGCCGCCACCATGCTGGTCACGGTGAACATGGTCGGAACGGGAATTTTTCTGCTGCCGGTGAGCATGGCCTCGGCGGGCACGGCCTCCATCCTGGGCTGGGTGGTGGCCTCGCTCGGGGCGGGGTCCATCGGGCTGATGTTTGCCTTTCTCGGGGCGACGGACCCGGAGCCCGGCGGCCCCTACGCCTACGCGAGGAACACCTTCGGCCCGTACCTGGGCTTCCAGACCAACTACGTTTACTGGACCGCCAACCTCGTGGGCAACGTCGCCGTGGCCACCACCGTGATCGGCTACTGCACGGCTTTTTGCCCCGAGCTGAAGGCTCCCGCGCTGACCCTGATCGGTTCGCTCGTGGTGGTGTGGCTGGCGACGTTCTTCAACATCCTCGGCCCGCGTGTGGTCGGCTTGCTCACGGGCTGGTCCACGGTCATTGCGATGGTGCCGCTCATCCTGGTGGCGGTGTTCGGCTGGTTCTGGTTCGACGGGAAAACCTTTATCGACGGCTGGCTTCCCAAAGGCGAGACGACCATCGGGGCCATCTCGACCAGCGCAACCTACGCGCTGTGGGCGTTCATGGGGGTGGAGAGCGCCTCGGTCTCGGCCGGGGTCATCGACAACCCGAAACGTAACGTGCCGCTGGCCACGCTGTTGGGCCTGCTCATCGCCACGGTCTTGTATGTGAGCACCTGCACGGTGTTGATGGGGATCATCCCCGCGCCCGAGCTGGCCAAGTCGGACGATCCCTTTTCCGCCGCCGCGCTCGAGTCCGTCGGGCAGATCGGGGCGTGGATCATCGCCGGGGCCGCCATCCTCAAGGCCGGGGGCTCGCTCGTGGGCTGGACGCTCACGATCAGCCAGTCCGCGCAGGCCGCCGCGAGCGACGGGATGTTCCCGCGCATCTACGCGCGCCTCAGCCGCCGGGGCGTGCCGGTGTTCAACCTCGTCATCTCGGGCATTCTCATGTCGATCATCATTCTGGTGACGGCCTCGCCCTCGCTGACCGAACAGTTCAACATCATCATCGACGTGGCCATCATCCTCAACCTGCTGCCGTATCTGTACTGCGCGGTCGCGTTCCTGTTCTCGGTGCGGCGGCGCAAGGTCGTGGGACGCCAGCGGGCCTTTGCGCTCACGGTCACCATTCTTGCCATCGGCTATTGCTTGTGGGCGCTCATCGGCTCGGAGGTCCGCCTCGCCCGCGACGCCATGATCCTGCTTTTCCTGAGCATCCCGCTCTTCCTCGTTTTCTACCGCGAGGTCACCGTCCCCGCCCAAAAGGAGCCGCCCGACACGCCCTCCTGACTCGGATGGTTGCCCTGCCGTTTGATGCTCCCACCCCCAACCCCGCCGCCCCATGATCGAACGCAACAATACCCTGATCCGCCAGCGCTGCCTCCTCATCGATGATAAGCTCAACCGCCCCGATACTGTCGGGGGGCGTGCCGTGCGCCTGCTGGCGAACGCGCTGGCCGAGCGCGACATCGAAGTGGTCGAGGCCTACTCCTTTGATGACGGGGCTTCGGTCCTGCTGGCCGACGCCGCGCTGCACTGCGTCTTCGTGGACTGGACGCTGGGCGACAACTCTGCCCGCACGCACGAGGAGGGATTGGAACTGCTGCGTGCCATCCGTGCGCGCAACAAGGATGTGCCCGTGTTCCTCATGGCCGACCGCGCTCGCAACATCCAGCTCAACGCCGAGACGATGGCCCTGGCCAACGAGTTTGTGTGGATGCTGGAGGATACCGCACCCTTCATCGCCGGACGCGCCGCCGCCGCTATCCGCCGCTACCTGGCGGACCTGCTCCCGCCCTTTACGCGCGCGCTTTTCGCCTACATGGACACCGACGAGTACTCCTGGGCCGCGCCCGGTCACCAGGGAGGCGTCGCCTTTACCAAGACCGCCGCGGGCCGCATGTTTTTCGACTTCTATGGCGAGAACCTTTTCCGCACGGACACCGGGATCGAGCGCACGCCGCTGGGCTCGCTGCTCGACCACGAAGGGCCGGTGGCCGACGCCGAGACGTTCGCCGCCCGGGTCTTCGGGGCGCACCTGAGCTACAATGTGCTCAACGGCACCTCCGGCTCCAACCGCGCTATCTTGAGCGCCGTCCTCTCCGACGGTCAGCTCGCCCTCTGCGACCGCAACTGCCACAAGTCCATCGAGCAGGGGCTTGTCATTTCCGGGGCGATTCCGGTCTTTTTCACGCCCACGCGTAACCGCTACGGGATCATCGGCCCGATCCTGCCCAAAAGCTTTGCGCCCGAAACGATTCGCGCCGAAATCGAACAGCACCCGCTGCGCGGTCAGGCCGTCTCCGACAAGCCCGCCTACGCCGTGGTGACGAACTGCACCTACGACGGCATGTGCTACCACGCCTCCGAGGCCGAGGCGCTGCTGGACAAGAGCGTGGACCGCATCCACTTCGACGAGGCCTGGTACGCCTACGCGCGCTTCAACCCGATCTACGCCGAGCGCTTCGCCATGCGCGGCGACCCGGCGCAGCACCCGGTGGACGGCCCCACAGTCTTCGCCACGCACTCGACGCACAAGCTCTTGGCCGCGCTCTCGCAGTCCTCGTATATCCACATTCGCAATGGTCGCCGCCCGATCGAGCCCTCGTGTTTCAACGAGGCGTACATGGCGCAGTCGAGCACCTCGCCGCTCTACGCCATCATCGCCTCCAACGAGATGGGCGCGGCCATGATGGACGGCCCCGGCGGCGAACACCTCACCGGCGAGGCCATCCGTGAGGCCGTCGCCTTTCGCCAGGCGCTCGCGCAGACCAACCGCGAGTACGCGCACAAAGGTCAGTGGTTCTTCGACGCGTGGAACGCGCCCGAGATCACCGACCGGGCCACGGGCAAAAAGGTCGCCTTCGCCGATGCCGACCCCGAGCAGCTCGCCACCGATCCGGCCTGCTGGGTGCTGGAGCCGGGCGCGTCCTGGCATGGCTTCGAGGGTCTGGAAAAAGACTGGTGCATGCTCGACCCGATCAAGGCCGGGATCGTTTGCCCCGGCATGGGCGAGGACGGCCAGCTCGAAAGCTCCGGCATCCCCGCCGCTGTGCTCTCGGCCTACCTTTACCGCGAGGGCATCATCCCCTCGCGCACGACGGACTTCATGGTCCTGTGCCTGTTTTCCATCGGCGTGACCAAGGGCAAGTGGGGCACGCTGGTCAACGTGCTGCTCAACTTCAAGGACGCCTACGACGCCAACACGCCGCTGGCGCACATCCTGCCCGACCTTGCCCGCGACCACCCCGCCCGCTACGGCGAGATGGGCTTGCGCGACCTGTGCGACGACATGTTCGCGCACATGCGGGACAGCCGCATGGACAAGTGGCAGGCCCAGGCTTTCGGACAACTGCCCGTCCCGGTCATGCCTC
>JAUTCS010000139.1 GCA_030673825.1 Verrucomicrobiota bacterium JB024 | reverse complement strand
CGGCGTCGCGAAGTAGCGGTAGGCCACGTCGATCGTGATCCCCTGCTCGCGCTCGGCGCGAAGTCCGTCGGTGAGCAGCGCGAGGTTCACCTGCTCGTCGCCGTGCTGGCGGCTGCTGGCCTCGACCGCCGCGAGCTGGTCTTCGAAGATGTTCTTGCTGTCGTAAAGCAGGCGCCCGATCAGGGTGCTCTTGCCGTCGTCCACGCTGCCGGCGGTCGTAAACCGCAGCAGGTCCATGTCCAGATATCCGCGTTCGTCTGACATTTTTTTTAAAAGTTCTTGGTGCTTGGTTCTTTGTTCTTGGTGCTGGGGGCTAAGGTCTGGGGGCTGTTTTTAAATAACGGATAAAGCCGCCGATCAGGGCGTGGGTGTCTTGGGCTTTGGCGTAAAGGGATTCGAAATCTTCGGCGGTGAGGTAGGATTGGTCCAGTGCGATATACAGGCCGCTCATGACTTCCGTCGCCGAGCGCTGGGCATAGCCCAGGAAGCGGACGAACTCGGCCGCACTGCCGCCGTCGAAGCCTTCCGCAATGTTGTGCATGATCGAAGCGCTGGCGCGCTGGAGTTGGTCCTTGAGTCCATAGTCGCGTGAGAATTTTTCCTGCCCGGTGTGCCGGTAAATGTCCTGCGTCAGCTCCCGTGCCTGCTGCCAGCTTTTGATGTCTTCAAACCGCGTGATTTTCATACCCGTACGATTCGATCAACAACTAAGCACAACAACAAAGAACTAAGCACCAAGCACCAGGAACATGATCAAAAATAACCCTGTTTCTTGCGGTCCTCCATGGCGGTCTCGGAGCGGCGGTCGTCCGCGCGGCCTCCGCGCTCGGTCTGGCGGGCGGCGGCGACCTCCTCGATGATGTCGTCCAGCGTAGCCGCGGTGGACTCGACGGCGCCGGTGCAGGTGGCGTCCCCGATCGTGCGGAAGCGCACGACCCGCTTCTCCAGCGTGGGCTCCTCCTCGGGCAACAGGTTGATAAAATCGGTCTTGGCCAGGAGCGTGCCGTCGCGCACGAAGACCTCGCGCTCGTGCGCGAAGTACAGGCTCGGCAGCGGGATGGCCTCCTGCTTGATGTACTGCCAGATGTCCATCTCCGTCCAGTTGGACAGCGGAAACACCCGGAAATGCTCCCCGTGCAGCTTGCGCCCGTTAAAGATGTTCCACAGCTCCGGGCGCTGGTTCTTCGGGTCCCATTGGCCGAACTCGTCGCGGTGCGAGAAGAAGCGCTCCTTGGCGCGGGCCTTTTCCTCGTCGCGGCGTCCGCCGCCGAGCGCGGCATCGAAACCGTGCTCCTCGATCCCGTCCAGCAGCGTCACGGTCTGCAGGCCGTTGCGGCTGGCCTTCGGGCCCTTCTCCTCGACCACCCGGCCCTTGTCGATCGACTCCTGCACGCTCGCCACAATCAAGTCCGCCCGGATGTCCGCGATGAACTCGTCCCGGTACGCCATCGTCTCGTTGAAATTATGCCCCGTGTCCACGTGCATCAACGGAAACGGCAACCGCGCCGGCCAGAACGCCTTGCGCGCCAGCCACGCCATCACGATCGAATCCTTGCCCCCGGAAAAAAGGAGCACCGGCTTTTCAAACTGCGCCGCAAATTCGCGCAAAACATAAATCGACTCGGCTTCGAGCTGATTTAAATGACTGACTCGATAGGTGTGCATCGGAAATAATAAACGGGTGGTTATATAAAATCAGGAATTGAACCCCTCAAACGATACTTACCGCACACGTGACGGGGTCGCATCCATCGGTGTTATGCCCCTCACTCAAAGCATATTTTTGCCGTTGGCAATAAATATTTTTAGTATTTTAGGCAATTTAGTTAAGATAACAAGTTCCCACACATATAGAAAAGCGTAACCCATTGCTAGTTAGACATTAATTGAGACATAAAAAGCCGCCCGGGACTGGGCGGCTTTCACAAATAAGCGCAGTGCAGAGTGCCAGCCTACCTCAGACGCACTCCAGGATCTGCTCCAGCTCGGTGATGACGAGGTCGGGCTTGACGCCCTTGCAGCTCTCGTCGTCCTTGCGCAGACGCAGGGAGCGCTTGTCCCCGGCGAAAAGCGCGGTCTTGAAGCCGAGCTTGGCGGCGGGCATGATGTCGTTGAGCATGTCGTTGCCGATGTAGAGGGTCTGCTTCGGGGCGATGCCGTCGAGCGCCTGGAGCCGCTCGGCGGCGACTTCGAAGAGCTTTTCCGAGGGCTTGGCCACGGTGTGGTCGTAGGACCAGATACAGAGGATCTCCTCGAAACCGAGGTCGTGCGGCGAGCCTTCCAGAAAGGCCTCAAAAAGCAGCGGCGTGTAAAACTGGGCGTTGGAGACGATGCCGAGGCTGAGCTTTTTGTCGAGCAGGCCCTCGATGGTATCGAGTGCGCCGGGCATGGGCGAGGCGGGGTTGACGCTCGCCTCGTAGTGCACGGCCATGGCGCGGAGAGCGGCGCGGCTGGCGCGGCCACGGATCAACTCGTAGGCCTCCAACTGGCCGATGAGGTCCTCCCACACACCGAGGATATCCACCTCGGGATGGTCCACGCCCTGCTCGCGACGGATGTCCTGCTCGGCGCGGATGGTGTCGTGAAAAAGCTCCGCCAGCGGGGTCTTTTGACAGGTCACCTGAAGGCCCGCCTCCTTGATGGCGGCACGGATGAGCTTTTCGCGCTGAGTGCCGCGGTCCTCCTCGGCCAGCGAGATATCGCCCACGCCGGACTGGAACAGCGTGCCGTACACGTCAAAGAGCACGGCGCGGATACCCGCGAGTTTCTTCAGCGCCGGCTTTTCACCGGTGGGCTCGGGCTGCATGCCTTCGGGGGCGTATTGGCGGAAAACTTCCGGCAGAGGGGTCTTCAGGGACATGAGAGCGAGTTATACCTGATTAGCCGCGCGAATGAAGAAAAAAACGCAGCGTGTTCTCCCCGATAGAGCCTCTCTGACTTTCAAACTCATAAACATTCAAACTCTCAAACGTACTTCTACGTCCGCAGCAGGCAGAAACGGGCCGGATCAAGAAAAGCGTCAAGCACGCGAGCCGGGTCGAGCGACTCCGGCGCAGCGGGCGCGGCAGCGAGCAAATTTTGGTAAATGCCCAACAGGCGCTGGCCGTACTGCTCCAGGTTAAAGTGTTCGGCGATGGCGGCGCGATTGGCCGTGGCGGTGGCAGCGTCCTGCCGGGCAAGCGTAGGCGGGCGCACATCGTCCGCCGGGTTATCCAAGGTATGCAGGTACGCGATGGCTCGCTCCTGGAGCTCCTCGTCGAGCCGTCCAAACTCAACCCGTCCGCCCGCGACGGCGGAGGCCATCGCAGCGGCGATTTCCCCTTCGCCGCAGTCGCGACCGTAGGCGGCGTAGCTGGCGGTGAGCGCGGGGGCGATTTTTTGTTTCAACTCCCCTGCCCCGCCGATCCACGCGAGCGGCACGTCGAGTCGGTCGTAGAGGCCGGTCAATTCAACGCCGTGCTCGCAAAAATCGCCCGTGATATCCGGCAGGTCGCGCCCGCAGAGGGTTTTTCCAAAGAGGAACGGCTCCAGAAAAGCCATGCCGAAGCCCTCGCCCACGCTGGTCGTGATAACCGTCTCGGCGGCAGCCATGACCTGCGGAAAGGACAGGTCCACCGCCTGCGCCAACTCGAAAACGGCGGGTAATTGCTGCTCTTTCGCGAACGCCATCCAGCGCTCGTATACGGGGCGGGCGGTCGGGTTGGCCGGAGCCAGCGTGGTGGCAAAGGTCTCGCCTTCCCGTGCCAACGCGGCCCAGAAAAGGAACTCGCCCATGTTCTTGCGGCGGATGGCCCGTGTGGGATACAGGAAAAGCCGCTCCATACCGTCGATCCTCGGCGGCTCGCCCGCGGGCACGGCGGGGACGGACACCGGGTTGGGCAGCAGGTGCAGGCACTCGGCAGGCATGCCCGCGCCACGCAGAAAGGATTCGTCGCGGCGGTTGAGGACCGTGGTGTGCACGCGTGGGCCATAGGGGTAGAGATTTTTCCAGTCGGCAATGCCCTCCCCGATCAATTGGTAGTTGGCCGGGCGCCCGTCCTCGGCGAAATCATGGATCTGGAGCAGCACGGGTGCTTCCCCGCGCACCAGCAGCCCAACGACATCCGCCATGACGGCGTTCTTGCCCAGCGAGTGGTTGTGGATGTGCCACAGGTCTGGCTCGCCCCCGAGAAGCTTTTTCGCCTCGGCTCTGAGTTCGTGCAGGAGGTACTTCGGGTCGATGTAATCAGACTCTTCGGTCGTGTATCCAAGACCGGATACAACGCCAGTTTTTAAATCTGCGTCACCCGTGTACGGCTCTCCCGATATCGCGCACAGCTCTACCCCATGCGGAGCCAACGCCCCCGCCGCGCTCTCGACAATGCGCGTGACGCCACCGGGCTTTAGATGGTAGTGGACGACTGCGATACGCATAGAAGAGAAGGAATAGGCAGGTCACAGGGCACCAGAGGAGGCACAAAGAACACAGAGAGTATATCAAAATGAAGATTAACCGCAAAGGACACTAAGAGCACGAAGCGTCTTTAAGACGTTTCACCTCACACTCAAGCTTGGTGAGTTTTCTGCCCAAATACTGGACGATAATCAGGTTAATTCCGCTCAGCAGGAAAAATACTGCATTAGTACAAAGCACCCAAGCCATACTTTGAGGGACATAGGTGTGGCCGATAACATTCTCCTGTGCGTCGAATACGGCATACTCTTCGCCACGGTCACTCATCACCGGGCTCGAAATCAAGAGAAAGCCAGAGAGCAGAAAAACTAAAACCAGAAATAAACGGAGTATTATAAACGAAAGGTTCATTATTCCTTTGTGCGCTTCGTGTCTTCTTCGTGTCCTTCGTGGCCGTATTGATAAACCACGACAGAGCTACCCCTCGTAGCCCATTTTTTCGCGGTACTCGGGGATGTCGATCATGGGGGGGCGCTCCTCTTCGACGATCTCGTGGCAGACCTGTTCGTACTGCTGGTCCTTGGCAATGAATTGGCGCAGGGTGTTGGTCATGGCGGGCAGGTCGCCCTCCATGCCCATGTCCTTGAGGCGGCCGAGGAAACTCTGGAGGATGCCGAAGGACATCTTGCCCAGCGAGAGGGTCTCCTGATTGCGGTGGACGCGCTGGTCGAGGTCGGTCTGGCCAAAAGCTTCGAGACCCCACTGGCGGTACACGTCCATGATGTGCGAGGTCTCCACACCATAGCCGATCGGGAACGGCAGGCGCTCCAGCACGCCACGGCGCACGGCATACTCGCCCGAAAGCGGCTGCACGAGGCCGGTCAGCTCGGGGAAAAAGAGCGAGAAGAGCGGGCGCACGAGGATCTCCGTCACGCGGCCACCGCCACTGGGTCGCACGCCCTGGGAGAAGGCCAGCGGGCGGTCATAGAACGCCTTCACGTACTGGATTTCGGGGCGGTACAGCAGCGGCGCGACCAGCCCGTAGCAGAAGCGCGGGTGGATGTTTTTAATGTCCGCGTCCACATAGACGATAATGTCGCCCTTGAGCTGGTAAATGGCTTTCCAGAGGTTCTCGCCCTTGCCGCGCTTGTGGCCCTGCGAGGGCAGGATATCCCCGGCGAAGTACGTGTCCGCGCCAAAGGAGGCGGCGACTTCGAGCGTCTTGTCGGTCGAGCCGGAGTCGATCACAGCGATCTCGTCGATCAGCGGGTAGCGCTCCATCAGCTCGGAGCGGAAGATCACGATCTCCTTGCCGATGGTGGCTTCCTCGTTGAGCGTGGGGATGCACAGCGAGATGGTCAGCCCGGTTTTCTCCTTCTGCTTGAGCAGCTCAAGCTGGTCGTAAAACTGGCTGTGGTGAAAGGTGTTGTGCTGAATCCAGTTCTCAAGCTTCGTCATGGCAAATTCCTTTATCGATGGCCTGGAGGACGGCCAGCAGTTGCGCCAGGCCAGTGAAAATCGGGTCGATGGCGACAAGCTCGTCCTGCAGGTGACGGTTTTCGCCGTAGGTCATGCCGAGCGTGACGCCGGGGATGTCCTTTTCGATGAGGGCGGCGAGTTCGCCGGTGGTCGGGGCGACGATCGGGTCGATGTCGAGCGACTCCATGACCTCGCGGCAGGTGCGCACGAGCGGGTGCGAATAGTCGAGCCCGCCGTTGTGGCGGCGCGCGACCTCGTCGAGGCGCAGCGTCACGCCGCAGGAGGAGCGGATCTCGTCCAGCAGGCTGGCGATCTGGTGGTTAATCTCGCCGACGAGGCCGCTCTGCTCGCTGCGGATCTCGTAGCGCAGGGCGCCGCTCTTGGCGATAGTGTTAAAGGTTGTGCCCCCCTCGAAAGAGCCGAGGATAATTTGTGTGGCGGGTTCCTTCGGCGTGCGGATGGCCAGCATGCCGGAAATGACGCGGTTGAGGATGGCAACCGCGCCCGCCGCCCCGAAGCGGCTGAAGTCGTACCCGTGCGGGATGCGGCAGTTGATAACGCCGCGGCTCATCCCGAGCGAGGCGTAGCTGAGGCGTCCGAGGGTCGCGCCCTCGACGATCACCCCGGCCTCGATGGGCAGCTTGTTATTATTTAAGAAGAAGCGCATCCCCTCGATGTCGCCCGGCCCGAGGCTGCGCGTGGAGCCCATCAGCAGCAGGTCGTGCTCGAAGCTCAGCCCGAGCTTGTCCAGCATCGTGGGCAAAGAAGCGACGATAGCCACACCGAGCGCGTTATCGAGCACGCCGGCCCCGGAGAGGCCGTTCTTCTGCACCGTGACCGTGTGGTCGATGCTCTTGCTGAAAGGCGTGTCGAGGTGGGCTGATACGAGGATGTGGCCGGAGCCGCTCTTCGTACCGGGGACGATGCCCACGGCGTTGCCGACCTCATCGGTCGAGATCGTCTGGCAGCCGCCCTCGGTGAAGCGGTCCATGAGGAAGCGCGCGCGCGCGGCCTCCGCAAAAGTGGGTGCGGGAATCTCCCCGAACATGACCGCATTGGCGAGGATGATCTCGCGCATCTCCTTGAGGTGCTTGCGGGTCTCCGGGAGGGTTTCCAGAATGGGTGAGAGTGCGTCGTCCGGCATAGTGGATGGCCAGACGCTAGCGGGGCGTTTTTACGGTGCCAATCGTTTTTTGGTGAATATTGTGGTTCTAAATCTTGCGCAGGTAGCGACAGGCATGTAACTTGCGTACCGTTCGCCGCTAACGTCTGTAACCTATTCGTCAAGCAGCCCAGTCATGCCCAAAAATATCGGTTTTATCTCCACGCGCTTCGCCGGCACCGACGGCGTCTCTCTGGAAAGCGCCAAGTGGGCCGAAGTCCTGTGGGACGACCGGCACGTGAGCTACTGGTACAGCGGTCGCAGCGACCGCGACCCCGGCATTTCCTATGTCGTGCCCGAGGCGTACTTCGGCCACCCCGAGGTGGAGTGGATCAACGAGCGCATCTGGGGGCGCACCTCGCGCGAGCCCCTCGTGACAGCCCGCATCCGCGAGATGACGGACTACCTGAAGACCACGCTCTACCACTTCGTCAAAAAGTTCCAGATCGACTTCATCATCCCGCAGAATGTCCTGACGATCCCGATGCACCTGCCCCTGGGCCTGGCGGTGACGGAGTTTCTGGCCGAGACGGGGATGCCCGCCATCGCCCACCACCACGACTTTTTCTGGGAGCGCACGCGCTTCGCGGTCAACGGCGTGGGCGACTACCTCGACAGCGCCTTTCCCCCGAGTTTAAACAACATCCGCTCGGTTGTGATCAACCGGCCGGCGGAAGAGCAGATCGCCCTGCGCAAAGGCTTGGCCTCGCTGCTGATCCCGAACGTGTTTGACTTCGATCACCCCGCGCCGCAGCCCGACGAGTACTCCGCCGATGTGCGCGAGGAGATCGGCCTGAAGCCGGACGACGTGTTTATCCTCCAGCCCACGCGTATCGTGCCGCGCAAGGGCATCGAGCACGCGATCAAGATGGTCGGCATGCTCAAGGACCCGCGCTACAAGCTCGTCATCTCGCACGACGCCGGGGACGAGGGTCTGGACTACCTGCACATGCTCGACGAGCTGGCCAAGGAGGAAAAGGTGGACGTGCGCTTCATCGCCGACCGTGTGGCCGAAGTTCGCCAGCGCGACAGCCTCGGGCGCAAGATGTACACGCTCTGGGACCTGTACCCGCACGCGGACTTCGTCACCTACCCCAGCACTTACGAGGGCTTCGGTAACGCGCTGCTGGAAGCCGTGTATTTCAGAAAAGCGATGATGGTAAACCGCTACTCCATCTACATTCAGGACATCGAGCCGCGCGGGTTCCGCTTCGCGGAGATGGACGGCATCGTGACGAAGAAGGTTGTCAACGAGGTGCAGAAGATTCTCGAAGACTCGCATTACCGCAATGAGATGGTCGAGCACAACTACCGCGTCGCCCGGCGCTTCTATTCCTACACCGTCCTGCGGCGCTCCCTGCGCACGCTCATGACCAGCCTAACCGGCTGGGGCAACGGCGGATGAAATATTAAATGACAGGCCACAGAGGAGGCACAGAGAGCACAGAGGTATTTTTGAAACATCTGACCCTTATGGGATTATTCATGAAATAAACTGAATTCCTTAAATTGTTTCTCTGTGCCTCCTATGTGTGATCTGAGGCAAAAAACTCTTTCAATATGATTAAACCGATTTCCCAGGCTCAGCTCGACCGCGTGCGCCGCCGGTTGAGATTCCTCTACGACGAACGCGCCGACTGGCTGGTGGACCGCTTCTATCACCTGATCGGGCGCTACGGCGTGGGCGTGACGCCACCCGCCCCCTCGGCCCGGCGCTGGGACCAGAAGGACGTGCTGCTCATCACCTATGCGGACATGGTTCACACCAAGGGCGAGACGCCGCTGTCCACGCTGGACAAGTTCTGTGTCGAGCACCTCAAGGGCGCGGTCAGCACGGTGCACATTTTACCGTTTTATCCGTGGTCGAGTGATGATGGTTTTTCCGTTATCGACTACCGCCAGGTCAAGCGCGAGTACGGCACGTGGAATGACGTGGAAAAGCTCGGCGAGAATTTCCAGTTGGCCTTCGACCTCGTGCTCAACCACTGCTCGGCCAAGAGCGCGTGGTTCCATGACTTCATCCTCGGGATCTCGCCCGCGCGGCATTACTTTCTGGAGATGGACCCGAAGACGGACCTCTCCGCCGTGGTCCGCCCCCGCACCTCTCCCCTGCTGACCAAGACCACCACCCGCTTTGGCGAGTCCCACGTGTGGACGACCTTCAGCGCCGATCAGGTGGACCTCAACTGGCAAAACTCGGACCTGCTCTTCGAGTTTCTGGACATCCTGCTTTTTTACATCAGCAAGGGCGTGCGCACGCTGCGGCTCGACGCCGTGGCCTTCGCGTGGAAGGAGATCGGCACGGACTGCCTGCACCGCCCGCAGACGCACGAGATCGTCAAGCTCCTGCGCGACGTGTGCGAGATCGTGGACCCGCAGGTGAATATCCTGACCGAGACCAATGTACCCCACGCCGAGAACGTGAGCTACTTCGGCGCGGGGGACGAGGCGCACATCGTTTATAATTTCAGCCTGCCGCCGCTGCTCCTGCACGCGCTACTGACCGACAACTGCGAGTACCTGTGCGAGTGGCTGGGCAAGCTCGAATACCCCGAGGGCGCGTGCACGTACCTGAACTTTACTGCCTCACACGACGGCATCGGCGTGCGCCCGCTTCAGGGACTGCTGCCGCAGAAGGAATTCGACAAGCTGATCAAGGCCGTCGAGAAGCGCGGCGCGCACGTCTCACGCAAGACCAACCCCGACGGCTCGCAGAGCCCCTACGAGCTGAACATCACCTACGCCTCCGCGTTGGGCGAGCCGGGCGACGGCAAGCTCGGGGCCGCGCGCTTCCTGTGCTCGCAGTACTTCGCGCTCTCGCTCAAGGGCATCCCCGCCGTTTATTTCCACAGCCTGATGGCGACCCCGAATTACGAGGAGGGCGTCGAAAAAACCGGCGCCCCGCGCTCCATCAACCGCCGCAAGTGGGACGCCGACGAGTTGGGCACGCTGTTGCAGGACAAAAAGTCCGTGCAGGCGGAGACCTTTCGCCAGTACGTGCAGGTGCTGCGCCGCCGCGCCAACTACCCGGCCTTCAACCCGGACGGGGCGCAGGAGATCTACCGCCTGGGCGACTCGGTGGTCGTGCTCGTGCGCACCTCCACGCTCGGCAATCAGAGTGTGTACTGCGTCTTCAACTTCTCCGCTGAGGCGCAGACGGTGGCCCGGCCCGCGAACTTCGCCCCGCTGAAGGACACGAAAAATTTCTACGACGTCATCTCGGCCAAAACCCTTAGCAACGGCAAACGCGGCCTCACGCTCAAACCGTATCAGGCCATGTGGCTCGTCCCCCGCGCCTGAGAAAAATCACCACCGCGTTTTTCCTGCAACCCCCGCCGACGGCGGGGGTTTTTACGGATAATTCCGACCGTGGAAAACTCCCTTCGCCTCAGGCAGTTAGGTGAACAGGTAAAACGAAAAAAGACTTGCTGTCAGGACCGTTCGGAAATAACGTACCAGTGTTGCCCAAGCCCATGAAAAAGTCCGCGAGCGATACCCCAGTCGTCGGCGGTCCCGACGAGATCAGCTTCAGCTCCCGACTGTACGGAGCCTTCTGGGGCTATTTCATCGGAGACGCCTTGTCCATGCCCTGTCACGGCTACGCCGTCCCCAAGCGCATCCGTAACGATTACGGGCGGATAGAAAGCTACCGGGACCCCGTCCTGCCCCACCCCCAGAGCACGCTTTTCCGGACGCACTATACCCCCACCGGCCCCCAGAGCGAGATCATGCATGGGCGCGAGGCCGAGTGGCGCGTGCCGGGCACGCACTTTCACCAGCATCTCAAGGGCGGTGAAAACACCGTCAATACCCTCATCGGCCGCGAACTGCTCAAGAGCGCCGTTGACCACGAGCGCTACGACCCGAGCGCCTATGTGGACGCCTACACCTCGTTTTTCCTCACCCCGGGACGACATAACGACACGTATATCCCCGCCTCGCACCGGACGTTCTTCGAGAACTACGGGCGCGGCAAAGACCCCTGGGTCTGCGGCGGCGAGTCCAACCGCATCGGCGGCATCGCCATAGCCCTGCCGCTGGCGCTGTACTACGCGCGCGACCTCCAGGAGGCCTGCAAACACGTCACTCAGGCCCTCTCGCTCACCCACAAGGGTGAGCCGGAGGGCCGGGCGGCGGTGCTCATGGTCGAGCTGCTCATCTACCTGCTGCACGGCTACGACGCCGACAAGGCGCTCTACGAGCACATCCGCAACTGGCACGCCCACCCCGCCCTGAACTTCACCTACCGGCGCTGGCGTGAACGCCTCTCCGACGAGGAAGTCGCCGAGCACCATTGCCGCAACGGGGCCACGGTGGACGACGCCCTGCCGCTGCTTCTCTTTCTTATCCTCAAGTACGGGGGCAATTTCGAGGCAGCTATGATCGCCAACACCAACCTCGGTGGCGATAACTGCCCGCGGGGAGCCATTCTCGGCATGCTGGCCGGTGCCGCCGGCGGCTGCGGCCAGATCCCCGGCGAATGGGTGCAGGGCCTGCGCGACTACGAAGAGCTCGACGTGCTGGCCGACCGGCTCGTCTCACAAGTCTGCTGAACGCGGTGATTCGAACTTCTTAGGCTCCGCCGGTCAGCGGGCGCATTTTGCCACCCGTGAGACGTGTGCCCTCGGGTAGATCGAAGCCGCGCAGAAAGTCGCACGCGGGAAGCATTTTACCGCCCGGACGCTGCAGCTGGAGGATGCGCAGTACGCCGTTGCCGGTGGCGATATCGACGCCATCTGTGCCCGCGTCGATAATCTCGCCCGGCGCCGCACCTTTCAGGGAAACGACCTCGCCCAGCGCGAGCGCCTGGCGGAGCTTGAGCCGGGTTTCGCCCACGTCACAGAAGCAGCCCGGCCAAGGGTCTAGGCCGTTGATGCGGGCAGCCAGTACGGAGGCGGACGCAGAGAAGTCGAGTTGTCCGTCGGTCTTGTCCAACTTACGGCAGTAGGTTGCGGCAGATTCGTCCTGATCTTTGAAGTCAGCCTCGCCGGAGAGCAACGTAGCGATGTTGCGAGCGAGCAGCGGCACGGTGGCGGCGGCGAGTTTTTCACGCACGCTGGCCCCGGTGTCGAGCGGATCGACGGTAACGGACTCCGTGTCGAGCACGGGCCCGGCGTCCATCTTCGGGACGATGCGCATGAGGGTGACGCCCGTTTCGTGTTCGCCGCTGGCCACAGCGGACTCGACCGGGGAGGCGCCACGGTACTTCGGCAGGAGCGAGGCGTGGAAATTCACATACCCCAGCGCCGGGGCGGCCAGCAGGCGCTTACGCAGGAGGTGCCCGTAAGCCATGACGAAAACCAGGCACACGCCGTGGCGCTCCAGCCACTCGGCCTCGTCCGCACCGGGCTTTTCCGGCTGGAGGAGCGGCAGCCCAAGCTCCTGCGCGGCGGCGGCGAGCGGGTTGGGCTGGCGGTGTTTGCCCCTGCCCTTCGGGCGGTCCGGCTGGCTGAAGACGCCCGCCACGGAAACCTGGTGCGAGGCCTCCTCGGCCAGGTATTTCAGGACCGGCACGGCAATCGCGTCGGACCCCATGAAGGCGACTCGGGGCAAGGATGACATGATCCGGTGTTATAAGGGGGCGGGCGCGGCGTGGAAAGCCGAGAATGCTTACCCGCATCGCCGCTCAGTTTTTTTTGCCCGTGAAGACACGCGAAGAAGCGCGGAGTATTATGAGGGAAGACCATTGCCTACTTGTAGGCACTTACGACTATTGCGGTACTCGCTGGGCTCCCGTTGATATTCTTCGCGTGTCTTCGCGGGTGGCCTCCCTGACTTCGCGGGTACCCTCTTAAACGGACTCTTCCTCTTTGCCCGCGATGAGCGAGAGAAACGCGGGCAGGATGGATGTGGCCTTGGCCGGGCCGATGCCCTTGATCTCCATCGCCTCCTCGGCGGTGGCGGGCTTGAGATCGGCGAGCTGGGCCAGTACGGTGTTGGGAAAGATGGTGTATGCCGGAGCGTTGCCGCGGGCGCGGCGCAGGCGTTCGCGCAGGGCGACGAGCTTGCGGTAAAGCGCCTGATCCGCGACATCCTCCGCCGTGGTGGTGGCGGAGCTTTTGCGTTTGCGCGGGGAGGAGGCGGAACGGGTTTCCTCCGGCCACTCCAGCGCCACCTCGGTCTCGCCGAACATGACCTGAGCGCCCTCCCCCGTCAGCCGCAGCAGCGGATACTCGCCCTGCTCGACCTCGATCAGCCCGGCCTCTTCCAGCGACTCGAACAAGCGTCGGATGAAGGCCGCGCCGTGCTCTTTCAAAATACCGTAGGTCGGCAGGGCGTCGATCCCGGCCTGGCTGAGGCGCTCGTCGTTCTTGCCCGCGAGACACTGCATGATCTTCGTGCGCCCGTAGCGCGGCTCCCACTCGTAGCGACTGACGCGGAAGGACATCCGGGCCACACCGCTGAGCGCCTGCTGCACGATGGTGAACTCGTCCGGGCGCAGCGAACGGGCGGTGGACTCGCGGGCGCAGGCGTCGCAGCGGCCGCAATCGGCCCCCACCGCTTCGCCGAAATAGCGCAGGATCCACCCCTGCCGACACTCCTTCGCATAGGCCATCTGGACGACGGCCTTGAGCTTGTCGAGGTCACGACGGCGCTTCTCCAGCAGGTCGGCCTCGGGCAGTTCCAGCTCGCGGCCCGTCACGGCGGGCTGGAGCAGGCGCGTACCGCGCAGCTGCTCACCGCGCACGTCGAAGCGCTTCAGGTAACCCCGACGCACGAGGTGCCCGAGCGCGGTGTGGACGGCCATCGGGTTGTTGCGCCCGGAGAGGCCCTCGGTAACCTCGTCCACCGGCAGGAACATCTCCTGCTGGTCGTTGCAGCGCGAGCGGATGAAGTCGTAGACCTCGCGGATCTTGCTCACGTCGGGGTTGGCACCCTCGACGAAAAAGTCCTGCACGCGCTTGTCCGAGTACATGAACAAGAGCTCGCACCAGGCGGGCTGGCCGTCGCGCCCGGCGCGACCGGCCTCCTGGTAAAACGCCTCCACGCTGCCGGGCATCTCGTAGTGGCAGACGAAGCGGATGTCCGCCCGGTCGATTCCCATCCCGAAGGCGCTCGTGGCCACCGCCACCGGCACCTCGCGGCGCATGAACAGCTCCTGCGCGGCCTTGCGCTCGTTGATGGAGAGCCCGGCGTGGTAGGCGGTGTGGGCGATGCGGTCCTCCTTCAGCTCGGCGGAGACGGCCTCGACGCTCTTACGCGTGGCGCAGTAGATGATGCCTGT